>CACZVR010000049.1 GCA_902784675.1 uncultured Bacteroidales bacterium | reverse complement strand
TCTGCCCCTTGCCGCTTGGCGTTCCCCGGTGCGTTTTTCATGTTTTACAGCTAACGCACCATTAGAAACTCCTTTCGCACTTCTTATTTGAACTTCCAAAAAAGCCGTTTTACAAAAAAACTCTTTACTCTAGGCACTCATCTCTATACTTTTTTGTACCTTTGCACGTTTTTTAATCAAGCAGATGGCTACAATCTTGAACATAGAGACTTCAACCGACGTGTGTTCGGTGGCGCTGACGAGCGAAGGACAGGTGCTGGATCATCGTGAGAACTACGAGGGTCAGACCCATGCCACGCTCTTGAGCCAGTATGTGAAAGATATGCTGGACTATGCTCATTCACGAGAGATGAAGTTGGATGCAGTGGCCGTGAGTATCGGTCCTGGTTCTTATACAGGGCTGCGCATTGGCTTGAGCGAAGCCAAGGGGTTGGCATTCGGCCTGGATGTGCCGCTCATCGGCGTGAACACGCTGCAGTTGCTCACCGTGAGCGCGATGTTCAACCATTTCATTGATGAAGAGCGTTTGCTTTATGTCCCGATGATTGACGCACGCCGCATGGAGGTTTATACCGCGGCCTATTCGCCTGCGCTTGAAGCGGTGCTGGAACCCCAGGCGATGATTCTCGATGAGCAATCTTTTAAGACCTTGCTTGACGATGGCTACACCCTTGTCATGATGGGCAATGGCAGTGATAAAGCGCAAGAATTGTTCGCCCAACAGCGAGTGCGTTTTATTGGCGGCATCAAGCCGGTGGCAGTGGATATGCTTGCCCTAGCCGAGAAAGCCTTCCGTGAGCAGCAGTTCATTGATGTGGCCTACAGCACGCCGCTCTATCTCAAAGAGTTCCAGGCGACAAAACCCAAGAATCCGGTGCTCAATCTGTAGCGTTGACAGGCGGATTCGGGATTGTGGATTTTCGCAGTCCGATTTTTTATTGTATCTTTGCAGATTATGTTGACTTATAACTCACAACTCAAAAAACTGGTGCTGCCCGAGTATGGGCGCAACATTCAGCAGATGGTGGACCATTGTCTGACTATCGAGGACCGCGATGAGCGCACCCACTGCGCCTACACCATCGTGCAGAACATGGCCAACATGTTCCCGCAGCTGCGGGCCGAGACCGACTATCAGCACAAATTGTGGGATCACCTCATGATCATGAGCGGTTTCAAATTGGATGTCGATTTTCCCTTTGATGACATCATCAGGGAGGAGAGCCTCGACACTAAGCCCGATTCCATCACCTATGAGCTGGAGCCCATCAAATACCGTCACTATGGCAAGAACATCGAGCGCATGATTGAGCGTGCTGCTACCTATCCCGAGGGGGAGGAACGCGATGCCTTGGTGATGTTGCTCGCCAACCACATGAAGAAACTCATTTTCCAAATCAACAACGAGGATGTGGAAGATGCCAAGATCTTCAAGGATCTGGAACGTTACAGTCATGGCGTGATCAGACTTGATCCCGAGACGCATCATCTGCATGAGTATCAAGTGGTGAAGACACCTCAAGCCACAGGCAAGAAGAAAAAAAAGAAGTAAGCTTTTAAAGGCATTAGGTTTTAGGCATTAGCGAACTTAAAAAATGATAACGCGCGACGAACTCATATCCATCGGGCACTACAACAAGCCACACGGTGTTGCCGGCGAGATCTCGGCAACTGTCGACGTGGACTTTGATGTATTGCGCAGCCTCTCGTGCCTCGTGAGCGAGGTGGACGGCATCTTCGTGCCCTTCTTCGTCAACGCGTGTCGCCCCAAGAGTGGACAGACTGTGCTGCTCACCATCGATGGCATCAATAACGAGACCGAGGCAACGCTGCTCGTCAATGCCGACATCTATGCCCTCAAACGCGAGTATACTGAGCGTTCCTTTGAGGAGGATGCCGATGGTTACCCTCTGGACTACTTCATCGGCTTTGAGTTGAAGGACACAAAAGGGAACAGGATTGGGGAAATCATCGAGGTGGACGAACAGACCGAGAACGCCATCTTCATCGTCAGTCGTGACGAGGAAGAGTGCATGATTCCTGCCGCCGATGAACTGATTGTCGAGTTTGACGTGGATGACAGAACGATGATAATGGATTTGCCCCAGGGGTTGTTAGAACTTAATGATTAAAGCAAGAATGACAATGCGACGCACATCACGATATATCCTCACCCTGTTGATGCTCTTGCTGGTATCGGCGCCGGTGACACTCGAGGCCAAAGATCATGAAGACGACATCTATGACATGTCGCTCGACGAGAACCTTTTCACCCCCGAGATCAAGAACGACAAACAAGCCGACAAGATACAGTCTTTCCAGTATGAAATGGCTGTTGCCTTCAAGCATTCAAACTATGAGGTCGAGGTCATGCGCGACGACGAGGTCATCGTTGTCACGATACCCGCAAGCCAGTTGTTTGAGCCTAATGACACAGTGCTCAGTAAGTTGGGAGAGGCGCAACTGAAGCCTTTCTTGAGGATACTCACCAATCCGGGCTTTTACAAGATGTTGCTCGTCATGCACAGCGACAACACCGGCAGTTCGCAATACACGCTCAACCTCACGCGTCAGCGCGTCAATGCGGTGTTCGACTGGTTTGACGAGAACGGCAGTGTGGACTACGTCGTGCCCTATGCGCTGGGTGATACCGACCCCATCACCGAGAATGACTCGGTCGAGAAACGTAAGCGCAACCGTCGTCTGGAAATTTACCTCATCCCCGAGAAAACGATGATCCAGCAGGCCAAGAAGGGAAACATCAACATGCGCCAAAAGGCCAAGAATTGAAATAATTATCATCAAAACAATATAGAAAGCACATTACAACAATGGCAAAAGAATTAAAGGATTTAACAAAGAGAGCCGACAATTACTCTCAATGGTATAATGAACTGGTAGTCAAGGCCGACCTCGCCGAGCAGTCGGCAGTGCGCGGATGTATGGTCATCAAGCCCTACGGCTATGCCATCTGGGAAAAGATGCAGCGTTCGCTCGATGACATGTTCAAGGCAACGGGTGTGCAGAACGCCTATTTCCCCCTGCTCATCCCCAAGTCGTTCCTCAGCCGTGAGGCCGACCACGTCGAGGGCTTCGCCAAGGAGTGCGCCGTGGTGACTCACTATCGCCTGATGAATGACCCCGCAGGTAAGGGTGTCGTTGTTGACCCCTCGGCACGCCTCGAGGAGGAACTCATTATCCGTCCTACCAGCGAGACTATCATCTGGAATACATATCGTAACTGGATTAACAGTTACCGTGATCTGCCCCTGCTCATCAACCAGTGGGCCAACGTTTTCCGTTGGGAGATGCGCACGCGCCTGTTCCTGCGCACGGCAGAGTTTCTGTGGCAAGAGGGCCATACAGCTCACGCTACCAAGGAGGAAGCCGAGGCTAAGGCTATCGAGATGTTGAACGTGTACTCTGACTTCGCCGAGAAATATATGGCGTTGCCCGTCATCAAGGGTATCAAGACTGCCAATGAGCGCTTTGCCGGCGCTCTCGAGACCTATACGATCGAAGCGATGATGCAAGATGGCAAGGCACTGCAGTCAGGTACCAGCCACTTCTTGGGTCAGAACTTCGCCAAGGCCTTCGACGTGAAGTACATCGACAAGGAGAACAAGCTGCAGGACGTTTGGGCAACTTCGTGGGGCGTTTCAACCCGCTTGATGGGTGCTCTCATCATGACACACAGCGACGACAACGGTCTCGTGCTGCCTCCGCACCTGGCTCCCATCCAGGTGGTCATCGTGCCCGTCTACAAGACCAACGATCAGCTTGATGAGATCAACAAGGTGGTTGAACCCATCGTCAGCAACCTGCGTGGCATGGGCATCTCGGTGAAGTATGACAATGCCGACAACAAGCGTCCGGGCTTCAAGTTCGCAGACTACGAGCTCAAGGGTATTCCCGTGCGCCTCGTGCTGGGTGCTCGTGACATCGAGGCTGGCACTGTTGAGGTGATGCGTCGCGACACGCTTGAGAAGAGCAGTGAGCAACTCGCTGGCATCGAGAACCGCGTGAAAGAACTCCTGGAGGAAATCCAGCAGAACATCTACACCAAGGCATTGAACCAGCGTGAGCGCATGACCTACAAGGTGGATACTTGGGATGATTTCAAAGCCCAGATCGAGAAGGGCGGTTTCATCCTGGCCCACTGGGACGGTACCACCGAGACCGAGGAGAAGATCAAGGAAGAGACTAAGGCGACCATCCGCTGCATCCCTCTGGATGCTCCTGAGGAGGACGGCAAGTGCATCTACACGGGCAAGCCCAGCAAACGTCGCGTGATCTTCGCCCGCAACTATTAATTTGGCTTATCTATTAGGAGTAAGGATAAGTGTTTTCTTTTTCGTAAGTATTCCGGCAAAAGCGTTGAGTTTTTGCCGGATTTTTTAATGTTCCAGGAGAAAAGCCCCTTGCTTCGAGAGATTGTGACAGGAGATGTTGAGGGAGTCACATTCCCGTAAAAGTGGGTCTAGTGTAGAGCAGTGCATGGCACCCGAGATGATGAGTGTGTCAAACCGATACAGTTCGCGCAGTTTGGTCGCTGTGCCATGAAAACGCTTGGTGACGATAATGGCATCCAGTTCAAGGCGTTGCGCAGTTGTCATATTCCGCCATTTGCCGTGACCTACAGCGAGCAGGCGTTGACCCATCAAGTGGGCGTATGGTGGCTTGATGAATCCGCCTTCCACTGTGCTGTCATTGACGATGAAGTGTAACTCATGGATGTTGTAGCGTGCAAGGAATCCTGCGTAGTATTGGCAAAATGTCGCCGAATCGGTTTCTTCGTCATCGGGTGTCCAAACAAATGCTTTACCGTTGTGATAGTACATGATTGGCGTGGATGTGAACGAGTTAAATACTACCAACCCTTGCTTTGGAATATGATGGTCGAGGAAACTTGAGTGAGACCACATCACTGCAAGCGCCAGTATTGCGCACAACAGATAGCGGTGATTGCCTCGGTAGAACCATAGCATAAACAAGGCCAATGCAATGAAGTAGATGACAACTCCGACGGTGCTCACCTCCACACCGTTGATATGCGATAGCGGAATGTGGTTTACAACCTGTGTTGCCCAGTGAATGTAATGATAGATAGTGTCGACAGCACGGTCAAGTAGAGGCCAGGATAAACCTGCTGCTGTCACGAGCAGGAATAGGGCTGCCAGCACCATGAACACGGGCATCACAGGCAGTATCAGCAGATTGGACAATACCGACATCAGCGAGATGGTATGGAAATAATGGGCGCTCAGGGCTATGGTTGCAAGCATCGCAACCAGCGATGTGATCGCTGTCGATGTGATGGCATTCACCCAGCGATAGCGGCTCTTCAATCCCTCGGGCAGACGTGCAAAAAGCAAGATGGCTAGCACAGTGATGAAACTCAGTTGAAACCCCACGCTGTAGAGTGCCGACGGGGTGAATAAGAGAATCACTAGGGCTGCCATGGCCAATGCATTGAGCGATAAAGCTCGCCGATTGAAGATAAAAGCGGCAAACACGAATCCAATCATCACAGCGGCGCGCACAACGCTAGGCGACAGACCCGTGAACACCGCAAACAGGACGATGGCAGCGAGTGTGAGCAGGAGTCGGAGTTTCTTGAGGCCCAAATAGTCTAGCGGGAACAAGAGCAACCAGATGATGAGAGCAATGAATCCAACATGCAGGCCACTCAGTGCCAGCACATGAGCCACGCCTGCTGCCGAGAACTCTTGTCGGGTTGTCGGCTCAATCAACCGGCTGTTGCCCAACAACAATGCCACGACGAACCGTTGTGCCCTGGCCGATAGGCTCGTGTTGAACACCTGTTGCTGCAATTGTCGTCTCAAGGACGCCATGCGGGTGAACAGGGTGGGAGAGTGTCCCACGGGATGCAACTGCTTCAGTTTCAGGTGTTGCTCGTAACGGATGCCGTGACTGTGGAGTAAATAGCCCGCATAGTCCATCTCGCCGGGATTGCCGCTATTGCGCACTTCGTCCAATGCTGCTTCCCATGTCACAAGGTCCCCGGCGTTCATGGTGTAGTCGCACCCTTGGGTGCTCAACAGCACTCGGCATGGCGCAAGGTCATTGTCCAGCACATCGACGGTCAAGCGCATCGAGAAGTCGGTGAAATTCAGGTTTACAACTCGGCCACAGAGGCTCCTGCCTGTTCGCTGGCTCTCGTCGAGCCGTGGAGGACAATGGAGGATGGCCGCCAGCCAACCCAGCGACACGGCCAGCAGTGCCACAGGAATGATGTAACGGCTACGCATCTTCAAGCGCTCTGCGGGAGAGCGAGAAGCCACAACCATTGTGGTATAAATCGCGATAGATAGCAATGCGAGTGCTGCCGCTGCCCACCAACAATGCCACATCCTGTGCAATAGAATGCCCAGGACAAAGGGGAGCAGGATGCGCAGGACGGGAATCTTGGAAAGATATGATGGGGTCGCCATGGCAGCGCTGGATGAGGACAAGGGCTATTCGTTGTCTCGAGTCCAGATGTCGTAGGAGTCAAAAGCCTGTAACAGCAACATTTCGATGCCGTTCTTGGTTTCAGCTCCGTATTGGGCGGAATACTTCATGAACAACGTTTCCTCGGGATTGTAAATCAAGTCATAGCAGATGTGCTCCTTGGTCAGGAAACGATAAGGGAAAGCGGGGTATTTGTCGTGGTCGGGGTATTTTCCCACGGGGGTCGCGTTGACGATGATCTTGTGCTCGGCGACCATTGCCCGAGTGATTTCCTCATAAACCAGGGTGTGCTCTGATTTGCGGCGTGATACCAGTTGCACGTCAATGCCGTGCTTCTGAAGGGCAGCGCGCACAGCCTTGGCGGCGCCGCCGGTGCCAAGCACCATCGCGCTTGTACGCCCGGGTGTGAGAATACTGTCGAGAGTTTTGCCGAAACCCACCACGTCGCTGTTGTAGCCGCGCAGTTCCAATTCGCCAGTCTTATTGTCACGGATGAATTTCACCACATTCACGGCTCCAATTTCACGGGCATCGTCATCCATTGAGTCCAGATAAGGGATAATTGCCTCCTTGAATGGGGCTGTCACGTTCAGGCCACTCAGGTTAGGGTACTCGGCAATGAGTTCCATAAGGATGCCCAGGTCTTCGATCTCAAAATTCATGTACACCGCGTCAATGTCCTCGGCGATGAATTTTTGATTAAAAAAGTCACGTGAAAATGAGTGTACCAGCGGATAGCCGATAAGCCCATACAGATGTTTGTATGCAAGTGGAGATTTCATCGTTCTGTTTTTTGTTGGGGACAAATATAGTCACAAAACGGGAAATGCCACCGATAATGGTGATTTTTTTTTCTGAAATATACCCTTTTTTGCCCAATATGGCCTGATAATTGCCGTTATTTACATTAATAATGATTAAAAGTGGATAAACGCTCACACTTTTCAAGAACAAAATATTAACTTTGCCGTTCAAAACCATTATTTTTGAGAAATGAAGTTTTTCAACAAGAATGTAAAGATTGCACTCACCGTCCTCTTGGGACTGGTGCTGTTGTATTGGGGAATTAATTATTTGAAGGGTATCAATCTGCTCACACCATCCAACTATTTCTACACCGAGCTGGAGAGTACCGATGGTCTGCTCACTGCAGCGCCTGTCACCGTCAACGGCTTCCAGGTGGGGCAAGTCAGGGAAATCAATTATGACTATGATAAGAACAAGATCACGGTCATGATAGCGATGGACAAGAACATGAAAGTGCCCGAGGGCAGCTCATTGAGCATGGTGTCTTCGCTCATGGGCAGCAAATCGATGGTGCTCAACATGGGAGATGGTCCCGCGATGAAGAGCGGCAGCATGATCCCCATCAGCAAGGTGCCGGGCTTGATCGATAATGTATCGGAAAACATCATGCCTGCGATCAACGACGTTTTGCCCAAGGTGGACTCCATCATGTCTAATGTGAACGGCCTCACTGGTGATCCTGCCCTGGCGGCAGCCCTGGTTAGACTTGATGGTATTACCCGTCAGTTGCAGGCTAGCGCACAGCAGCTCACCGTTCTCATGAATAATTTGAACCGCAGCATACCTGGTGTGATGAATAATGTCAACGGCATTACCAACAACTTGTCTGGTGCATCGGGCAACATCAATGATTTGTCGGCTTCACTCAAGCAAATGCCTCTCGATTCGACAGTCAACACCTTGAATGCTACTCTTGCTAACCTGAAGGCGTTGAGTGAGCAACTCAATGACAAAAACTCGAGTCTGGGCAAGATCATGAACGACCGCGAGCTATATGATAACGCCAACCATGCAATCGCCAGTCTGGACTCGCTGTTGATTGACATTAAGGCCAATCCCAAGCGCTACATTAACGTCAAAGTGTTCTAACATGGTGATACTCATGCACACGATGGTGAAATACTCGTTTTTGGGGTGTGAAAATCGCCAAGACTGATAGCACAAAAATCCTATTTGGAATCATTCTAAATAGGATTTTTTTTGAAATTTATTGTTTTCGGGATTTACAAAAATAAACTCTTGAAATAACAGCACTTTGCGCGAGTGCCGAAACCAACCATAAAAGAAGTTAACGAACCTAATTGTCTGATTTACAACAAAATCACAAAAATGCCCACCATTGAAAAATACCGATTTCTAAACTGTGTTGTAATGCTTTGTTTTTCAACAATGTTACAACAAAAATGAATTATCCAAATTTTTTCAACATTTTTTTTTAATGTTTTTTTGACCGAATTTTGTACTGCTAAAAAGCACCTATTGAAACAACCGTTACTAAGACAAATTTTATTAAAATGATTAACGTTGCACAACAGTGGAACCGTTGCCTTGACGTCATCAAGGCTAACATGTCGACCGAACAGTTCGACGTTTGGTTCGCACCCATTGTTGCCGTTGATTTTGAACCTGAAACTTGCCGTGTGACGCTGAAGGTCCCCTCTGAGTTCTTTGTGGAGCAAATCGAGGGACAATATCTCAATATCCTTTCACTGGCCTTAAAGAAAGTCTTTGGTGATAACGTCAAGCTCACCTATAAATATAATGAAGTGGCCAATGACGAGGAGAGCGCCGTGCTGAGAGACACCGACAACTCAAGTGCGCGCCTCAAGCAGGAACTCAAGATTCGCAAGCCTGCTGTCGCCAATCCGTTTGAGCATGAAAACCAGTTGGAGGAGATAGACCCGCAGCTCAACCCGCGATATACCTTCGAGAATTATTGCAGCAGCATGAGCAATAAGCTTGCTGTGAGCATCGGACAGGCCATAGCCGAGCACCCCGAGATGAAGACCTACAACCCCTTGTTCGTCTTCGGCACTACTGGTGTGGGCAAGACACATCTCTTGCAGGCGATTGGCATCAAGCTCAAGGAGAACAATCCCCGCATGAGGGTGCTCTATGTCTCGTCGCGTGTATTCGAGAGCCAGTACACGACAGCTGTCCAGCAAAAGAAGATCAACGACTTCATCAATTTTTATCAGAGCATCGATGTCCTCTTGCTCGACGACATCCAGTTCTTTGCCGGCAAGCCGGGAACACAGAACACCTTCTTCCACATCTTCAACCATCTGCATCAGCATCAGCGACAGCTGGTGATGTCCAGCGACTGCCGTCCCAGCGAATTGGATGGCATGGAGCCCAGGCTCATCTCGAGGTTCAAGTGGGGAATGACGGTGGCACTAGAAAAGCCCGACTTTGAGTTGCGCCGCAAGTTCTTGACCATGAAGGCGGCTCAAGACGGATTGAACATCAGCGGCGAAGTGCTCGACTTCATCGCCAACAATGTCACCGAGAGTGTGCGTGAACTCGAGGGCGTCATGGTATCCCTGCTTGCCCATGCCACAATGCTGGGGCAGGAAATCACTATTGACCTGGTGCGCACCGTCATCGGCAACACCGTCAAGGTGACTCCGCGCCAGTTGACGTTTGAATATATTGCCGAAACTGTCGCCGACCATTACAACATGCCCATCGACCTGCTCTACGGCAAGTCGCGCAAGCGTGAAATCAGCGATGCGCGCCAGTTGGTCATGTACCTGGCAAAGAAGGAAGCACAGATGTCATCGACCAGCATCGGCGCCAAGCTTGACCGCACGCATGCCACAGTACTGCATGCCTGCATCCAGATCGAGCAGCGCATGTCGATAGAAAAGGACTTCATGCGTGAAGTGCAAGCTATTACTGATAGCTTGACCCAATAAATTTCTTAATAATGGGGTTATTGCGAGGGTGAATCTTTGTGATTCGCCCTCTTTTGTTTTATAGAATGTGCAGTGCGATGTGAGCGCAAGCTTCGGCGTCGGCAAGGGCATTGTGATGATTGGTCAAATCAAAGCCGCAATAGGCAGCCACAGTGGGTAGCTGATGATTGGGCAACTGCTTGAGCAGCCGTTTTGCCGCTTGGCAGGTGCACAGGAAAGGGTAGTCAGGATAGTCCATCTGGTAGCAACGGAAGACAGCCTTCAGACAACTCTCGTCAAAACTCTTGTTGTGGGCGACCAGCGGCAAGCCCTCGATGAGCGGTTCGATTTGTGCCCACACGTCGGGGAACACCGGAGCGTCGTCGGTGTCGTTGTGTCCCAGGCCATGGACTTGCTGGCACCAGTAATTATAGTAGTTGGGCTCGGGTTGGATGAGCGAATAGAACGTGTCGGCGATTTTACCGTCACGCACCACAACCACTCCCACAGCACACACGCTCGTACGCTTGCTGTTGGCGGTCTCAAAGTCTATTGCAGCAAAGTCGGTCATTTCATCGTTTTTCTAGGGCAAAAGTACTATAAAATCCGTGAAATCGGTCTTTTGCATTCTTTTTTATGCCAGGATTAAACGTTTTATTGACAATTCAGTCAAAAAGTGGCGCAAAACGAATTGCCGTTTGAGAAATTGTGCGTATTTTTGTAAGTTAAACCTAATGTCGTGGCATTCGTGCTAGCCTGGGGCTAAAGTGAGCCTGCAGTGCGGTGCCCGGAAAAGATTTAAAAAGAGAAAATACAAATGGACAACGATCGAATTCTAGAGATCAACATTGAGAACGAAATGAAGTCCAGTTACATCGATTATTCGATGTCGGTCATCGTTTCGCGTGCGCTGCCCGATGTGCGCGACGGCTTCAAACCGGTGCACCGCAGGGTACTCTACGGCATGGACAAGTTGCGCAACTATTCCAATGCTCCCTACAAGAAATCGGCACGTATTGTGGGTGACGTGCTCGGTAAGTATCACCCCCACGGCGATTCTTCGGTTTACTTTGCCATGGTTCGTTTGGCCCAGGAATGGGCGATGCGCTATCCGCTGGTTGACGGTCAGGGTAACTTCGGTTCGGTAGACGGTGACAGCCCCGCTGCCATGCGTTACACCGAGGTGCGTCTTGACAAGATGGGCGAGAGCATGATGGAAGACATGGACAAGGACACCGTGGACTTTGTGCCTAACTTCGACAATACACTCGAGGAGCCCTCGGTGCTGCCCACTCGCATCCCCAACTTGCTGGTGAACGGTGCAACGGGTATCGCCGTCGGTATGGCCACCAACATGGCACCTCACAACCTGGGCGAGTGCATCGATGCTTGTCTCGCTTTGCTCGAGGATCCCGAGATGACGGTGAGCGACCTGATGAACTACATCAAGGCTCCTGACTTCCCCACGGGGGGTATCATCTACGGCTATCAAGGCGTGAGGGATGCTTTCGAGACTGGTCGCGGACGCATCGTCGTGCGTGCCAAGGCCGAGATCGAGACCGACCACAATCATGAGCGCATCGTCGTCAACGAGATTCCCTATAATGTCAACAAGAAGGACCTCATCGAGAATATTGCCCGTCTGGTCGAGGAGAAGAAGATCGAGGGCATCAGCGACATCAACGATGAGAGCGACCGTCACGGTATGCGCATCGTCATCGATGTGAAGAAGGACTTCAATCCCAATGTGCTGCTCAACAAACTCTATAAGATGACTGAGCTGCAGTCATCCTTCAGCGTGAACAACGTGTGTCTGGTCAACGGCCGTCCCATGTTGCTCAACCTCAAGGAGTTGCTGCACTACTTCCTGGAGCACCGTCACGAGGTGGTTATCCGCCGCACTCAGTTCGACCTCAAGAAGGCGCAGGAGCGTGCTCACATCCTGGAAGGACTCATCATTGCCAGCGACAACATCGACGAGGTCATCTCCATCATCAAGAGCAGTGACTCAACCGATCATGCCATCCAGCGTTTGTGCGAGCGCTTCAGCCTCACCGAGGTTCAGGCCCGTGCTATCGTCGAGATGCGCTTGCGTCAGCTCACTGGCTTGGAGCAGGAGAAACTCCACAACGAGTTGGCCGAGGTGCGTGAGACTATCAAGAAGTTGCAGGCTATCCTTGACGATCCTGCCGAGTGCCGCAAGGTCATCGAGCAGGAGTTGCTTGAGGTCAAGGAGAAATTCGGCGACGAGCGCCGCACCCAGATTGTTTATTCCAGCGAGGAGATGAACGCCGAGGATTTCTACAGCGACGATCCCATGATCATCACCATCTCCCACTTCGGTTATATCAAGCGCACCCCGCTCAAGGAATATCGTGCTCAGGCACGTGGCGGCGTGGGCGCCAAGGGCAGTGACACGCGCGATGAGGACTTCATCGAGTATGTCTATGAAGCCACCAACCACAATTACATGTTGTTCTTCACCGCCACGGGACGCTGCTTCTGGCTGCGCGTGTTCGAGATTCCCGAGGGCACCAAGAACAGCAAAGGACGAGCAATCCAGAATCTGCTCAACCTGGATGCCGAGAATCGCATCATGGCATTTGTGCGTGCCACGGCATTGACCGATCCCGACTATAACCAGTCACATTATATTGTGTTCGCCACCAAGAACGGTATCGTTAAGCGCACTAGCCTGAGTGCTTACTCACGTCCCCGTGCCAATGGTGTGCGTGCCCTCAACATTGCCGAGGACGATCAGCTCGTGGGTGCTATCCTCACCGAGGGCGACAGCGAGGTAATCCTGGCCAACAGCAAGGGTTATGCCATTCGCTTCCCCGAGACGGCTGTGCGCGCCATGGGTCGCACTGCTACCGGTGTGAGAGGCATGCGACTCACCGAGGGCGACGAGGTCATCGGCATGATCTGCATGCGTGCCGGCACACGTGACGATGTGCTTGTGGTATCCGAGCAGGGTATGGGCAAGCGCAGCGCGCTCGAGGACTACCGTGTGACCAACCGCGGCGGTAAAGGTGTTAAAACAATTAACATTACCGCCAAGACTGGCAAGCTAATTGCAATTAAGAATGTGAATGACGATAACGACCTTGTCATTATCAACAAGAGCGGCATCGCCATCAGGCTCAAGGTCAGTTCGCTCCGCGTTGTCGGACGTGCCACTCAGGGCGTAAGGCTCATCAACCTTGAAAAGAAGAACGACGAAATAGCAAGCGTTTGCAAGGTGGATACCGAGCCCGAGTCGACCGACGAGGAGAGCGTTCGCGACGCCTTCAATGAGGACGCAGAAAATGCCCAGAACGTTCAGGAAACCGAGGACAACCAGGACGTTCAACAAGAGGATAACAACGAACAACAAAACGAGAACGAATAAACATTATAAACTACTTTAATTGTTAAGAAAAATGAAAAAGATGATTCTTTTCGCCGCAGCTGCCATCATGGCGTTCGGCGCATCGGCTCAGATGAGCCTCGTGAAAGACCTCGCTAAGAAGGCGGCTTCAAACGACCCGATGGAGTTGGCTACTGCGCTCGAGCAAATTGAGCCTGCATTGACCAATCCTGAGAGTGCTGGTGACGTGCTCACATGGTACACCGCCGGTAAAGCAGCTTTCGGTCTTTATGATCAAATGTTGGCATTGAAGTCACTGGGACAACCTGTTGAGGAAAGTGAAATGGGTGAGGTGCTGATTGCTGCTTTTGATGCTTATCAGAAGGGTTTGCCCTTGGATACTATTGTAGAAGTTGACAAGAAAACCGGTCAACCGAAGCTCAATAAGGATGGCAGCAAGAAGGTGAAGACAAAGTATAGCAAAGAGATGATCGATGTTATGATTGGTCACCTTGGTGATATTGCTAATCTGGGTAACATCTATTGGGGTAAAGAGGATTGGGCCAATGCTGCCAATGCCTATGGCTACTTCGCTGATTTAGGCTCATCGGCATTTGCTGCTGCCAACAATGTGGCACAGCCCGACAGCACAATCGCTGAGGTGCGTTGCTTCCAAGGATTCGCTCTCTTTAATACTAAGGACTATGCTGCTGCATTTGACGCTTTCTCAAAGGCCATCGCATTAGGATATACTGCCAATAACATTTCGGTTTATCATGGTGCTGCGCTTGGCAATATCGTTGAGGCTCTTGTGAAGGACAATAAGTACAACGAGGCCAATGTTAAAGTGGACAATGCCATCAAGATGTATCCTGACAATTCTACATTCTATGACCTGAAGGGCTATATAGTTGAGAATGAAAAGGGTAACGAAGATGCATTTGGCTATTATGAGAAAGCAGCACAATTAGGCCCCGATCATGCCGATGCCCAGTATTACTATGGACGCGCTCTTGCGATTAAGGCCGATGGTATCATTAATGCTAAGGAGAATGAGAATGCAACGACTGCCGAACTCTTGCCCAAAATCAAGCCTGTTTATGAGCAAGCTTTGGTTTACTTGAACAAAGCCGTTCAGCTCAATCCGGCCATGAATGAGGCCCAAGGTCTGATCGATAAGATCAAGTATCTTCTCTACGGAGAATAAGAATTGACTGAATTTATATAGTTTTACACAAGGTGGTTCTACATGATTGAGTAGAGCCACCTTGCTTCATGTGAGAGTTGGATTCCACGTAAACAACGAGCTATTCGCTCTCTTAGGTGGAATGTCTTGCATGATTTTGGAAAAATAGCTAATTTTGCGGCGGTTATTTACAGGAGAATTTCGTGAAAAAGAGAAACATCATATTTTCATTTGCTATAGTGATGTCTATGAGTGTCACGGGTCAGCAGTTGGCGGTGGACCAGGCCAAAAAGGCGATTACCGGCCTGACGATGACCGGCCTGACGATGACCGTGGACAGCTACAACAAAGCCTTTGCAAAGCTTAAACCCGCGCTCACCAACGAGGCGACCAGTGGCCGTGCCGAGACATGGTCGTTGGCCAACCGCATCAAGATAGAACAATACGACAAATACATGGACAATCGCCGTGTGGGAAAGAAAATCGACGCCAAGGCTATGGGGCACACCTTGATTGACGCCTATGATTATGCCATGACGGCACTCCAACTTGACACTGTGCGCATTCTGGACAAGAAGGGCCAGCCTGTGATTGACAAGAAAACCAAGCGCCCCAAAGTCAAGACCAAGTACAGCCGCGAGGTAGTCAATCGGCTTCTCGCGCATCATGACAACTACCGCATCGTTGGCAGCGAGCTCTATAATGTCAAGGATTGGGATGGCGCTTACACGGCTTGGGATGACTATTGCAAGATGGCGTCTCGAGTCGATGATCCCCGTTGGGTCAAGCCCGATAGCCTTGTGGCCGAGGTGCGTTACTATCAAGGCATCGCTGCATGGCAGAAGGGTGACACCATTGATGCAGTGCGCCTGTTCAGCATGGCCAGACATGGCGGCTATCCTCGCAAGGAGGCCTATGATTACGCATTGATCTGCCTCAGTGATCTGGGTAATGATGCCGAGGTGGTGAAACTCGCTTGGGAAGCCTTTGTCAAATTCGGCACCAGTGACCCGCAGTACATTCGCATTTTGATCAATGATTTCATTACTCGTGAAGACTACTCGGGTGCTAACGATTTGATTGATGATGCGTTGGAGGTTAACCCCGATGATGATGAGTTGCTCAATCTCAAGGGCCTTGTCATTGAGAGCAAGGAGAGCATCTACGAGGCCTTCCCTTACTATCAGCGGTGCATCGAATTGAACGACAGTAATGCCAGCGGACAGTTCAATGTGGGGCGCTACTTCTACAACAAGGCGCAGGAAACCCGCCAGCACAGTTCCCTCTATGGCAAGAAACTTGCTGATCTGGTCAATCCGATTTATCGTGAGGCTTTGCCCTATTTGGAGAAATCCTATGCCCTCAATCCCGATAACGAGGAACTTGTCAACGCCCTGCGCGACATCTACTACAAGCTAGGCGAGGCCGATAAACTACAAGCCATCGAATCGGCTCATTTCTAGAAAATTATACTGAATCATAAAATACAAGCGGTCAACCTTTAATGGCTGACCGCTTGTGTTATGCATTGTGATGCTTGTCGTTATCGCACGATGCCGCGCTTGCTGCCTTTAACGAACTCATAGATAATGTTGAGCTCGGGACTTGCAGGCATTTTGGCGACTTCCTCAAGGCCTTGCGTGATGTTCTGTCCTTCCTTGAAAAGAGTGCGGTAAACATCAGCAATGGCCTCAATCTGCTCGTTGGTGAAGCCACGACGGCGCAGGCCCACGGCATTTATGCCTTCAAAGGTGATGGGGTAGCGTGCAACCATGCTGAAGGGAGGAACGTCCTTGTTGACAAGGGCGCCACCTTGAATCATGGCATGACAACCAATCTTGGTGAACTGGTGAACAAGCGCTCCACCACCGACAATGGCCCAATCGTCAACTTCAACTTCTCCAGCCAGCTGTGCGGCATTGGACATGATGATGTGATCGTTAAGCACACAGTCGTGAGCCACATGGCAATAGGCCATGATCAAGCAGTTGTTGCCCACAACGGTCTTGCCGCGTGAGGCCGTGCCACGGTGAATGGTGACAAACTCGCGGATGACGGTGTTGTCACCGATGATGGCGACAGTGTCTTCGCCCTTGAACTTGAGGTCCTGGGGGATGTCGCTCACTACGGCATGAGCGTGAATGTGGCAGTTCTTGCCGATGCGTGCACCGCTGCGAACCACGGCACCGCTGTCGATGATGGTGCCGTCACCAATCTCTACATTGGCATCGATGGTCACAAAGGGACCGATTTTCACATTTTCCCCAATTTTTGCGTCAGGGTGGACGACGGCAAACTGATGGATATCCATTTTTTGTTGATCGATTTCTGTTTAATGAGTTAAGTTAGTCGGGATTCTTCACGATTTGAGCCATGAACTCGGCCTCGGTGACGATTTTTTCGCCCACAAAGGCATATCCCTTCATGATTGCTGTGCCGCGACGGATGGGCGTCATCAGCGACAGGTGGAAGATGAGTGTGTCGCCGGGAACCACTTTGTGGCGGAACTTGACGTTGTCAATCTTCAGGAAATATGTGGAGTACTTTTCGGGATTTTCCACACTGCTCAACACGAGGATGCCGCCCACTTGGGCCATAGCTTCGACCTGGAGCACGCCAGGCATGATGGGCTCGTGAGGGAAATGCCCTTGAAAGAATGGTTCGTTGGCTGTCACGTTCTTGATGCCGACAATGTGTTTCCTTCCTTTCTCGATGATCTTGTCCACCAGCAACATCGGGTAGCGGTGGGGGAGCATAGAGCGAATTTGATTGATGTCGTAGAGCGGCTCCTTATTGGGGTCGTAGATGGGCGCCTGAACATTCTGGTAGCGCAGCTGTTGACGGATCTTCTTGGATAACTGCGTGTTGATGGTGTGACCGGGACGGGTGGCAACGATGCGACCCTTCAGCGGGCGTCCGATCAGTGCCAAATCGCCCAGCACATCCAGCAACTTGTGGCGTGCGGGCTCGTTCTTGAACACCAGTGGCTTGTTGTTGAGGTAACCCAACTCATTGGCGTCTTTGTGAGGCACCTTCATCACATCGGCCAGGTGATCCAAGTCGGCTTGTTTCATGGGTGAATCATAGATGACGATGGCGTTATCCAGGTCACCGCCCTTGATGAGGTTGAGCTGGACCAGGGGAATCACCTCACGAACGAACACAAAGGTGCGGCTGCCGGCAATCTCATCCTTGAACTTGCGGATGTCGGTCAGCGAAGCGAACTGGTTGCCCAGCACGGGAGAGTCAAACTCAATCATGCAGTCGATGGACAGATCGTCATCGGGCAGCACTATGAGTGAAGAACCCGTCTCTTTGTCAACGACCTTGATGCGCTGCTTCACCACATAGTATTCCTTGTCGGCCTCCTGTTCAACGATGCCCACCTTCTCGATTTCCTTACACCACTGGATGGCGCTGCCGTCAAGAATGGGCACTTCGCCGCAGTTGACCTCGATCAGGCAGTTGTCGATGCCGGCGGCATATAATGCGGCCATGGCGTGCTCGATGGTGCTCACGCGGGCTTCTTTGTTGCTTTTGTTGGCAATGACAGTGCCTCGGGTGGTCTCAATAACGTGTTCGGCAAGTGCCTGTATTGTGGGTTGGCCCTCTAAGTCCATGCGCTTGAACACATAGCCCGTGTTCACCTCCGCTGGCTTGAATGTCGCTGTTGACATTTGTCCGGTGTGCAGTCCCTTACCGCTCACCGTGAAGGAGCCCTTGAGTGTTGTCTGTTTCATTTCTTAATGCTGATTCCTATAACCTAAAGCCTATAACCTAAAAGCTAATGCCTAAAGCCTAATCCTTAAGTTTCTTCTTCAATTCCTTGATGTCGCTATACATGTCTCCCAAGCGCTTCAGGTATACGACTTGGCGAGCAAACTCCATTGCGGGTTGCACAGGCGCACCCAGCCACTTGCCGTTGCTGCCGATGCTGTTGTCAACACCGGTCTGCGCGCCGATTCCGTTCATGTCGCCCACAGTGATGTGGCCGGCAAAGCCCACTTGACCACCCACCTGGTTGTACTTACCGATCTTCGTCGAGCCTGCGACACCCACCTGGGCTGCCATGACGGTGCATTCGCCCACTTCGACATTGTGTGCGATTTGGATAAGGTTATCTAGTTTAGCGCCTTGCTTGATCACGGTCGCTCCCATTGTGGCGCGGTCGATGGTCGAGTTAGCTCCGATTTCAACATCGTCCTCAAGAATGACGATGCCGACTTGTGCGATCTTCTCGTAGGTGCCGTCCTCCTTCGGGGCAAAGCCGAACCCGTCGCCACCGATGACAGCACCGCCTTGCACGATACAGCGGTTGCCGATGCGGCAGCCGTGGTAAATCTTCACGCCAGGGTATAGGATGACATCGTCGCCCAGCGTCACGTTGTCACCCACATACACTTGCGGGTAAATCTTCACGTTCTTGCCGATGGTCACGCCATTACCGATGTAGGCAAATGCGCCCACATACACGTCATCGGGCAGGGTAGTGCCCTGGCCAACATGAATGGGTTCCTCGATACCGCGTTTCTCGGGACGCTGACTGTTGACAAAGTTCAGCAGGTCGGCGAGTGTCTTGTAGGGGTCATCGACGCGAATCAATGTGGCTTTCACTTCTTGCTCGGGCTCGAAATCCTTGCGCACAAGAATCGCAGTCGCTTGAGTCGTATAGACGTGATGTGTGTATTTGGGATTGGCAAGGAAGGTCAAGCAGCCAGCTGTCGCTTCCTCGATTTTAGCATAATTGTTAATCACGGCTGATGCATCACCATCGACCGTGCCATTAACCATTGCTGCAAGCTGTTGTGCAGTAATTTCCATGATGTAGTTATATAATAATCTTTCTGTTATTTCAAAATCGGCTGCGAAGGTACGCAAAAAATCTCAATATCACAACCTTAAGTGGTATTCATTCAGTGACGATGGCCCAAAATGGACACTTTTTGCACTTTTGGGACTATATCGGCTGGCTTACTGCGCGCTGCGGGTGAGCAATTGGGCAATCTTAGTCTCGATGACTGGCGCTTCTTGCAGGCCGACCAGGGTCTGGTATTCGCCCTTCGGTGTAACGAACAATAGCATGGGGATGGCTTCCACGTTGAATTCCTGAGCCAGTTCGGGCTCCTGGTCGACGTCAATGCGCTTAAAGATGACATCGCCCTTGTGATGCTGCTCGATCTCGTCAAGGATTGGCGTTAACTGTTTGCAGGGGCCGCACCAGGTGGCAAAGAAATCGATGACCATCGGTTTTGCCGACATGATGGTGGTCTGCTTGAGCCATTCGCCGTTGTCCTCGGTCACAACGTCGGTGGCAGGCATCTCGCTCTGGACTGCCTCGTTGCTGCCAGTTGCCGACTGGTTATCCTGTTCACTCTTATTGTTGCATGCGGCTAGCATCAACACAGCCGCCAGGCAAAAAATAATCTTCTTCATTTCTATATGATTATGATAAAATTTTCTAATCTCTAATGCTTAATCACGAAACCAGCTCTCCCTTGCCCTGACGTGTGATCTCGGGCTCTGATCCTGTACAGTCCACGATTGTCGAGGGCATGAGTTGGCCACGGCCAGCGTCAATCACAACATCCACCTGTGATTCAAATGCTTCGGCCATCAGTCCGGGTTCACAACGGTAATCTTCGTCCTCACCAGGCACCGAGGTCGTGAGGATGGGACCTCCCAGTGTGCGCACGATGGCAAGGGCAATCTCATTGTCGGGGATACGGATGCCCACGGTGCGGCGCCCCTTGAAGGCCTTGGGCAACTTAGACAATGCGGGGAAGATGAAAGTGAAGGGACCAGGAAGGTTCGCTTTCATCAGCCTGAATTGCGTGTTATCAAACTTGGCAAACTGCGCCACTTGCGAGATATCGTCACAGATAATAGACAGATTGGTCTTGGCCGATTTCATCTCCTTGATGGAGCAGATGCGCTCGATGGCTTGATTGTTGAGCGCGTCACAACCCAGCGCGTACACGGTGTCGGTGGGGTAGATGATCAGTCCACCGTCTTTGAGCGTCTCGACCACTTGGTCGATGAGGCGCTGGTTGACGTTGTTCTCTAGAATGTTGAATATTTCCATAAGTCGTATTTTGTTTTATAATTGTTCAATATATTGTGGCTGGCCATCCACGTCTGTTCAAGATTTTGGATCATAAATCTGTGTTTCCACGTCTGTGGCATGGGCATATTTCTTCAGTAGCTCGGCCATCCATTCCACTGCTTCCTCGAGCGGCATCTCAGGAACGAAGGCGTTGATGTTGATTTGCACATGAGTGGTCTCGTCGGTGAACTTGGTGCGCTCTTCATCGCTTGTGGGTGTTGCAATGGGTCCTGCAGCGTCGCGATAGACGGGCATCCCCTCGATGTTCAGCACTCCGCGGCCAATGCCGTTGTAGATGTCGTCGGCGGTACCCACGCTCATTGTCAGCTTGTTGCCAGCAATCTTGTCGCGGTCAAGGCCGCTGATGGCATAGCCACTTTTGATCGATACCAAATTCACCACGTCAATCAGTGTGGTCAGACGATAGATGCCCAGACCGCGGATGATGCGGCGGCACAGCGCTTCGCTCGACACGCGGTAGCGGCTGGGATCCTTGCCCAGGGCCCGGTACAGGCGGCGTGTCTCGGCGATGGCTGGGCGCTCGTTGATTGCCAGCAAGGCAAAACGTTGCTTGACATCCTCGGCCGCTGCCTCGATTTCAGCCCACAAGGCATCGCACGTTGGCTCATTCACTACCGTCGCGCTGACAAGTCCGATGCGGACCTGGGGGCATACCTCTAAAATCCTCGGGTCAATCTCAACCTGAATCATTGCTATCGTGCTTAAAAATCGGTGCAAAGATACTGCTTTTTTCGTTCTTGACCTTATCTTTTGGGTTGAACTTTAGACAATTCCGTCTTTCATCCCGTGATTTGACAGAATTTGCGGAATTAAATTTTGCAAAATGAGTTTGTATTTGTAAATAATGTTGTATCTTTGCACTCGCAAAAAAAAAGAGTAGTAATGAGCATCTGGCGAAACATATTCTGCGTGATTACTTCTCCCAAGTACGGTTGGGAGGTGATCAATGAGTCCAATATCCCTATTGGCAAGGTGTTTCGCAGTGCCTATGTCCCCTTGTTGTGTGTGCTGGCGCTCTCTTGCTTTGTGCCCAACATCTATGACAACACGCTCACATTCAAGTCATCGCTGATGTCTGGTATCGTGATCTGCTCGTCCTATTACATCAGCTATTATGTCATTACCTATCTCTTGGGCGGGTTCTATCCCGAACTGGTCAAGACCGAGGGTGCCACAGCTCGACTGAACGATTATATCCTCTACAACCTGATCTTCCTGGTCCTGCTCTCTATCCTGCGCAAACTATTGCCCAGCGATTTCACTCCAGTGCTCTTCCTGCTGGTTTATCTGCCCTGGATGGCCTATCGTGGCACCGACCATCTTTTTGTCAAGAAGGACAAAGTGCCCAAGTTTGTCGTCATCTCTTCAGTTTTGTTGCTGGGTGTGCCGGCATTGCTGAAAGCGATATTGGAATTGTTCATTTGATTAACTATGGCAAGGAATAACAATCATAATAATACGATCAATATCAAGAACCGCAAGGCAATCTTTGATTACGAGATCATCGAGACCTTCACTGCGGGCGTTGTTTTGACGGGTACCGAGATCAAATCCATCCGCCAGGGCAAGTGTGGTTTGACCGATACCTATTGCATGGTCATCAATGGCGAGGTGTGGGTCAAGAACATGTATATTGCCGAGTACAGCTTTGGCTCCTACAACAACCACACGACACATCGCGACCGCAAGCTCCTGCTCAACCGCAAGGAGATTCGCCGCATTGCCAAGGACATACTCCAACCGGGTTTTGCCATCGTCCCCTTGCGTCTGTTCATCAACGAGCGCGGTTTGGCAACATCGCCATCGCCCGCGGTAAACGCCAATTCGACAAGCGCCAGTCCATCAAGGAACGCGAAGACAAGCGCACCATCGACCGCATGTTCAAGCAGTAATCCTCGATTGTTAGTAGTCATTGGCATCGGTGAAGACGCGACTCTCCGATTTTTATTCAATTGACGATTCTTTCATGAGGACGGCTCGTTGCCCGTTAATGGTGAGTATCATAGAATTAAAAACGGTTGATTTTCCTTTACAGGAAGAGAATCAACCGTTTTTGTCTTGGAAAGAATAATTATCAATACTTGCCCCATTTAAAAAAGCAATCATTGCATCGGTATTTAGGAGAGTTAAAGTCTATCACACATCCTCCCGGGATAAGTTCACCTTTCTCTACCTTTGCTAAAGTAATGGAGTCCTCGTATTCTGGTTCATAAAGCCCATAAAAGAATGAGCCAACATTCTTACTTTTACACTTAGGACATTGGTCTCCTCCATAAAAGTCATATAGGGATATGTTAAAAACCATGAAACATATTATTATCAATATAATAATAGAGGAAGCGATCAAAACGACTTTTTTCTTGTTCATGCGATAAAGGATTATTATTTATGACAAAGGTAGCTTTTTTTATGTAAACACTTCTGTTTTCTCTTTGATTTCGGTGATTTATTGATGAGACTCTGGTATCATTTGATAAAAAAGAATAGTTAATAGCAGGCGAGTGCCTCAACTATTAACTATTCTCTAATGTCTAATAACTGATAATCCTTATCCCAGGAAGCCCAGGATTATCCCAGGAAGCCCAGGAGGACACCAGCGGCAACTGCCGAACCGATCACACCGGCCACGTTGGGACCCATGGCGTGCATGAGCAGGTAGTTGCTGGGATCGGCCTTCAGACCCTGGTCGTTGCTGATGCGTGCAGCCATAGGCACTGCCGATACACCGGCATTACCGATGAGCGGGTTCAACTTCTTGCTCTTGGGCAAGATGAGGTTGAACAGTTTCACGAACAGCACACCCGAGCAGGTGGCGATGACAAACGCGCAGAAGCCCAGGAAGAAGATGAAGATGGTCTCCTTGGTCAGGAACTGCGACGCCTGGGTCGAAGCACCCACGGTCGTCACGATGTCGGTCATGGCATTGCTGGCGGTGTGGGCGAGGCGCTTGGTCACGCCGCTCTCACGCAGCAGGTTGCCGAAGAACAACATACCCAACAGGGGGATTGCCGAGGGAACCACGAAGCAAGTCAACAGCAGACCGAAGATCGGGAAGATGATCTTCTCCAGCTGGCTCACCTTGCGGGCGGGTTTCATGCGCATCTTGCGTTCCTTCTCGGTCGTGAGCAGGCGCATGATGGGCGGCTGAATTACCGGCACAAGCGCCATGTAGCTGTAGGCGCTCACGGCAATAGCACCCATCAGGTTGGGAGCCAGTTTAGACGACAAGAAGATAGCAGTGGGGCCGTCGGCACCGCCGATGATGGCGATAGCGCCGGCTTGGTCGGGCATGAAGCCCAGGAACAGGGCGATCATGTAGGCGCCAAAGATACCGAACTGCGCAGCTGCACCCACAAGCATCAGCTTGGGGTTAGCCAGCAACGCGCTGAAGTCGGTCATCGCTCCGATGCCCAAGAAGATCAAGGGCGGGTACCAGCCGTTGCGCACACCTTGATATAAGATGTTCAGTACCGAACCTTCCTCATAGATGCCGATTTCGTTGCCCGGCTGGAACGGAATGTTACCGATCAGGATACCGAAGCCGATGGGCACGAGCAGCATGGGCTCAAAATCATGCTTGATGGCGAGGTAAATGAAGAACAGACCCACCAAGATCATGATCAGGTTAGTGTAGTCAAAGTTGTAGAATCCAGTGAAATGCCAGAAATCTAACAACTTGGTGAACAAGAAATTGTCAAGCAGTATCATAGCTTCTACTAGTTTCTAGTTTCTAGTCCCTAGTTTCTAGTTTTTGAGTTGCTAGGAGGCGGATGCCAACTAGGGACTAGAAACTCTGGACTATAAACTCTGGACTATAAACTTATTATCCGATTACCATGATTGTGTTGCCCTCGAGTACCGAATCCTCCTTCGATACCTCGATGCTCTTGACAGTACCGTCAACGCCGGCGTGGATCTCGTTACCCATCTTCATGGCTTCGAGGATGCACACAACGTCGTCGGCCTTCACTTGCTGGCCAACCTTCACAAAGATGTCCTTGATGACGCCGGGAAGCGGCGACTCGATCACATGACCACCAGCGGCAGCGGGAGCGGCCTTACGGGCAGCAGGCTTGGGAGCGGCGGCAGGAGCCTCGCTCACGGCAACGCGCTTCACGGCGGGAGCGGCCTTGGGCTGCTCGGGCAGTTCAACGTCATAGGCCACGCCGTTCAACTGGATGTGGGCGATGTTGCCCTCAATATTCTCGATGGCGACATTATACTCGTTGCCATTGATTTTATATTTATATTCCTTCATTGGAGTGAATGGTTTTAATGGTTGATTATTTCTTGATAACGGGTAATTCACGCATCAGACCAGGCTTGCTTGACCAGGCCGAGCCGTCACGGGGAGACAGTGTCAACACGCCGCTCTCGTTGTCGTGGGCATTCAGGTGCTGATACAGGGCGAAGCAGATGGCTGCCATCTTCTCGCCGTCGATGTCACCACCGGTGGCAGGAACGGCAGCAGCTTGAGCAGCTGCAGGAGCAGCGGCCTGTTCCTTGCTCTCGTCTTTCAGGTTACGGCTGGCAAAGTTGCCGAACAACTTAAACAGGATGTAGAGCAACGCCAGGGCGCTGAACACTACCGACATCGCCAGCAGAGCAATCCAGTAGCCGTGAGGATCTTCCTCACGGAACTTCTCGATGTTCTCGTTCACCTCGCGGACGTTATAGTTGCCCTTGGTGATTGCGGTGTTGACGGTGCTTCCATCTTTCACAGTCCATAGAGAGTCAACGGGAATGTTCTCGTCGAATACGGTGGGCAGACGTCCTTCTTTTTTGATGGCATAGGTCTCGCCCGGGTGGAGCGACGCGGGAATCGTCACCTCATCAACCAGGTCACCATTCACGTCATAGAGGGCCACATAGTTATCCTGGCCAGCCTTCAAGGTGAAGGGCAGATGGAATGTACCGGCCTTGACATCACCGTCGGCTTCCATGACAAAGTGGGTGCGGGGTGCGATCTTGGTGTTGCGCTCGTCGCCACGTGGAATCTCATAGATGTCCATGGGACGCTCTTTGCACCACTCAATCAACACCTTGTTGGGCTTAATCTTAGAAGTGTCCGTCACAGCCTTGATGTGGCTCTTGACCTCGTCGCGGCCAATCGTGGTGATGAACATCTTCTCGACGGCATTGGTGCTGTAGGATGAGTTGTAGAACTCAATCCAGCCGTTGCCGCCCGTGCTGTCCTGCTGAACCATCACCTCGTTGATGCGCACGTTCTTGCGGCCTTGGGCCAACGTGGGCAGTGCGAGGATAGCGCACAGCAGCATGAGTGTCAATGCTCTTTTACTCATAACAGATTGCATTGATTACAAAGGAATATTACCGTGCTTCTTGGCAGGGTTGGTCAACTTCTTGGTGCGCAGTACCTCGAGGGCGCGGATCACGCGGAAACGGGTGTTCCTCGGCTCAATCACGTCATCGATGTAGCCATAGCGGGCTGCATTGTAAGGCGTGCAGAACAGGTTGTTGTACTCGTCCTCCTTGTCCTGGATGAACTTCTTGCCTTGCTCGAGCAACTCCTTGGCCTTGGCTTCGTCGCCAGCAGCCTTGGCCTCCTCGGCCTGGGTCTTGAAGTTCTTGCTGTCCTTGGCGTACAGAATCTCGGCAGCACCTGCAGCACCCATCACAGCGATTTCGGCGCTGGGCCATGCATAGTTCAAGTCACCACGCAGCTGCTTGCAGCTCATCACGATGTGCGAACCACCGTAGCTCTTGCGCAGGGTAACGGTCACCTTGGGCACGGTTGCTTCGCCATAGGCGTAAAGCAACTTGGCGCCGTTCATGATGACGGCATTATACTCTTGACCGGTACCGGGCAGGAAGCCGGGCACGTCAACGAGGGTTACCAGAGGAATGTTGAAGGCGTCGCAGAAGCGTACGAAGCGGCCGCCCTTCTTCGAGGCGTTCACGTCGAGCACACCTGCCATGCAGTTGGGCTGGTTGGCAACAACGCCGACAGCCTGACCGTTAAAGCGGGCGAAGCCGACGATGATGTTCTTGGCAAAGTCCTTGTGAACCTCGAGGAACTCACCGTTATCGACGATGGCGCTGATTACCTGATACATGTCATAGGGGTCGTTGGCGCTCTCGGGGATGATGTTGTTCAGGGCATCCTCCACACGGTCGATGGGATCGGTGCACTCCACGCGGGGAGTCTCTTCCATGTTGTTGCTGGGCATGTAGCTCAACAACTGGCGGATGATAGCGATAGCCTCTTCCTCGGTTTCGGCGGCAAAGTGTGCCACACCGCTCTTGCTGGCGTGAACACCTGCACCACCCAGCTGCTCCTGAGTCACGTTCTCACCGGTAACGGTCTTAACCACCTTGGGACCGGTCAGGAACATGAAGGAGATACCCTTGGCCATGATGATGAAGTCGGTCAGGGCAGGGGAGTAAACGGCACCACCGGCACAGGGACCCAGAATGGCGCTGATTTGGGGAATCACACCAGATGCGTTGATGTTGCGCTGGAAGATCTCGGCATAACCGGCCAGAGCGTTAACGCTCTCCTGGATGCGGGCACCGCCCGAGTCATTCAGACCCACGACAGGGGCGCCCTGCTTCATGGCAAGGTCCATGACCTTACACATCTTCAACGCCATGGTCTCGCCCAGCGAACCACCGATGACGGTGGCATCCTGAGCAAAGACGTAAACCAGGCGGCCGCGCAGCGGTGCTGAACAAACATGTCCAGTTCCTCAAAGCTGCCCTCGTCAAGGAGCATGTTGATGCGCTCACGGGCAGTGAATTTGCCCTTCTCGTGCTGTTTGGCAATAGCCTTCTCGCCACCGCCCAAGCGTGCTTTCTCGCGACGCTCAATCAGCTCTTGGATTTTATCGAGTTGTTTTCCCATTGTTATACTCTATCTTTTGTGTATAGTCTTTTTTAAGACCTAAAGCCTAATGCCTAAAGCCTCACTTATTAGGATTTTCGCAAAGCTCTAACAAGGCACCACAAGTGGTCTTGGGATGCAGGAAGGCGATGTTCAGGCCCTCAGCGCCCTTGCGGGGGTGAGCGTCAACGACGCGGCCGCCCTTCTCCTGTACCTCATCCAATGCGTTCTGCACGCCATCTTCAACGGCAAATGCAATGTGCTGAATGCCGCCACGGCCACCGTTCTTCTCGATGAACTTGGCAATAGCGCTCTCGGGGGCGGTAGCCTCCAGGAGCTCAATCTTGGTCTGACCCACCTGGAAGAAGGCGGTCCTTACCTTTTGGTCAGCAACTTCTTCAATTGCGAAGCATTTGAAACCCAGCATGTTCTCGTAGAACGGAATGGCCTCCTCGAGCGAGGTAACGGCGATTCCCACATGTTCAATGTGCGAAATGTTCATAACTTTCTGATTTTTAGACAATTATTAGTTAAAATTAAATGAAATTTCAAAATAACGCACAAAATTACAAATAATTTATTTTATATAAGGTAGTCTTGCATCGAAACTTGGCGGTTTTTAACAAAAAAATTAAACTTATTTGAATAGTTCAAGTCATATTACTATATTTGCAGCATTGAAACGTAATTATTCACAAAATAAGAATTTGGAATTATGAAGAAATTGATTTTGATGGCAGTGTTATTCTGCTTTGCCACGGCACCGATAGCCCTGGCACAAGAAAAGGTTGAGACTCCTCAAGTTGTGACAACCAATACTGCACAGGAGCAGAAGGCTTTGAAGGAACAGGAGAAGCAAGCTAAGGCTGCTGCTGAATCGGCCAAGAAGCAAAAAGATGCTTACAAGGAGCAGGAGAAGAAGGCAAAGGAAGCAAAGAAAGCCGCCGAAAAACAAGAGAAAGAGGCCAAGAAGGCCGAAAAAGAGGCAAAAAAGCAGCAAAAGGAGATAGAGAAGCGCCAAAAGGCAACCGAGAAGTATAACAAGGCTGTCGCAAAGCACAACGAGGCCCAGAAGAAACAGGCCGAGGCTCAGAAGAAGATGAATGAGCTACCCGAGAAACAGGTGAAGGAGCGTCAGAAACTCAACGAGAAGGTCGCCAAGAATCAGGGAAATCCTGAAAAGGCTATCAAGATGGAGACTGAGGTAAAGAAGTTTGAGGAGAAGGTCGCCAAGCAGAACCTCAAGGCCCAGAAGGATTACGAAAAGGCCGTCAACAACTTGAAGAAGGCCGAGGAGAACCTCGAGAAGGCTCGCAAGGAAGTAGAGAAATACAATTGATATTTAACAATATCTTAATGCGCGTTTCGCTGATTTTGGCGAATTCCACAATGGATGTGTTTGTGAAATTCGTTAAAATTAGCGAAATTCGTGTTTATTCTGCTCTACAAGCACTAAACTGGCGGCACGAAACTAAAAAAATCACTAAATTTGCACGTTTTTTTTAGAATAGACACCGAATGGATTATCAACTCATAGCTACTCCTGCGGGCACCAATGCACGCGCTGGACTCATCACCACCGACCATGGTCAGATCGAAACACCCATCTTCATGCCTGTTGGCACGGTGGGTGCTGTCAAGGCGGTGCACATGAGTGAACTGCGTGACGATATCAAGGCTCAGATTATTTTGGGTAATACCTACCACCTTTACCTGCGTCCGGGCATGGACATCATTGAGCGGGCGGGTGGACTGCACAAGTTCAACAGTTGGGACAAGCCCATTTTGACCGACAGCGGTGGCTTCCAGGTGTTTTCGCTAGCCGATAATCGCAAGCTGACCGACGAGGGCGTGACTTTCCGCAGTCACATCGACGGCAGCAAGCATCTGTTTACCCCCGAGAAGGTGGTGGATATTGAGCGCAGCATCGGCAGCGACATCATGATGGCACTGGACGAGTGTCCCCCGGGCACCAGCGACTATAATTATGCCCGCAAGTCGTTGACGCTGACGCACAATTGGCTTGCCCGTGGTTGGAAACATTACAAGAACACCCAGCCGCGCTATGGCCACAGCCAGGCCTATTTCCCTATCGTGCAGGGTTGTGTCTATAAGGACCTCAGGCAAGAGTCGTCCAAGTTTGTCGCCGACCTGGGTGCCGACGGCAATGCTATCGGCGGCCTTGCTGTGGGCGAACCCACCGAGGTGATGTATGAGATGATCGAGATCGTTAATGACATTTTGCCGCAGGACCGCCCACGCTATCTGATGGGCGTTGGCACACCAGCCAACATCCTCGAGGCGATTGACCGCGGTGTGGACATGATGGACTGTGTGATGCCCACCCGCAACGGCCGCAATGGCATGCTGTTCACCCGCCACGGCATCATGAACATGCGCAACAAAAAATGGGCTGATGACTTTTCTCCCTTGCAAGAGGATGGCCCTTCGGTGGTGGATCATGTCTACAGTAAAGCCTATGTCCGTCACCTGTTCATCGCTCAAGAAATCCTTGCCATGCAGATTGCCAGCATCCATAATCTGGCGTTCTATCTGTGGCTGGTGGGCGAGGCACGTCGTCACATCATCGCAGGTGACTTCCCCGCGTGGAAAAAGCAGATGCTCCACGACGTCCAGCAACGTTTGTAACAGCAACCGATGGAAGAAGAACTCAACAGCATATCATCACCCTCAACCCAGGAGATTCAGGGAGTCCAGCCCGTTCAGGACTCCCGCAAACGCTATCCGTGGTACTACGTGAAGCGCATTGATCGCTATATCATCAAGAACTTCCTGGGCACTTTCTTCTTCGCTATCCTGTTGCTGTTCGCCATCGTGGTGATGTTTGATATCAACGAGAAGTTGGATGCTGTGCTCACGGCCCCTGTCAAGGCCACCGTGTTCCAGTATTTCATGAACTTCCTGCCCTTTGTACTCAGTCAGTTCAGCCCGTTGTTCACCTTCATCGCCGTGATTTTCTTCACTTCGCGACTGGCCGACCGCAGCGAGGTGATAGCCATGCTTTCTAACGGCATCAGCTTTTATCGCCTCACCTTGCCCTATCTTTTCTCGGCGGCAGTGATTGCTTTGGGCAGTTATCTGTTGGCGGCTTATATCATCCCGCCTGCCAATGTCGAACGCATTGCTTACACCAACAAGTGGGTGAAAAACAAGGAGGTGATCTATGGCGACAACATCCAGCTGCAGGTCAAACCGGGTGTGATGGCCTACATGGCACGCTATGACAACACAACACGCAGCGGTTTCCGTTTCTCGCTCGAGGAGTTTGACGGGAACACGCTCAAGTCGCGCCTCACGGCCGAGACCATCAAGTATGACTCTGTCGGCCTTTGGACCGTGCGCCAGTACACCATCCGCAAGTTCGATGGCTTGAAAGAGACCGTGACTAAAGGCGCTGTGATGGACACCTTGCTTAACATCGACCCGCGTGATTTTCTCATCTCCAAGAACGATGAGCAGACGATGACGTCTCCCGAGTTGAAGGAGTACATCAACAAGCAAAAGGTCCGTGGAGTCGCCAATATCAAGAACTTTGAAATCGAATATGAGCGGCGCATAGCCATGACTGCAGCCGCTTTCATCCTCACCATCATCGGCTTGTCACTGTCGTCACGCAAGGTGAGGGGAGGCATCGGTCTGAACATCGGTTTGGGTCTGCTGCTCAGCTTTTCTTATATCTTGTTCATGACGGTGACTTCAACCTTTGCCGTCTCGGGCTACACAAGTCCCCGCGTGGCCATGTGGATACCCAATTTCGTCTACACCATTATTGCAGCCGTCCTCTACTATCGCGCTTCGCGATAATAAGATTTCATTATCACTTTTTAATTTTTTATTGGTTTTTGTGCCTGTTTTTCATAAAAATCACTACATTTGCAGTGGTTTTTAAGGGTGGGTAAGTGCTTCTCCTGTTCAAAACCAATGCCGATGACAATAATGTGAATATTGATTTATAATTGTGTTTTTCTAACTCAAAATTTAAGTGTATGAAAAAAATTATCACCTTAATAGCTGTATCCATCTTTGCCTTTGGCACAATGATGGCAAATTGGCAACCCAGTGACATGAATGCCACGCGTCTTGACAAGGAAGGCTCGAATGGCCAGGTTCAAATGAAGACTTTGCGCACCGATGACGGCAAAATCATTCTCACGTGGCTGCGCGGTGAGAGAGTCGATGACAACTTCTCCTACCAGTTGCACCTTCAAGTATTTGATGCCAATGGCAATGCCATGTTTGGCGACGAAGGCATCATCGTGTGTGACAAGCGCACACGCACTTGGACAACCGATTACGGTGTAGCCTTGGCTCCTAACGGAGATATCCTCATGGCGTACACCGATATCCGCAATGATCCTGTTGGGGATTTTGCCGAGTCCTATTTGTATCGTTACACCCAGCAGGGTCAACCCGTTTGGGATGTTGACGGCATCTTGTTCCCCGTTGGCGTGGTTCATGAGAACGCTCTCTCGGTCGAGGACATTGCTCCTGCCATCTGTGTGAGTGGAGACAACATTTTTGCTGCTGTCAATCACACCGAGTATTACATGGAAGAGGCTAATGAGGACAACTGGTCGCCGTCTCCTTGGTTCCCCAACCAGCCGATGCCCGACTCGGTGCTCGTCAATAGCAGTGCTTGGATGGTGGTGACGTTGAATGATGACGGTTCGCTCGTTAATGAGGCTCCCTTGGAGGTCAAGTCCTCTATCGTGTCGATGAATCCCGCTCTCAACGGCAATATCTATCTGGTCTATGATAATGCAGCTAAGGGATTGGATGCACAGATGCTGAATAATGGCTTGACCAATGTGTGGGATAATGTCATCGCTGTTGAGGAGTCTCCGCTTACTGGAGGCATGTTTATGCCCACCCCCCTCACTGGTGTCAACGGGAATGGTTATCTCATGCTCTCCTACAGGTTGCTTACCGATTTTTATGGTTATCAAGTGGTTAACAGCATCAGCCCCGAGGGATATGCCATGGGTGGTGTGAGCCTCACCGGTGATATCGACGGTGATGCAGGTAGTGCGGCCATGGGTGTCAAGGAGGATCGTGCTTTTGTGGCTTGGGAATATGCTTATTCCTCTTCAGAGAATCGCATGAACGTGAATGTGATGGACGAGAATTGCTTCTACACCTGGGAGGGTGACAACACCTATAGTGTCACGCTTGAGACGAATGATACTTGGGGCTACACCCCTGTCAAGGTGATTCCTGTCGGCGCTGGTTGGGTTGTCCTTTATGGCAACTGCACGAGCTGGAATGGTGCAAACTTCATGGTGGTAATGCTCGATGAATCAGGCAATGTTGTCTGGACGAAACAAATCTGCGAGGATGACTTCAAGTCAAGCGGTTTTGCAGTTACCTACGATGAGAGAAATGCTTACATCTTCTACACCCAAGATGAAGAGTATGACGACAATTGGGAAGTCATTCCGGGTTCTGGTGGTATGTATGTGATGTGTGTTGATATCGCCGGACAGTCAACAGCAATCAATGAGGTTGAGACTGACAATAAGGCCGTCAAGGTAGAAATCTATACTGTTGATGGACGTCGTGTCAATCAGTTGCAGGATGGTGTGAACATCATTCGCACGACCGATGCCAATGGCAATGTGACGACCAAGAAAGTGTTCAACTGATCGTTGTCACACGCAACGTGTGATTAAACTACAGGCCCTGCACACAAGTCTAAGTGTGTGGGGCTTGTTTTTTATCATGATAAAAACGAGAACAACGCGAAAAATTCTTGAAATTGATGATTTTTTCAAGGTTTTATGATTTTTTCAAGGTTTTATATTTAATAATGTTTATCTTTGCAGTTTGAATATCAACTAAAATTTTAAAGTATATGAAGAAGTTATTTGTTACTTTAATGGTGTCTATCCTGGCTGGATTTGGTGTGGCTCAAGCTCAACTCCCTGCAGTGACATTAAAGACCATCGATGGAGCAACTGTCCAGACCGACACGCTCTCCAATGAAGGCATGCCGTTTATTATAGACTTTTTCGCCACTTGGTGCAAACCTTGCAACCGAGAGCTCTCGGCGATTGCCGAGGTATATGAGGAGTGGCAGGAGGAGACCGGCGTGAAGATTTTTGCAGTGAGCATCGACCAGGCTCAAAACATCAATAAGGTAAAACCCCTTGTGGATCAGAACGAGTGGGAATATGATGTCCTGCTGGACCCCAACAGTGAGTTGTTGAAAGCCCTCGGTGGACAGATGATTCCCTTTGTCGTTGTATGTGACGGGACCGGAAAAGTCGTTTCCAAACACAGCGGATATACCGACGGTGCTGAGAACGAACTGATCGAAGAGGTGAGGAAACTGCTGGAATGATTTAACTGCCTCACATGAGATATTCATTACGTTTAACCCTAATGCTGATGCTGGCAACCATGTTGTCGGCATTATGTGCTACTGCTCAGGTGACGCTCAGCGGCAGCATCCAGAGTGACATCCTTTTCCCGCAAGAGGACGAAAAAATCGGAGCCGAGCATTCCGATGACAAAGTGCTGACCAATACCTATGTGGACCTGAAATTGGGCAGCAAATATGTGGATGCCGGCGCTCGTTTTGAGTTCCTGGAGTATCCGTTGCCAGGTTTTGAGCCTGATTTCAAGGGATGGGGCGTGCCGCATTTCTATGTGAAAGGTCATTACAAGAATGTGGAGCTCACCGTGGGCGATTACTACGAGCAGTTTGGCTCGGGGTTTGTATTGCGCACCTACGAGGAACGTTCGCTGGGCATCGATAATGCCTTGCGTGGAGCCCGACTCAATTACAAGCCTGTCAATGGTGTGACGTTAAAAGCGTTGACAGGTAAGCAGCGCCGCTATTGGCATCACAACGATGCCCTTGTCAGCGGCGTTGATCTTGAATTTGGATTGGATCAGTTCGTCAAGTCATTGGAAAACAAGGATATGCACATTACATTGGGCGGCTCATGGGTCAACAAGCATGAGGATCCCGATGACGATGCCATCTTTGTGGACGCGACACACAAACTCAATTTGCCGAAATTTGTCAACGCATGGGACGCTCGTTTGAACTTGACGCTCAAGGGATTCAGCATCCTTGCTGAATATGCCCAGAAGACTCAAGATCCGTCTTTCGATAACGATTACCATTACGGCAAGGGTAATGTGGCTATGCTCAGTGCCTCCTATTCCCAAAAGGGCATGAGTGTCCTGCTGCAAGCCAAGCGCAGCCAGGGCATGTCTTTCCGCAGTCGTCGCAACATGACAGGCATCTCGAGTTACATCAATCATCTGCCGGCATTCACTCATGACCAAACCTATGCGCTGGCAGCTCAGTATCCTTATGCCACCAATCCCGACGGAGAATGGGCCTTCCAGGGTGAGTTTGGTTACTCATTCAAGAAGGGCACCTCGTTGGGCGGTAAATACGGCACCAAGTTGAAACTCAATGTCTCTCATGTGCGCGGACTGGATTATGACGGGATTGAGAATCCCGTTTCACCAGGACGAGTGATAGGAAGTGACGGTTTTAAGTCTGGCTTTTTCAAGATGGGCGAGACCTATTACCAGGACATTGATGTGCAATTAGAAAAGCGCTTTACCCGCGATTTCTCGTTGATATTCATGTATATGAACGAGCGTTACAACAAGACCGTGATTGAGGGTCATGGCGGCATGATCAAGAGCAATATCCTGATAGCAGACGGCAAGTACAAGTTCTCGCCCAAACTCACGCTGCGTTGCGAGTTGCAGTATCAGTTCTGTGAGGGTGATTACGGCGACTGGGCCTTCGGCCTTGCCGAACTCTCGTGGGCGCCGCATTGGATGTTCACCCTCAGCGATATGTGGAACTGCGGAGTAACCGATGTCCACTATTATCAGGCATTGGTGACCTACAGCCTCAAGTCACACCGCATCCAGGCCGGTTATGGCCGCACCAAAGCAGGATTCAACTGTTCGGGCGGTGTGTGCCGTTGGGTGCCTGCGACCAGGGGCTTCACGTTATCCTATAATTACAGCTTCTAAATGATGAAAAAGATCAACACTACCATATTGACGATTCTGGGCCTCTTGCTGCTTGTTGCCTGTGACAACGTCTCACTCGATGAGCGCTTGCAGTATGTAGAGCCGCCCGAGGTGGGACGCGCTGTCCTCATCGAGGATTTTACAGGACAGTATTGTGTGAATTGCCCTCGTGCTACCGAGGAAATTGAGCGACTGATTGAACAGTATGGCGACTCGGTTGTGATTCCGGTGGCCATTCATTCAGGACCTTTCTCCAAGCTGAATGGTGAGTTTACTCCGCTTCACACCGAGGTGGGAGATTTGTATTTTAACAGGTGGAACCTGTCGTCTCAGCCTGTGGGTCTGGTGGACAGACTGTACGGTCCTATGCCGTTTAGCTACACCGATTGGGGCGCTGGAGTGAACTATGAAATTGCATTTAAGGCTCCAGTGAGTTTGCAGACGGGTGTTGGATATGACCACGAAACGCGCAAAGCGTCCATCGAGGTACAGACCATCGGCTTGGATTCAGCTCTTGTAAGCGGCAAGTTGCAGGTTTGGCTCGTTGAAGATAGTATCGACAGTTTCCAGCTCATGCCTGACGGTTCAAGGAACGATCATTATAACCACATGCATGTCTTCCGTGCCAGTGTCAATGACCCTTGGGGTGATGCCTTGAGCGTGAACCATGGCCAGGTAGTTATTAATAGCTATGACCTGAGCCTTGATCCCGCATGGGTGCCTGAGCATTGCAGCATCGTCACCTTCCTGTATGACGACTCAGGCGTGCGCCAGGTGTCTAAAACTAGATTGACTTATTAACCTAAATTTTAAGCAATATGAAAAGATTTTTGACTTTATTTGTGTTCGTCTTGTCATTGTTGGCTTGGCCTGTTCTGGCGCAAGAAATTGACGAGAGCTTCGTTTTTGTGGATGAGAACGGCGCTGTTATTCCCAATGGGGCCACTGTCACCCGCACTGTAGTGGAATCCAATGATGGTGTTGAGGTCATTTATTCGGGCCTCTCGGTTAAGAACATGGGAGCTCCAGCTGACTACTACCTCAAGGTGCATTATGTGATCAGTCAGATTGACAACGGCTCTTACCAGATCTGTTTCCCGACGACGTGTAACTCGCAGTCATCCGAAGGATCCTATGTGACCTCGCCCGGTCAGCTGATGGGAGAGATTCAAGACATCCAGAGCGAGTGGTTCCCTAATGCCGATGGCTCATGTATCGTGAACCTGTCCATTGAGGTGTTAACCAAGTCGGGAGGCTTCCCGCCTCAATATAACCATGTGGGTGATGGACCGTCTCTCACATTGGAGTTCATCAAGGGTGGTGAGCCCCAGCCCGAGCCTCTTAAGGGGGATGTGAACGGTGATGGTGAGGTGAACATTGCCGACGTCAACGCAGTCATCGAGATCATCCTCAATCCAAACGATTGAATGTTTTAATTAATGTACTCTAATATTTATTAAACTTTTAAACGTATGAAAAAATTCTTACTTCTTTTAATGGCAATGGTGATGATACCAATCGCCATGGATGCACAATCCTTGAATGTGCCGCAGGCTCATGGCCTGTTGCAACGTGTAAACGCACTGCAGAGTTTTGACACTCGTCACAAAGCACCTGCCCAGATGGATCTTCCTTCAAATCAGAAGATTCTTGGCCACTATGACACCGACGAGGTACAGACTGGCGGCTATCTGGGTCTGACAAATTTCCCGGGTGTTATTCCCACTGCAATCGAACTCACTCCCGATGAGTTGGCGATGTTCCAGGGCGGCAAGATCGTTGCCTTCAGAGTAGGCCTCGCTTCAGCTACTCCTATTACCCGTGTATTTGCTGCGCCTTCTACTGCATCTGGCCTTGGTGAATTCACCGAGTGGTCTTGCAACGCAAGTGCCGAGGGCTGGAATGTGATTCCCGTTGATCCTCCCTACGAAATCAATCTGGATGACAACACTGGCCTGTTCGTCGGTTTTGACTACAAGCAAACCAGCAGCAACTATCCCATCTCGGCTGTCGAGGCTGGAACGATTTCGCCCACCTACATGTATATCAATTATCAGGGCAATCTCAGTTGGTATGACCTTGGCTTGGATGCTTATGGTAACTTGAGTCTTCAGGTGATTGTCGAGAGTGACAACTATCCCGACTATTTCCTCACCATGGGCCAACTCTCAATGGAGAAGTACGTCCAGGCTGATCAGGAAGTGGGCTATGTCTTCACCGCAAAGAATGGTGGCACCATGACCATCGAGCCCAATGCGCTGGTGTTTGATGTTATGCTCGACGGCGAGAAGATTGGTGAAGTGACCAATACCAACCCTGTTACCAACAACTTTACCGAGATTCAGGGCACACTCAACACCGCTGGCCTCGAATCGGGAGCTCACAATTTGAGCATTGTGCCTGTTACGATGAACGGAGAGCCTGTCGAAGCCAAGACGCTCAGCTATGACTTCTTGGTTTACGCCAACAGCTTCCCCCGCCAGAAACATCTGATCGAGCAGCTCACTTCGACTTATTGCACCTACTGTCCGCTGGGCAACAGCATGTTGAAGATTCTCACTTCACAGCGTGACGATATCATCTGGGTGGGCATTCACGG
>CACZVR010000048.1 GCA_902784675.1 uncultured Bacteroidales bacterium | reverse complement strand
CACACTTAGGGTGGAGTCGGTGCATAATTCAACACGTCGGCTGACATCGACATCGCTCACGCCCGGCATTGTCGCAACATGTTCAAGCAAATCAACAGGTACTTGTGCAGTCACAAAGCCGTCAAACTTGGCATGAACGTTGATTCCCAGCTCTTTAAGCTTATCAATGACGATGGAATTGTCAATCGAGATGAAGACGTCAACCACCTCTTTGCCTGATTCATATTCAGGAGAAACAAACTTTGAAGAACTGTTCGGCAAAGAAAAACTCTTCGTGCGGTATTCGTTCAGGAACTGTCTGACAGATGATGGGAGGGCGTTTTCTGCAACAAGATAGCTTGTCGCAAAAGAGAAAAGAGCTGCGATGATCAGTGTCAGTTTCCTCATGTCATGCCAGTTGAAAACTTTCAATTAATAGCCGTTAGTCAATAATATATTGATGAGTAGCGCTAAATCGTCCATTTCAACACCGCCACTCTGATTGATGTCTCCGGCTGCGAGATTCATGTCTGTGCTGTCATCGGTCAACAGATAATTGATCATCTTTGTCAGGTCATCCATGTCGACTTCTTCGTTTCCGTTCAAGTCTCCCCAGATGATCGTGGGCTCATCGGTAATGCCTAATATGTAACGTGCACCAGCCATAGCGTCAATCTTGCCATTGGGTCCGAAGTGTGGATTTGTTGCGGTGAAGTCATCCTTGATGGCGGTTTCAGCCAGAATCGTCTTGATGTCACCTGTTGACAGATTGGGATTGATCTGCAGCCATTGAGCAATAATACCAGCCACGGTGGGCGCTGCCATTGACGTGCCGGTCATGGCACCATAGGGGTATCCGTCCTTGCGCATCACCAAGTCTCGAGTTGTGTTGTCGTTTTGGAAATAAGAATAGCGGCTACCGGCAGCGATAACATAAAGACCTGGAGCGGAAATTGTTGGCAGGACTTTGCCTGTTGGGCCTGCGCCTTCAATCTCATAGCCCGAAAAGCTACATGCGTCTTGCACGGTGAATGAGTTGCTATAAATCATCTGGTCAAAATTCAGTGAGTAATGAGAGTTGCGCGCGACATAGGCTCCAGCCGAGATAACTGAATCATTGGCTGCATAGGTGATGATTGAGGCATCGTTGTTGGCTGTCACATAGTAGTTCATAACTGGATACTGTATGGTATCTCCATCTTCACTGATGGAGTCCATATAGATTTCGTCATTGTATGGCGTTACTATACTCAAGGAAGAGCCGATCCATGAGTCTAGGTAGCAGCTGTCGGTCATGTTGGGATACATGGTTTTGGGTGGATATACGGAGAAACCTATTTGGTATCGGCCGTAAGTAGTTCCGTCTTGTGGATTGTAATAGGTCTCTTTACAACGCAGATTGCTGACCCTGCTAGTGATATCATATCGGCCGGTATTTGTTATAGCAACCATGGCATACAAGTAGCCTACATTATCATCTATCGCGGGGTCCGGTTCAAAATAGTCACTGATTTCACTTGCGTCAATCCTCATCGTTAAACTTGATGGTGCTGATTCCCAAACGATGCGTTTGTTGAATTTGTCCAAAATATGGTATTTGACCACCGGGCGTGTCGATTTTGCCCTTACCCAAGTGTCAAACCAGTAGTATTTATAATAACATGATTCATCGCAGTGGTCGGTCTTGTAACCAAGCAACATGTTGAAAGGTTTGTCCATTGTGGAAGGACCTGAGCAATAGGTATCGCTGTTGCCCGTGTTTCCTGCCGAAACGACAAAAATGCGTCCGGGGCCTGATAACTGTGCTACAGCCTTGCTTATCCTGTCTGAACCGTCGTGTTGACCACTGTTATGGCTTACACTCACACTGATTACGCATGGCTTGTCCACGCTGTCGGCATAGGCATAAATGTATTTGATGCAGTTGGCCACTTGAGTTTCTGAGATGCCCGTGTTAAGGTAGCGTGAAGTGCACAACACGATATCAGCTCCTGGCGCCATGCCACTATAGCCCTCAACGGGTCTGCCGGCTGCGATACTGGTGGTGTGAGTGCCATGGCTGCCACCATTCAGGTCAGTAGTGAGAGCGTCAATTTGTTCACCCATGAGGACGGACCCTCTTAAAACAGTTGTGCCGACGATGGCGGGATGACCTGTAGTGTCCTCTGGATCATAAACCCTGACGATGCGGGTGATGCTGTCGTTATCGGCTCGCTTGAAGGCGATGTGCTGGTAATCAAAACCTGCATCGATGACTCCGATAATCACACCGCTGCCGTCATAGGCTTGAGGCAGGCCGAATTGGGTGCCGTTGAGCACTTCCCCGGCATGGGTGACACTCAAAGTGGAGTCGGTGCCGAATTCCAGCATCTTGCTGATTTCTACATCCATCACTCCGTTCATCGTAGATACGGTCTCAAGCATGTCAACAGGAATCTGAGCAGTAATAAAGCCGTCGAACTCACAATTGACAATTACGCCTTGGGCTTTCAACGACTCAATGACACTTTGGTCTGCAATGTCGATAAAAGCATCAACCACCTCTACACCATTCATTTGATAGGGAGGAGCGTAGGTCGAACGCTTTGAATCAACAGCACCTCTCATGGGGCTGGTCTGTTTGAAAAAACCTTCACTTCGGTCTGTCATGAACAGTTGCACACTTGCGGGCAAGCTATTTTGCAATTGTGCGATTGCCGTTGCCAGTGTAACGATGGAAATTAATGTAATATAAATACGTTTCATGTCCTTTTTTTTGAATTTATTTGCAAAGATAATCAATAGTTTCTGATTATAATGTCATATTCTTTCTGTTTGTGCATGACGATTAATTTGACTTGAGCAAAATGTTGATAAGACCGGTCAAATCATCCATTCCCACGGCATGATCCTGATTTATATCGGCATTGAGCTCATTGAAAACCACGGCTTGGCCGGTTAACAGATAGTTAATGAGGATAGTTAGGTCATCCATGTTGACTTCTTTGTCTCCGTTCACATCGCCAGGCAAGATGCTGGGATAGACGACCTTGTTGATCGTGAAAGTGAGGTTGTTCGAGTCAAAGGTGAACAAGTAGTCACTGCCGTCGCCAGTGAAGTAATAGGAATAGTTGTTGTTGCGCTTTGCGGTGGTGTATTGAGTGCCGGTAACAATGGTCGTTGTGGATGTGGGACCATATCGGTAAGAGCCACTGAAGGTGGGCCAGTCATTGTTCCATGCTTCGGGACTGCCGTCGGCGAACACAAAGTAGATGAAGTTGCTGATGGTCAACGTGTCGACATAGGTGCCGTTACCCAAGTTGGTCATTTTGCTCATGGGGTCTGTCAGACTCCAATCACCTTCACCACCAACGATATAAATGCTGGTGCTATCGCTGGGCTCCTCAGGGTCTTCACTGCTGCCTTCAAGGAAACCCGGCATCACGAACAGCGCGTCCATCACTTGACCATTGGCGTTATCCCACCAGCCGCAGTTGTACCACTGGGTGGTCACGCTTTTGGTGTAATGAATACCATACTCGTTGGCTTCGGGGAACCACCAGTACAGGCCATTTACACGGCTGTGAGTATTCAAAAGAGCAACAAGGTTTTCACTGAATGCTTTTTGCCCAGCTTCGGTGGCCGGCCATGTGGATTGCAGGTCATAGTTGGCATCGCCCGGGTAATAGGCGTGTGGATAACCGGTCTCGACAATCTGAATCAACTTGGTCGGATAAGTGGTTTCCAGCGTTGTCAACAATTCGTCAAGCACATTCAAGCCGCCGTGCCAATATGGATAGTAGCTCAGGCCGATAATGTCGAAGTCAGTTGTATAGTTCTTGAGCGTGTTGTAGAACGAGGTCACGTTGCTTGCACGTCCCATCTCGGTGTGAATAACGATTTTGGACGAAGGGCACAATTCGCGGCAGGCTTTGATGCCTTGCTTGAGGTAGTTGGCAAATGTCGCAAACGTGCCGTTGCCGTAGTTGCCGCCGTTGGGATAGCAGTGTCCTGTGGGCCATAACATGCCATAGGTCACCTCGTTGCCCACTTGGATGAAATCGGGCTTAGCTTCATTTGATATCATCGCATTCAGCACCCGTCGGGTGTAGCTGTAAACGCTGTCGCCAAGAGCGCTGGCATTGGCCCACGAGGCGGGTGTCGAGTGTTGTGCAGGATCGGTCCAAGTGTCGCTGTAGTGGATGTCAAGCAACAATTTGAAGCCTGCAGCTTTGATGCGTTTTCCCAACGCGATGACATAGGGCAGGTCCTGGCAAACACCTTCACCCTGATCCTCGCTATTGGCTTGGGAAGGATCGACAAACAGGCGGACACGCATGGCATTCAACCCAGTGTCCTTGAGATAAGTGAGCATGTTTGTGATTCTGGCACCGTTTTGATTATAGTAGATTGCACCGTGCTCCTCATACTTGGTCAATAATGAAATGTCACCTCCTACATATTTGGGGGTAGCGTGGCAGTCCTGGCTGTTGAGTATAAAAAAAGCCAGCACAAACAATAATGCAATGCGTAGTAATTTCATGACAGTAAATCTTATTGTTTTTTATTGATTAAATGATTGTTCGTTCAATAGTTAACACAAGAAAGCATAAACGAGATGATGTATCCTTGCTTTAGGCATGCAGTATCTTGTAGGTCAGTTCCTTGAGCAGAGCATGCTGGTCCTGTCGTGACCCGATGCCCTTGCTGCGGACGTCACATTCGCGCAGATAGCCGATGATGTTGATCAAAGAGCGAGTGTTGTAGGTGCGGGCCGCATCAATGAACTTGCGAGCGCGCCACTGGCTGCGTGTACCCACCAGAGTCATGATTGCCTCGGGGGACTTGTCGCGGGCGGTGGAGGCTAAAAGCGCACCGCTGAAGAATGAGAAGAGCATCGCCACTGTCGCTGCAGTGGGATTCTTCTTGGGATTGTGCTCAAAATAATCCACGATGCGGAATGCTTTAACTGCATCGCGACGCCCAAGGGCGTCTTCTAATTCAAAGTTGTTGAAATCCTTGCTGATGCCGATGTTCTGCTCAATCAGCAGAGGGGTGATGGACTTGTCCTCGGCAAGGATAGCGAGTTTGTCGAGTTCGCTGAACAGGCGTGAAAGATCGGTGCCAATGTGATCGGCAAGCATGCTGGTAGCCTTGGAGTCGATGTTGCAGCCCAATGAGTTGGCATAGCTCACAATGAGCGTGTTGAGGTCTCGCCCCTCGCGCACTTTGTTGGAGTCAAAGACAATGCCGCTGCCATTTGCTTTAAGAGCGTCGGTGAAGGGTTTACTCTTTAGCGTCGTTTCCTTGTGACAGATGACGAGGATGGTTGAGGTCAGCGGCTTTTCGGCATAGGAAGCAAACAGGTCAAGGTCATTCTTGTGACCAGGTTGCTTTGCGATGAGTTGTGCCTCGCGCACAACCACGACCTTGTATTGGGAGAATGATGGATACTGACGGCAGGTGCTGATGACTTCGCGCACATTGGCCGTGTTGCCGTAGAACAGCGACAGGTTGAAGTCGCGCTGATCCTCGGTCAGTGCGGTGTCGATGATGAGTTGCTGCAAACGGTCGATATAGTATGGCTCCTCGCCCTGCAACACATAGATGTTCCTGAATTTACCGCTCTTGATTTCCTTGTTCAGAGTGGTGAATGTAACCGTTTCTCGTTTTACTGCCATCGCGTCCTATTCTTTATCACTGCAAAGGTAATAAAAAACTTGTAGAGACACAAATCATTGTGGCCTCTACAAGCATGAAATTTCAATAAATCTCTTGATTCTTATTGTGCTTCGGCAATCAACTCGATCTCAACCAGCGCGCCCTTGGGGAGGTCCTTCACAGCGAAGGCGCAACGGGCGGGATAGGGAGCGGTGAAGTACTCGGCATAGACCTCATTCATGGGACCGAAGTTGGCGATGTCGCTCAAGAAGACGGTGGTCTTCACAACATCCTTCAGGTCAAGGCCCTCGCTCTGGAGAATGGCGCGGGCGTTCTTGAGGCTCTGGTGAGTCTGTTCCTGTACTCCTCCCTCGGGGAAGGCTCCAGTCTCAGGGATGATGGGCAGCTGTCCTGACACGAACACGAGGTTGCCGGTGCGGATTGCCTGACTGTAGGGACCAATGGCTGCAGGAGCCTTGTCGGTGTTTAATGCTTTCATTTTAATTAGTTTTAATGATGAATAATGTTAATGAATTGTGATTTATGATAATGTGATATGACTCATGTCATTTTTTAACAGTGAATTTCTTTTTCAGGAGTACCTCGGTGGGTGAGGGATAGGCCGACGGCATGTGCTGGAGCGGTTTGCTGCTGTACATCAAAAAGCGCACCCAACTGTCGTCACCGAATCCTGCAGTGGTATAGTCATTGCGGTAGTATCCGTTTTTCTCCAGTAACTGAATGTACTCAGTATCATAGTTTTGGACAAAGACAACGTCACAACGATGTTCCTTCACGGCATTAATCTGGTCCTTGACCATCTCGGGTGTGTGGCCCAGCTGCAGACTCCAATACTTGCATGCGGGAAGGCCGTGTACAGGGACGCCTTCGCCATGGTCATGGCACATCAGGTACAACAGCCGTGGCGAATCATATTGGGTGAGCAGAGTAGGGTAGTAGTACCAGATTTTGCGGTCAAGCACCTCGCTGCTGAACAGTGACAAATGATCGACTGAAACAAAGAGCAGACCCGCTGTGGCGACACTAAGTCCAGCAATGGTGATGCGGTTGCGCAGCCAGTTGCCGATGAGTTGCAAGGCAAGCCCCATAAACAGCACAGTGAACAGCGAGAGTGCATTCAGGTAAACACGATCGGTGCCGTTAAGTAATATCACAAAGATGAACCATAGCAGGGCAATCACGACAAAGGGCCAATCCTTGCGCACCCTGATGCAGTATAATGCTATGCCAGCGAATATGCCGATGGTGAACAGGATGACTCGTCGGCCCAGGAACATCATCAGCACGCTGCTCAATGTGATGGTCTCATCGTTGTGCATATTCTCGAATGTGCCGAAGGTCACAAAGAAATACTCATGGATGAAGGCGCCCAAACTGCCTTGAATGGCAAGCACTGCCAGCATGGGCAAAATGGTGAGCACGCCGGCTAGTGTGCACAAACCCAGCGCTCGCCACGGGGAGTAGTTGCAACGGCGAGGAACGATAAGGCAGAAGTAGGGGATGAAGACAGCTAGCATGAGTGTGCAACTGTACTTGATGAGCAGCGTTCCTCCCAAAGCGAATCCCAATAGCAGGGCAGACGACCTCGCGAACCGGTGGCTCTGTTCCCTTTCCACAATGTGTCGCAGGAAACGATAGAACACGGGTAGCATGAAGGCGTAGCACAAATCCTCGGCCCGCACCTCGATGTGCGTGAGACCGCTCAGGAAGAATAGCGCCGAGAACAATACGGCAACCAATGCCACTCGATTGTCGCGCACGAATAGTAATGCGCACTTGTAGCAGACGTAAAAGATGTAGGTGTAAAGAGCGCAGGACAACCAGTACACACCCAAATAATCTCGTGGACGCAACAGGTATCCCATACCGTAGAACAGCCACAACAACGGTCCTTTGCTGTCGGCAAAATCGACATAGGGCGTCATGCCGTTCATCCATGCTTTTCCGCACATGTAGAACCAAATCACGTCATGGTGTCGCCACAGGTCATACAGATAGGAATCCCATGAGACCAGCAACAACGCCACGATGGTGAAACAACCGATGGGCAATAATGCCTTCAAGCGGTCACGCTTGCTGTTATAAGTCTGATACATTGGCCACAAAATTACTCATTTCTTGCCGTTTCTGCAACAGATGAGGTGAAAAAGCGGTCGCCCACCGTTCTGGATAGGGGTGGGCGACCGTATTTCACTAATCGGAGTTCAAGGATTATTTCTTGATACCCATTTTCTTAGCGATCTTGGCGGGAATGGCATCCTTGTGAACGAGGATGTTCAAAGTCTTGGCGCGGAAGAAGGCCTCACTGCAGTAGAAGTAGCCCTCATACAGTTGGTTGGTATCCCAGCTGTTCTGCACCTTGAAGTACTTGTTGCCTTCCTGGTCAACGGCCTTGCCCATGATCACCATACCGTGGTCATCGGTGGTCTCCTTGTTGTCGAACATTTCCTGACGCTCCTCAGGGGTTACCCACTGCTCCTTAACCGGACCCTTGATGTCCCAAAGTTCGGCCTCGCGGTCACGGTCGCTGAGTTGAGCCCAACGAGCCATGTCGGTGCCTGCTGCATCAGGAACCTCTTTCTTGACGGGCAGGATAGCATAACCATTGCGCCACTTAAAGCCTTTCTCGCTCACGTCAGAACCCCAAGCGATGCTGTAGCCGTTGTCGATAGCATAGTTAGCAATCTCCAGCAGCTCGTCGATGGGCACATTCTGATAGCTTGACCACAACCAGTTGTCGGCCACCTCAAGGATGAACGGCTGATAGTAGGGGTGGTGGGTGAACGATGCAATGGGTACATAATCATCCATGTTGATGCCGAGGCTGGCAGCCCAGGTCTGCGGGGTGTAGGTTTTGCCCTCATAGACAAAAGTCTCGGGCATCTTGCCCATGTAGCCGTCGAGGATGCCCTTCAAGCCGTCCTTCCAAGCGGGGGTGAGTTTGCCGCGGCTGTTCCTGTTAATGGTGCCGACAAAGCCTTTCAACAGAGCGGTCAACTCGCTGGTGTCAAACTTCTTGTCACCATAGGTCATGCCAGTGTAAACCTCGTTGGGCACCATACCGTACTTGCGCCATACGTAGGGTACGTCCTCGGCAGCGCCGCCTTCAGCGAAGTTGATTGTGCCGTCCATGCGGATGTACTTGATGGCCTTGTCATTGTAGCAGTGGTTGACAACGAAGCCCTCGCTGAGGTGGACCTCCTTGCCGGTCACGCGCAGGATCTCGTTCTCAAAGAAAGAGTTGGTCGAGTAGCACCAGCACGTTCCTGACTTGTTCTGGTCCTTCACGGGGGTGTGACGGATAACCTTGGTATCGGTGAATTTGAAACCAGTGCTGTCGGGGACAACAACCTTGTCATCGGCCATGACATTGATGCAAACAGCCGATGCGAGCAATAAGAATAAGAATTTCTTCATAAATTTGAGTTAGTTATTAATGATAGGTTAATAGTGATTCTATTGGTTATAACATGCAAAGATAGTCATTTATTTTGAAATCCCTGCTTTTGTGGGTAATAAAATGTAAAAAAAGCCCCGTTGAGGTCTGTTGAACCAGAACGAGGCACTGTTTTTTCGCGAATCAGATAGATAAGATTTGATTGATGATTAAATAGATGCTGCAAAGATAGCAAATATTTCGTTGATTGCCGAAAAATGTGTACTTTTGTGCTATGATATATCCCTCAAGTTTTGAGAATAAGATTGGCTTCGACGCAGTGCGTCGTGAGTTGGAACGTCATTGTGTGAGCACGTTGGGCGCCGCCAATGTGCCGCGACTGCGTTTCTCGACGCAACGCGACGAGGTGGTGCGATGGCTCGAACAGACCAATGAGTTTCTGTCTATCGTGCAGACGGGCAGGGAGTTCCCGCTCAGTTACTATTTTGACTTGCGCGTTGTGCTCAAGGAAGTTGCCACACCTGGCACTTTCCTCTCGGCCGAACGTTTGTTTGATTTGCAGCGTTTGCTGGTGACCGTAACCCAAGTGGTGCGCTTCTTCGCGACCGATGGTGAGGGCAACACGCCTTATCCCCGTCTGCGCGAACTCACCAATGGTATGCAGTCGTTCCCCGAGGTGAGCGTTGCCATCGGTCGCTTACTGGACAAGGCTGGCAACATCAAGGACACCGCCTCTCCAAAACTTCATGAACTGCGCGTCTCGATTGCCCGTGTGACCAGCAGCATCAATGGAACTCTGCGACGGATCATCGCCCAAGGCAAGCAAGACGGCATTCTGGATAATGATGTCCAGCCCTCGTTGCGAGATGGTCGTTTGGTGTTGCCGGTGAATGCCATGAACAAGCGCAAACTTCACGGCATTGTGCATGATGAGAGTGCTACCGGAAAAACGGTGTTTATCGAGCCCGAGGCGATTGTTGAGGCCAATAACCGCATCCGCGAGACCGAGGCCGAAATTGCGAGGGAAATCATTCGCATTCTCACCGAAGTGACCGACCTGATCCGTCCCCATCTTGATGAGCTGGCGGGTGTGCTGGACACATTGGGACTCTTAGATTTCATCCGTGCCAAGGCATTGTTCGCCCGGGATGTGGGAGCCCAGATGTGCCATGTGGACCGCAAGCCAGTACTGGAATGGTATAGCGCTGTTCATCCTGCCTTGTTGCTCTCGTTGCGCACCCAGGGCAAGGAGGTTGTGCCCCTGAATATCGCACTCAATCGGCAGAACCGCATCTTGGTCATTTCGGGCCCTAATGCCGGCGGTAAGTCGGTGTGTCTCAAGACGGTCGGTATCGTGCAATACATGATGCAGTGCGGACTGCTGCCTCCTTTGCGCGACAATTCACACATGGGCATTTTCCGTGACATTTTCATCGATATCGGTGACCAGCAGAGCATTGAAAATGACCTGAGTACTTATAGCAGTCACCTGCAAAACATGAAGCTCTTCTTGTCCAAAGGTGGCAAGGAAACCCTCATTCTCATCGATGAGATGGGCAGCGGCACTGAGCCCCAGATTGGAGGAGCCATTGCACAATCCATCCTGGAGCAGTTGAATGATCATCAGGTGATGGGAGTGGTGACGACACACTACCAGAACCTGAAGCATTTTGCCGAGGAGGCCGAGGGTGTGGTCAACGGGGCGATGCTCTATGACCGTCAGCGCATGCAACCCTTGTTCCAGCTGTCTGTGGGTTATCCCGGCAGTTCGTTTGCTATCGAGATTGCCCGCAAGACAGGTCTGCCACAGCAAGTCATCGACAAGGCGAGTGAAATTGTGGGCAGTGACTACATCAACATGGACAAATACTTGTTGGACATCGTGCGGGACCGTCGCTATTGGGAAAACAAGCGGCAAGATATCCGTGCCAAGGAAAAACGCCTTGACCAAATGGTTGCCGACTATGACGAGCGCCTGGAGAATATCCGTGCCGAACACCGCCAAATCATTCATGAGGCGCGTGATGAGGCGAAAGAAATCCTGCGTACCAGCAACGCGCAGATTGAGCGCACCATCAAGGAAATACGCGAGCAGCAGGCCGAGAAAGAGCGCACCAAGGAACTGCGGCGCCAACTTGACGAGTTCAAGCAGCGTCTAAATGCCGAGGAACCCGAAATACCCACACGCCTCAAGGAACTCACCCCCAAGGATAAGCCGCATCGCAAGCAACCCAAGAAGCAAACGCCCAAGCCTCTTCCCGTCAAGGAGCGTCCCTTGCAGGCTGGCGACAACGTGGTGCTCAAGGGCACGACCACGGTGGGTACACTCATCAGCATTGACGAGAAATATGCCCTGGTGGCATTCGGCAACATCAAGACTCGCATCGAAGCCGACAAAGTGGAGCGGACCATGCGAAAGGAAAAGAAAAACAAGGTTGAGTCGTTGGGTCGAACGACAACCGACGAGATTCGTACCCGTCAGCTCAATTTCAAACCCGACATTGACGTGCGTGGCATGCGTGCCGACGAGGCCCTGCAGGCAATCACCTATTTCATTGATGATGCTATCCAGTTCAGCGCACAACGTGTTCGCATCCTGCATGGTACGGGAACAGGTGCTTTGAAAGTTGCCATCCGTGAATACTTGCGCACAGTCAACGGGGTGAAATCCTATCGTGATGAGCATGTCCAGTTTGGTGGTGCTGGTATCACCGTTGTGGAATTAGAATAAAAAACCAAGAAATCATGATACAGGATAATATCTTTTTAAGGCCTTTCAAGACGACGGGTGGTGTGATTCCCTTTGACCGCATCACTACAGATGACTATGAACCAGCGATTCGTGAGGGCATCAGACAGCATGATGTCGAGGTGGCCGCCATCGTTGATAATACTGACCGACCCACATTCGAGAATACCATCGTGGCACTGGAGCGTGCCGGCGCAATGCTCAACCGAGTGTTGAGCGTGTTCTATCCCATGCTCTCGTGCAATGCCGACGATGCGCTTCACGAGGTGAGCAATCGCATGGCCCCCGTGTTGAGCGAGCACTTCAATAGCATCACCCTCAACGAGCATTTGTGGCAGCGAGTGAAATATGTCCATGACCATTTTGATGGCGAACAATATGACGTGGAGGACAGGATGCTCATGCGCGAGACCTATGACGGATTTGTCCGCAGTGGCGCAAACCTGCAGGGCGAAGATCGCAAACGATATCGCGAGTTGTCAAAACGATTGACTGAGTTGACCTTGAAGTTTGACCAGAATGCACTCAAGGAAACTTCTCAATATGAACTCTGGCTCACTCAAGACGACATAGCGGGTTTGCCCGAGAGCGCCCTTGATGCAGCCAAGCAGGCGGCAAAGGCAAAGGGGCGTGAAAATGAGTGGTTGGTGACGCTTGATGCTCCCAGCTACATACCGTTCATGAAATATAGCGATCGCCGTGACCTGCGCGAGAAATTATATAAGATGTATAACCGCCAGTGTACTGCGGGCGATTATTGCAATCTGGATATCTTGCGGCAGATCGCTAACACTCGCTTGGAGATTGCTGGGCTGATGGGTTGCAAGACCTTTGCCGAGTATAAACTGCAACACACCATGGCCGAAACGCCGGCTAACGTCTATAAAATGCTTAACCAGTTGCGTGAGGCCTACTTGCCTGTTGAGCGCAACGAGATGGAGCGTCTCACCAAGTTCGCCAGCGAACTGGAGGGTAAGCCTGTGGAAATCAAGCCTTGGAACTTCAGCTACTATAGCAACAAGGAGAAGGACTCGTTGTTTGAAATTAACGACGAGTTGCTGCGACCCTATTTTGAATTGGGCCAGGTGACCAAAGGTGTCTTCGGGTTTGCCAAACGCATGTATGGCTTGCGCTTCATCCCCAACCATGATGCACAAGTCTTCCACCCCGAGGTGGAGGTATATGATGTGACCGACGAGAACGGAAAGGCGGTGGGGGTTCTTTACTTGGACTTCTTCCCTCGTGCCACCAAGCAAAGTGGGGCTTGGATGACCAGTTTCCGTGAACAGTATATTGACGAAAACGGCAATGACATCCGCCCGCTTGTGACCTTGACGATGAATTTCACTAAGCCCACCGACTCCAAGCCGTCGTTGCTCACCATCCGCGAGGTGGAGACGTTCATGCACGAGTTCGGCCATGCCTTGCATCAGTTGCTGGCCCGTTGCAAATATCAGTCGTTATCGGGCACCAATGTCTATCGTGACTTTGTCGAGGTGCCCTCGCAGTTCAACGAGAACTATGTCTATGAGCGTGAGTTCCTTGATAGTTTTGCTCGTCATTACCAGACCGGTGAGCCGGTGCCACAGGATCTCATCGACAAATTGTTGGCCTCATCACAATATGCTGCGGCCTATTCCTGTGTGCGACAACTGGGGTTCGGTTTCATTGATATGGCATGGCACACCATCACCGAGCCTTACAATGGGGATGACTTTGAGTTTGAATACGAGGCAGTCAAGGACGTTCAGGCATTTGAACCTGTCGAGGGCTGCATCATGTCGCCCCAGTTCACTCACATCTTCTCAGGTGGTTATGCTGCAGGCTATTACGGCTATAAATGGGCCGAAGTGATTGAATGTGACGCCTTTGACAAGTTCAAGCAAGACGGCATCTTCAATCCCGACACAGCACGCTCGTGGGTCGAGAACGTCCTTTCGCGTGGTGGTACCGAGGCCCCGATGACGCTCTACAAGCGTTTCCGTGGCGCAGAACCCGAGATTACTGCCCTCATGCGACGCGACGGTATCATTCCTGCTGCAGATGACAAAGGGACTTCATCACAGAAAAGGCCATGAGCAGGATTTTCAGAAAAGCGACGATGGCCGATGTGCCCGTGATCATGTGTCTCATCGACGAGGCGCGTGCTATCATGCGCTCCTGCGGCAACGTGAACCAGTGGATTGACGGTTATCCCAGCCAGGAGACCATCGAGAACGATATCAGCAATGGTCACTGTTACTTGTGTGTGGAGCAGGGTAGTGGTGAGATTGTCGCTTCGTTTGCCTTTATTCCAGGGCCCGAACCGACCTACAAAGAAATTTTTGAAGGAGAATGGCTGGATGACAAGCCCTATCATGTGGTGCATCGTCTGGCAAGCACTGCTGGCAGCCATGGCATCTTCAACGATGTGATGGACTACTGCATGGCAGTGGCTGGCAACTTGCGCATCGACACTCATCGCGACAATGTCATCATGCGGCATGTCATTGACCGCTATGGCTTCTCCTACTGCGGCATCATTTATTTGCTCAATGGTGACGAACGCCTTGCCTACCAGAAATTCTCAACTTGTTGAGAGAAAAAAAATTGGATATAACAATTAGGGCCGGCTCATCAGCGAGCCGACCCTAATTTATTAGGATTAATTAATGATCAAGATTACTTGATAGCTTCCTTGGCCTTGTCAGCAGCCTTGTCGATAGCGTCAGCAGCCTTGTCCTTGGCAGCGTCAACAGCCTCACCGGCAGCTTCCTTAACATCAGCAGCCTTCTCGGCAACAGCCTCACCGGCAGCGTCAACAGCCTCACCAGCCTTCTCGACAGCAGCATCGGCAACAGCCTTAGCAGCGAACTCGGCGAAACCAGCCTTCAACTCCTCGGGAACGGTGATGTAAGCATCGAGCTTGTCAGCCAGAGCGGGGATCTTAGCAAGGAGAGCCTCCTTGTTATTCTCAAAGACGGTCTTCAGGATGTTGATGATGTTGAAGTAACCATTCTGGTCACCACCAGCGAGCAGCTCCTCAGCCTTGGCCTTGATGCCATCGAGCAGAGAAACAGCGGTAGCCTCATCAGCAGCGTTCATCAGGTCATTGGTAACTGACTCAACGGTGTACTCAGCTACGGGAGCCTCCTCGGTAACTTCCTCAGCAGGCTTGGTCTCGGTCTTGCAACCAACAAAAGCGATAGCAGCAACAGCTGCAAACATCAATAAAAACTTCTTCATAATAAAACAACTTTTAATTAAAAAATTAATAATAAAACAATTAATTATAACGCCGCAAATGTAACGGCTATTTTTGAATTACCAAACATTTTTGAGCCAAATTTTCATTTTTTAGTACTTTTATTGCCCTTTTGAGGCATTTTGCGGGCAAAAAACTGTAACTTTGCAGTGCAGAATTTTGTCCAGAGCATTTGCTTACAAATTTCGTGCCAATTGTTTTGAAAAGAGAATAATAACTTAAAAAATTTCAGATATGTTTGTTTATATCTTAATGGGAGGTATTTTCATTCTGAGTCTTGTGGTTCAGAACTCCCTCAAGTCAAAGTTCGCTAAATACAGTAAGGTGCCCTTGGGCGTGCCCATGACGGGACGTGACATTGCTAGTGCAATGCTTCAGCAGAATGGTTGTGGCGACGTGCAAGTGACTAGCGTGAGCGGCCAGTTGACCGACCATTTCAATCCTGCCAACAAGACGGTGAACCTGAGTGA
>CACZVR010000047.1:19778-21338 GCA_902784675.1 uncultured Bacteroidales bacterium | reverse complement strand
ATCGACCTCAAAGTCGTGGGCCGTGGCGGTAGCTGACAGCAGGATGGCCAGCAACATGATGGAAAAACGTAAGAGTTGTTTCATAATCAAAATGTTTAGAAATAAATAACGGTTAATTGAATCATTGATTAAAGGTATCGCTACAAAGGTAGTAATGATTTTTCAATTCTCATCACAATCATGCATATTTTTCCATACATCCACACAAAAAAACGGCCGGCTGCGTGGGCAGCCAGTCATTTCATGTTTTTGATGGAATCACCAATGTTCAACCTCGGTTGCCATTTTGACAACTACAGCCTCTGTTCGTCCGTTCATTCATTCATGCATGCATGCATACGTGAGAGAGCGAGAAACAAAGTCGGGTTCACATCGCTATCACCCCCTGTACGAACGGACGAACGAATGAACGAATAAGCGAATTAAAACCGATGTGTTGAGAGAGATCATATGATTGAAAATAGGTTGGTGTCAAGACTTGCGATGACACAACCTTTGGACAGCATATGCCGCCTTTTTATACATCTCACTTGCTTAGAAAATCTTGTTCATATCGACGTTAATCTTCTGATCGTCGGGAGCATTGGGATTGAAAATGATGTCAATGCTGAAGGCACCTGTCTCGTAAATGTAAATGAGCCTATCTTCGGCGGGCCATGAGTAGGCATAAGAGTGATTACAAACGATCCTGAAATAGATTTCGGTACCCTCAGGGAACCAACCGGCCTTGTTCAAACGGTAAATGCCGTCAGCGCCCTTAATCATGTTGTTCATGTTGTTGCGCTCGTCGTTGAGATCCCACTCGCTTTCAAACAGGTTGGGGGTGCCGACAACGGTGTAAACCGGTTCGGGCCAGGTGTCGCTCAACAAGTAGTTGATCAGGGCTGACAGGTCATCCATGTTCACGTTGCCGTTGGTGTTGCAATCTGCGTTGGACAGGGAGATGACCGAGCCTTCGCTCGCCAACAGGTAGTTGATCAGGGCCGACAGGTCATCCATGTTCACGTCGAGATCGTCATTCACGTCACCGCGGGTATAGGCAGGCCTCTTGGAGAAGTAGCCGGGATTGCTCGGGCCTCCGTCGATGTGGGCGTAGCCGCCATCAACATGACCTTCATCGTAGGTTGTGCCCTGGCCACCAACCAGGCTGTTACAGCCAGCGAACATGCGACCTGAATATAACAACGAAGCATTGCTCCATTCATCACCCACATAGATGGTCTGCAAATGTTCACAGTTTGTAAACATGCGTGTCATGGTACTCACATTGGCCGTGTTGAAAGTGCTCAAGTCAAGGCGTGTCAGGCTATGACAACTTTCGAACATACCGTACATCATAACCACGTTGGCGGTGTTGAAACCGCTCAAGTCAATGCTTGGCAATGAACCGCAGCCAGCGAACATCTCACTCATATCGGTAACCTCAATCGTGTTCAGGTATTGTATGCCCGTGATAGACTGAAGATATGGCATATCATAAAACCACCCATTGGTGCTCGTCGGGCGGTAATCAGCAAACGAGGGGTCAATGACTGCCTTGGTCACATAAGGATAATCCCA
>CACZVR010000047.1:0-19768 GCA_902784675.1 uncultured Bacteroidales bacterium | reverse complement strand
AAGGATAATCCCAATGCCACATGGGTATACCTGGCTCGTGACCCTCGATGGTGTAGATACCGCCCGGGCGACTGCCAATCTTGTTGTCGTAGTAGAAAGCTAACGTCGTATTCTCCGGCGTGTAGCAGACATAGGCCACGGTACCCGAAGCAGTGAAATAGCCCGGGTTGCTGGGGCCGTCGTCGGCGTGCGCATAGGTCTTGTCCGTCGGGTTGGATTCGTTATATACCGTGCCCATGCCGCCCACCAGGCTGGTGGTGTTATGGAACATATCTTTGGAATAAGTCACTGCGGCTGTGTTCCAGCGCTCACCCACAATGATGGTTTGCAGACTGGTGCAGCCATCGAACATGCTACCCATATCGGTTACCTTGGACGTGTTGAGACCGTTCAGGTTAAGACTTGTCAAGGCAGTGCAGCCATCGAACATGCGACTCATATTGGTTACATTGGACGTGTTGAGACCGTTCAGGTCAAGACTTGTCAATTGTATACAATTAGCAAACATTTCACCCATATCGGTCACGTCGCAGGTGTTCAGGTATCTCAAACCCGTGACAGTCTGAAGATTCTGCATATAGTAAAACCATCCATGGGTGGTCGTCGGGCGGTAATTAGCGAACGAGCGGTCAAAGACTGCCTTGGTCACAGGGAGAAGCGACAAACTCCACTGGGGTAAATGGCCTGGCTCATCTTGCAGTAACCAGGTGTAGTCCGGGCGGGTGCTGCGCTCGTTGTCGTAGTAAAAAGTGAACGTCTTGTTCTCAGACGTGTAGCAAGCATAGGCCTCTTTGGCACTGGCGCCAAGGGCGCACATCACGGCCGTCACCAGGACAACCATGCTAAAAAGTAACGAATTCTTCATAATACAAGCAATTAAACACATAAATAATGAAATTCACCGCAAATATAGTAAATTTATCTATAGAAAGGGCATCATTCCAGTATATTCATTATCAATAAAAACCATCATCGTCACCATGGGGACACTAAAAAAGAAATCAAAGAGCAGCACCTATTCGTTAGTCCGTTCATTCATGCATGCGTGAGAAAGCGAGGAACAAGTCGGGTTCTGCCATCACGTACCCATTCGTATGAACGGACGAACGGATAGCAATACTCCATACAAAAAACGGCCGGCTGCGCGGGCAGTCGGTCGTTTCGCATTTTTGATGGAATCGCCAAGTTTCAATCTCGGCTGTCATTTTGACAACCAGATATATCTAATTCTGGGTGCTTTTCAGGATGATGTTGATGACAGCGTTGATGTCGGCGATGTTGATTTCGCCATCGCTGTTCACGTCTGCCGAATAGGTGCTACTATTTCCGTCCAAGATGATGCCGATGACGGCATTTACATCTGCAATATTGACCTCAAGGTCGCCGTTCACGTCACCAATGAATAAATCTTCCACAATCTGCCCAAAATAGGGATACCAGTTCTCATCAGCCCGGTAGTCATCAGCCGTCCCTTGCAGCACATGAAGCGTACGACCAGAGTAATTAGCATTATCCAAATAGAATTGTCGATTTCCGCTCGATACTCTCGAGAGGTCAGTAATGTAGCTATACACATCCGTCAGGCCCCAACAACCAGAGAACGCTTTGTCACCGATGGAGGTGACGGGGTTTGGAATGGTGATGTTGGTCAGGCCCCAGCAGCCAGCGAACGCCGAACTGCCGATGTAAGTGACAGATTTCGGAATCTCCACGCCTGTCAGTAGACGGCAATACCTGAACGCCTCATCTCCGATATAAGTGACAGAATTCGGAATTGTCACGCTCGTCAGTTTACTGCAACCACCGAACGCAGCATTGCCGATGGAGGTGACGGAAGTCCCAATCGTCACGCTTGTCAAACCCTCGCAGTTCTCGAATGTCGCAGCACCAATTGAAGTGACGGAGTTTGGAATGGTGATGCTTGTCAGGGCGCTGCAGTTCCTGAATGCCGCGGCACCGATTGAAGTAACGGAGTTTGGAATGGTGATGTTTGTCAGGCCACTGCAACCAGAGAACGCTCTTTCGCCGATGGAGGTGACGGAATTCCCAATCGTCACGCTCGACAATTTAGTTAAACCGTCTGCAAAATAATCGGGTATAATCTGTACGCTATCACCTATGATGATGGTCGAGATATCTAAACTATATAAAGAATAGTCATCTGTCAATAATCTGAAATTGGCACATGAAACAGCATTAAATCTGAGGGTATCCAATAAAGTGCAACGTTGGAATGCAAAATTGCCGATGGAGGTGACCGAAGTCCCAATCGTCGCGCTCGTCATGCTATTGCAACTATAGAACGCATACTCGCCAATGGTAGTGACGGAATTCGGAATCGTCACGCTCGTCAGCCTACTGCAACCCATGAAGGCACAATCGCCGATGGTAGTGACGGAATTCGGGATAGTCACGCTCGTCAATTTGGTGAAACAATATGCAAAATAGGCTGGAATCTTCAGTACACTATTACCAATATTGACAGTCGAGATATTATTTAAGTAATAGAAAGGACTATCGTCTCCCGTTGAACCGAATTCAACGCACTCCACTGCATTGAAATTGAGAGTATCCAATGATGTGCAACCACCGAACGCATTTCCGCCGATGGAGGTGACGGAAGTTCCAATCGTCACGCTTGTCAGGCCACCGCAACCATAGAACGCATGGTCGCCGATGGAAGTGACGGAATTCGGAATCTCCACGCTTGTCAGGCTACTGCAACCATAGAACGCATATTCGCCGATGGAGGAGACAGAATTCGGAATCTCTACGCTTGTCAGGCCGCTGCAACCAGAGAACGCACCATAGCCGATGGAGGTGACGGAATTCCCTATCGTCACGCTTGTCAGGCCAGTGCAACCAGAGAACGCATTTTCGCCGATGGAGGTGACAGAATTCGGGATTGTCACGCTCATCAGGCCACTGCAACCAGCAAATGCCTCATAGCCGACGGAGGTGACGGAATTCCCAATCGTCACGCTCGTCAGGCCAGTGCACCAATAGAATGTTCTAGAGCCGATGGTGGTGACGGAGTCCGGAATCGTCACGCTCGTCAGGCCACTGCAATGATTGAACGCACCTTCGCCAATGGAAATGACGGAATTCGGAATTGTCACGCTTGTCAGGCCGCTGCAATCATCGAATGCAGCACATGCGATACCTTTCGTACCATCAGTTATAACGATGTGTGTCCCTTCGGGCATCCTGCCTTGGTACTTATAAGCTACCAAGCCAGCGTAAACAAGACCATCGGGTTGATTATCAAACCACTCCGTATTATCAAACGCTTCTCGGCCGATGTAAATGACGGAATTCGGTATCGTCACGCGCCTCAGATAACTGCAGCCATAGAATGCTAAAGTGCCGATGGAGGTGACGGAATTCGGTATCGTCACGCTTGTCAGACCACTGCAACGACAGAACGCTTCATCACCGATGGAAGTGACGGAATTCCCAATCGTCACGCTCCTCAGGCCAGTGCAACGAGAGAACGCCATTCCGCCGATGGAAGTGACGGAATTCGGTATCGTTATGCTTGTCAGGCCGCTGCAACCAAAGAACGCACTACTGCCGATGGAAGTGACGGTATTGGGTATAACAGTTTTTTTACATCCAGCTATCAACGTGTTAGAAGCCGTTTCAATAATGGCATTACAGTTTCCACGGGAATCATATGAAGTATTGTCACTTGCCACAGTTAAGCTACTCAGTCCACTGCAATTAGAGAACGCACGTTCGCCGATGGAAGTGACGGAATTCGGAATCTCTACGCCCGTCAGGCCACCGCAACCATAGAACGCACCATAGCCGATGGAGGTGACAGAGTAGGTGGTTCCGTTGTAAGTAACAGTTGCAGGAATGGTCACGTTACCTGAATAGTCATTTTGATAATCGGATTCATAATATCCTTTATACGTGACAGTGACTTCGTTGCCGTTGATGTTGTAGTAGATGCCATCGACCTCGAAGTCGTAGGCCATGGCTGTGGCTGGCAGCAGGAGAGCCAATAACAGTAGGGAAAAGCGGAAGAGTTGTTTCATTGCTTCATTATGTATTAGAAGTTAATATCGGTGAATAAAATCATTGGTTTATATTGACCCACAAAGGTAATAAAGATTATTCAATTTTCATCACAGATATGCCCATTTTCCATACATCCAACAAAAAAAACGGCCGGCTGCGCGGGCAGTCGGTCGGATGTGGTACCTCCGGGGATCGAACCAGGGACACGCGGATTTTCAGTCCACTGCTCTACCACTGAGCTAAGGTACCTTTCAAAAGCGAGTGCAAAGATACGGCGAGTTTTTGACGTGACCAAATTTTTTTGCAGAAATTTCCAAAATTTCTTTTTTTAGACTCATTTTAAAAGCTTCATGACGAGAAAAAGCAGAAAAAGCAGTAAATTCGCATGATGAAAGGCGTTAGGCTTTAGGCATTAGGCTTTAGCGAATGTCCAACTAAGGACTAGGGACTAAAAACTCAAATGGAAGGACTGCTGCAATACATCTGGCAACACAAACTGTGGCTGAGCGAGGACATGGTCACGGTGGATGGGCGCCGTGTGCGCGTCATCGACCCGGGGTTGCTCAACACCGATGCGGGCCCCGACTTCTTCAACGCCAAGGTTGAGATTGACGGGCACCTGTGGGTGGGCAACGTGGAGATTCATGTGCGCGCCAGCGACTGGAAACGCCACGGCCACGACGAGGACCCGGCCTATGACAGCGTCATCCTGCACGTCGTCGAGAAGGACGATGCACCCGTGCATCGCATCAACGGCGAACTCATTCCGCAGGTCGAACTCAAGGTTTCGCCCCGCTTCAACGAGTGCTATGACCGCCTGGTCAACGCCAAGGTGGAACTGCCTTGTGCGGCACGCCTCAAGGAGGTGCCCCGGCTCACCGTCACCGAGTGGATCGAGGCGCTGGCCTTTGAACGGCTGCACAGCAAGGTGAATCGTGTGCAAGACCTGTATGACCGCTACAACGGCAGCTGGGAGGAGATCTGCTATGTGATGCTGGCCAGGACACTGGGCTTCGGCATCAACGGCGACGCCTTTGAACGCCTGGCGCGCGTCACGCCGTTGCGCCTGCTGCACAAGCACAGCGACTCCATCCTGCAAGTCGAGGCGCTGCTGTTCGGGCAAGCGGGCCTGTTGAACGGCGCGCACAACGATGAGACCTATTACCAGCAGCTCATGCGCGAATATGCCTTCCTGGCCAACAAATTCTCGCTGCGCCCCATCGAGGGCTCGGCATGGCGCCTGTTCCGCAGCCGCCCGCAGAATTTCCCCTTCCGCCGCATCGCGCTGCTGGCCCAGTTTGTCCACGGCGGCTTCAATCTGATGAACGATATCCTGGGTGCCAATGACACCAAGCAGCTGCGAGAGTTGTTTGACGTGGAACTGAGCGGTTACTGGACCTCGCACTACAGTTTCGGCAAGCCCTCACCCAGTGCCGGACGCGCCTTGTCCAGCAGCAGCATCGACATCGTGCTCATCAACACGGTCGCCCCACTCTACTATGCCCGCGGCGAGATGACCGACGACTATACCATGACCGACCGTGCCATTGAACTGCTGGAAGACTTGCGTCCCGAGCAAAACAGCATCGTGAAGATGTTCCGCGATGCGGGCATCGGCTGCGATGACGCCCTCACCAGCCAAGCCCTCATCCAGTTGCGCCGCAACTACTGCGAAGCCCGCAAGTGCATCTACTGCCGCCTGGGGCACCGCCTGCTCGCCACCGACGCCCGCCAAAGCTAAAACAAACTTTTACCTTCCTCATTAATAAAACTGACCCAACATGACGATTAATCATTATTGGGTCAGGTAATTCTTATGCGACAAGCTTCATCAAATCGAGTCGGGTGAGGAAGACGGGTCTTCTACCTTGAGTTTCTCGTCGGGAATGAAGTCATCGGTCAACGGGATGGCGAGGGAATCCTCGTCAAAGTCGAGCATGGTGGAGTCAAATTCCTCGATAGGCGCGATGGACGAACAACCCGAGTACAAATCGGCATTGATCGGTTCCTTGGCCGGCTGGAAGCGCTGGTGATAGCGCTTGAACTGCGGATCACTCAACACGAGTTGCAGGAAACGTCCGCAAATGGGCAATGCCGTGCGGCTACCCTGCCCTAATGCACCCCAGCGGAAGTGAATCTGGCGGTACTCGCCACCGACCCAAGAACCACACACCAAGCCAGGCGACACTGCCACGAACCAAGCGTCGGCATGGCGATTGCTGGTACCGGTCTTGCCTCCCAGGTCCACGTCATAGAGCGGTCGCGTGATGTAGCCGTTGAGGGCCATCGCGGTGCCACCGGCATCGGTGCGGCACGCCATGAGCATCTGCTGCATGAGCCATGCCGAGCGGTAAGACAGGCCGCGCTTTTGATGATCGGGGGCCCGATAGATTTCCTTGCCGTCGCGGTCCACGATGCGGGTGACGATGACGGGGTCATGCATCATGCCGTCGTTGACCACGGTGCAGTAGGCATTGACCAGTTCCAACAGGTCCACGTCGCTGGCACCCAGCGACAAAGCCGGTTTGGGCTCCATGGGCGACTTGATGCCCATGTCGCGTGCCAGTTGGGCAATCTCGCTGAAGCCCACCTCCTGGGCCACGCGCACGGTGACGCTGTTGATGCTCTGAGCAAAAGCGCCGCGCAGGGTCATATCGGACCCCGAGAAAGTGCCGTTGGCATTGGTGGGACGCCAGTGCTCCAGTTCCTGCTTTTCCTCGTTCCACACTGTGGTGTCGATATACTCGTCGAGGCGACGGTCACAGGGCACGAGTCCGTTTTCCATCGCCATGGCATACACAAAGAGCTTGAAGGTGGAACCGGGCTGATGCTTGGCGCGCACCTTGTCATATTTCCATGTGTCGAAATCCACATCGCCCACCCAAGCCTTGACATGGCCGTTGCTGGGTTCCATGGCGATGAAACCGCAGTGCATGAAGTGCAGCATGTAGCGCACCGAGTCCATCGAACTCATCTCCATGTAGAGCGAATCGTTCTCATAGTCAAACAAATGCACCATGTGGGGCTGGTTCATGTAGTAGTTCACCGAGTCCAGGTCGTTAGGGTAACGGGCCAGCAGCTCGTGATAGATGGGCGTGTTGCGCGCCTTGTCCTCGACAAAGTTGGCGATGGGCTGGTTGTTGTCGTCCAGCCAGCAGTCCTGATTGCCCCAGTGGCTCTTGAAGTTCTGCTGCACCACCTTCATCTTCTCGCTCACGGCCTGCTCGGCATACTCTTGCATCTTGGAGTCCAAGGTGGTGTATATCTTGAGGCCGTCGCGTTCCAGGTCAAGTTTCATGCCCTGCGCCTTGGCGATATCCTCAATCTCGCGAGCCACGGCCTCGCGGAAATAGGGCGCCACGCCGGCATAGTTGCTCTCGATGGTATATTTCAGGTCGATGGGCAGCGATGACACCGAGTCATACTGCTGCTTGGTGAGGTCACCTCGCGACACCATGTTCTTGAGCACCTGGTTGCGGCGACGCAGGCTGTTCTTGGGATTGATGCGGGGATTGTAGGTGCTGGTGGCCTTCAACAATCCCACGAGCACGGCGCTTTCCTCGAGCTTGAGGTTGCGCGGGGTGGTCTTGAAATAGGTGTTCGCCGCCGTCTTGATGCCATAGGCGTTGCTGCCGAAGTCCACCGTGTTGGCATACATCTCAAGGATTTCCTGCTTGCTGTAGAACAGCTCCAACTTGGTGGCGATGATCCACTCCTTGCTCTTCATGATGAGCATTTTCACGCCGGGGATATAGCCCAACAGGCCGGTGGAATAGTCGCTGCGAGTGCGGAACATGTTCTTCACCAGCTGCTGGGTGATGGTGCTCGCTCCACGGGGACGGCCGTGCAGGATCATGTCCTTGGCCGCGGCACCCAGACCGCTGAAGTCGATACCGTGATGGTGGTAGAAGCGCTCGTCCTCGGTGTCGATGAGCACCTTGAAGAACTGCGGGTTGATCGAGTCATAGGGCACGGGCGTGCGGTTCTCGTCATAGTATTTGCCGATGGTTTTCCCGTCGGCGCTGTACAGGTAGCTCGCCTCGGGGTTGCGCGGGTGCATGATACTGCTGGTGCTGGGCGACTTGCCGAACAGCCAGAGGAAATTGATGTCCACAGCGATGAGGTAGAGCAAAAACAGGACGATGAACGTCCCCAGCGCGGCGAGCGTTTTGACCCACCAGGGGCGACCGCGGTACAATCCCTTGTACCACACCTTGAAACGGTGCCAGTAGCGCTTGATGATATTTTCAGATTTTTTATCGTTCATGTATCATAGTGTGAGGTTATTCGGTAAAATCGGCCGCCATCACTGGCGGTTAGCATTCTTGCCCATGCGGCGCTTCAAGAAACGCGGGATGAAGCTCAAGTGGGCAAGCACGGCGTTTGCGGTGCCGTAGTGGTGTCGCATGATGCGGAATCGCTCCCACAGCGATGCGCGATGATGGCGCGTTGTCATCCCCTCGGCCAGGTAGCTGATGATGGGCTTGCGACCTGCATAGGCATTGGCGGGCGACTTTTTCAGCACCCTGATGCACCAGTCATAGTCGGCACTCAGGCGGTACTGCAGGTCATATTGCGGCACCAGGTCACGACGTGCCACAAAAGCCTGATGACACACCACCATACCGCGCAGGAAGCTATCGGCCGTGAGCCGCTTGGGAGCCGTCAGATGGCGTTTCCCCACCACCTCGCGCGAAGCATCGACCAGCTGTGTCTGCCCATAGATGACGCCCGGGTTGTCGGCGGTGAGCAACGCCAGTCGTGCCAGCACAGTATCGTCGGCAAGCGCATCACCGGCATTCAAGAACATGATGTAGCGTCCCCGTGCCCAAGCGATACCCTTGTTCATCGCGTCATACAGGCCCTTGTCGGGCTCGCTGAACACGCGCAGGTTTCCAATCGACTCACCCCGCACGATGGCTAGCGTGTCGTCGGTCGACGCGCCATCGATGATGAGCATCTCATAGTCGCTGCTCGTCTGGCGACGCACACTCTCCAATGTGGGAGCGATGACATCGGCAGCGTTCCAAGTGACGGTGATGATTGAAAATAGCGGTCCCATGCTCAAGTATAACGGTTTTAGTAGGACGCAAAGGTATAGTTTTCTGCGAACTTTTACAATCAAACGGCTATTTTTAACGTTAATAATTAAAAAATAATAAGAACCACATGAAGACTTCAAAGCTAATCACGGCTATTTCAGCCCTGCTCTTGCTGGTCATGGCCAGCGCGTGTGATCACATTGACAACAAGTCGGTTCCCCGTTTCACCGTGCGCATCGACCTGGGCAACGTCGCCCTGTGGAACACCTATGGTGTCAATGGCATGGGAGACTACCGCATCTTTAACCGCGAGAAAGGCATTCCCTCCAATTTCCCCTACAACGTGAACACTTTCACCGGCTATGGCGGCGTGTTGCTGATGATGGGCATGGATGCCCCGATGGCCTATGACCTGTCATGTCCCGTCGAAGCGAGTCAGAGCATCATCCTCTCGATCAATCCCGAGAATTTTGAAGCCGTCTGCCCCCGTTGCGGCTCCCGCTATAATCCCTTGACCGGAGCCGGCGGTCCCGTGAGCGGCGTCGCCATCAACAGCAAGGTGGGCATGCGGCAATACCGTGTTCTCCCCTCGGGCTACGGTTACACCATCACCAACTGATTCACACACTCCCAAGTGAGTGTTTCAAATTAAATTTCATTTACCCCAAAAACTACCATTTTGGGTAGTTTTTACATTTATTTTAAATTATTATTGATATTTTCGTAACAATATATTATCTTTGCGGTGATTAATCGTTCGAAGTTTCACATTACTATAAAAGCCTTCGATAAATTACTTGAAAGATAGATTATTACTAAAAATAATTTAATGAGTTTATTACTTAATGTTTAACTAATTCTTTTTATCCTATGTACAAGAAATTACTATTTAGCCTGGTATTGATGGCCATAGGGTTCATGTCATCCTACGCTCAGGAGACCCTGACCGTGTATGATGGCGGAGCCACTAATGCCTATGTACCAGTCTACGGCTTCTATGCCGACGCGTACTCAAAGGTTGAGTTCATCATGAACTCCGACGAGCTGTCCCCCATGACAGGCGGTACGATCACCGGCCTGAAGTGGTATCTGAGCTCCCCTGCCGAGGTAGCATGGGGTGGTGTTTTCCAGATTTTCGTCAAGGAAGTTGAACAAAACACCCTCGACAACTACATCGGCCCGGAGAATGCTACTATTGTGTATGAAGGCCCGCTAGACGGCACCCAAGAGGTGTTGAAGATCACCTTCGCTACTCCCTACGAGTACAACGGTGGCAACCTGTTGGTTGGTGTCTATGGCATTGAGAAGGGCACCTACAAGAGCGCTACTTTCTCGGGTGCTGAAGTTATCGGCGCTGCTGTTCAGGGTTACAGCTACAGCTCACTGGATGCTTGCAGCCTCAATCTGCGCGACTTCGTGCCCATGACCACCTTCTCGTTTGAGCCTGCCGGTGGTGTGGTTTACTACAAGCCCACCAATGTTCATGCAACCGACCTGACGCCTAACAGCGCAGTCATCGCTTGGAATCCCGGCAGCAACGAGGGTGCATGGAACGTAGAGTACAGGGTTAAAGGCACCGAGGAGTGGATTGCTGCCGGTTCAGTAACCGAGCCCACTATCACTCTCGATGTTCTTGAGAACGGTACTCCCTATGAGGTTCGTGTACAGGCCGACTATGGCGATGGCAACCTGAGCGGTTGGGCAAACGGTTCATTCGCTACGCCCGCTTGCGACGAGGCTGACATGGGTGAAGTTGAGTACGTCCTCACCGACAGCTATGGTGACGGCTGGAACAACAACCACCTCAAGATTTTCATTGCCGGTACCGATGTACTGATTGCCGACCTCTTCATTCCCGGACAAGTTAACGGCACGCCCAACGACAACTATGCCGAAGGCATCGTTAATCTGTGCTACGGTGTTGACTACGATCTGGTTTGGGTAGCAGGAAGCTATCCCTATGAGACCGGCTTCACGCTGACTGCCCCCGATGGAAGCATCATCTATGAATTCCAGGGCACTGGCAGCAGTGGTCCTGTTCCCACGCCTGGCGTTCTCACCACCTTCCAAATCAATCGCGTTACTTGCCCGCGTCCCACCGACCTCACAGCCACCAACGTTGTTTATAACGGCGCTACCCTGGCTTGGACTCCCGGTGCCGAGGAGCAAGACCTGTGGCAGGTTGCTTGCGGTGTTGGCGAATATGATCCCAACACTGTTGAGCCCATCACCGTTAACGGCGAGCCCACCCTGCAGCTCACTGGCCTTGCAGAGAACACGACCTACACGGTTTATGTTCGTTCGGTCTGCACTGCCGAGGACATGAGCATCTGGAGCAAGCCCTGCACCTTCACCACTCCGTTGCAGTTCCCGCTTGTTACCGACCTCGAGATCGGCAAGATCACCGCTAAGAGTGCTGAGGCCACCTGGAACGGCGAGGCTGAGGCCTACAACCTGCGCTATCGCGCAAAGACCAATCTGGACGAGAGCTTCGAAAACGAAGTTACTGGAATGCAATTCGTTGATGCCAACGGTGACGGTCTCGACTGGCAGATTCTGCACATCACCGAATGGAACATGGGTGGTACTCCTCTCGTGGCTGCCGATGGTGAATACTGCATCGTTTCTGAGTCAGTTACCATTGAAGGCAGCAACCCTGTAGTTGGTGACAACTGGCTGATCAGCTCGAAGGTTAACCTCGGTGGCACGCTTTCAGTTTCGGCTGCTGACCTTGGCGCTAACTATGTTGAGAACTTCAGCGTGCTTGTTTCCACCACCGACACCAACTTCGACAGCTTCACCGAAGTTGGAACCGCGACGACTCCTGGTGTTCTCAACCAATGGGGCACTTATGAGTTTGACCTGAGCGCTTATGCTGGACAGGAGGGCTACATCGCCATCCGCCATCAGCCTAATGGCGCTACTGGTTACATCCTCATGATTGACGCTGTAGTTATCGAGGGTGTTAGCGGAGCAGAATGGACCGTTCTTGAGAATGTTACCAGCCCCGTTACCATGGAGCCGCTCGCTGCTGGCACCACCTATGAGGTAGAGGTACAGGGTATCTTTGAAGACGGTGTATCGGGATGGGTTAGCACTCAGTTCACCACCCTGCCCGCCGACGCAATGCCCAGCGATCTGGAGGTTGTCAACGTAACCGCTACCACTGCTCAAGCTAATTGGGCTGGCAGCCAGGAGACCTACAACCTGCGCTATCGCACCGCTGCCGTTTACAACGGCATCACCGAGGACTTCACCGGTTATGAGACTGGTGACGTGCCCACTGGCTGGACTGTTATCGACGCCGATGGCGACGGTCAGAACTGGTATGTTTGGAACTTGACTCTGGACGATGGTACCGTTCAGACCACCCTGTCGTCGAACAGCTACATCAACAACTACGGTGCTCTGACTCCCGACAACTGGATCATCACGCCGCAGGTTAAGCTTGGTGCAAGTGTTATGTTCGATGCATGGGGACAGGATCCCAGCTATGCTGCTGAGCACTTCCAGGTATACGTAAGCACAACTGGTACCGATGTAGCCGACTTCACTCCCATCAGTGACGAAATCGTTGCTACCGGTGTTCAGACTAACTACAGCTTCGACCTTGGCGAGTATGCCGGTCAGATGGGTTACATCGCAATCCGTCACTTCAACATCACCGACATGTACATCTTGAATGTCACCAACTTCTACATGGCTGGTGAGTCTGATGACGTGCCCGCAGGTGAATGGGTAGTTGTTGAGAACGTTACCGCTCCTTACGTGATCGAGGGTCTGACTCCCGAGACCGCTTATGAGGTAGAGGTACAGGGCGTTGTAGCTGATGGCACGACCACCAACTGGACCGCTCCTGTTAACTTCGTAACCCTCCAGGGTGGCGGCGAAGAGCCCACCGAGTACTGCGCTCGTCCCGAGTGCGCTTATGCAATCACCGACTTTGAGACTGTTACCGTTACCATCACCAACAATGAGCCCGAGGCTACCGTAGTTTACTCGGTATACTGCGGTGATGAGCTCATCGAGGAGGGTACCTTCACCGGCGACCAGTATCAGATCGTTGTTACTGGCCCTGGCGACTATGTAGTACACGCAGTTGCCACGATGCCCGGTTATCTTGACAGCCCCGACGGCGGTGTATTCTTCACCATCCTGCCCAACGATGTTCCTCCCGTAAGCATCGACGAGCTGGTTAACGGCAAGACCGTTGCTGGTGTACGCTACTTCAATGCACTCGGTCAGGAGGTTAACGAGATCAATGGCATGACCATCGTCGTTACCACCTACACCGACGGCACCACCAGCACCGCTAAGGTGATGAAGTAATCAAGTAAAACATCAATCCTTCCTCAGGATTGATTCCCTAACGGCAGGCGGCTCGTGAGCCGCCTGTCTTTGTTTTTAAAAACCTGTCGAGTCGGCTATTGGGGAGGAAACAGGCCGAAGGTCAGCACGAGGCCTGCGGCCCAGGACATCTTTTTATCTTTCCTCCACCACTATTTGAAATGATAAGCTAATTCTTAAGTAACCTTGTTAATAAAAAAGTGCCAAAAAAAGTAAATAAATCATTGTTTTTTAAAAGAAATCTTGTTATCTTTGCGGTGATTTTAACCAGTTGTACCTCATCATTAAAAATAACCAAAAAAATAACCAACTTTAATAAATGTGTGTTTTAAGCTTAATGTTTAACTTCAATTAAATTTTTATCCTATGTTCAAAAAAATTCTTTTAAGCATGGTACTGTTGTGCGTAGGGTTCGCGTCATCCTTCGCTCAGGAGACCCTGACGGTGTATGACGGCGGAAACACCAGCAACTATGTACCCATCTACGGCCTTTACGTTGATGATTTTGTAAAGGTTGAGTTAGTCATGAACGCTGATCAGCTGGAATCCATGACAGGTGCCACCATTGAGGGCCTGACATGGTATCTGTCTACTCCAGCTGCTACCAGCTGGGGCACAGCCACTTTCCAAATCTTCATGAAGGAAGTATCCGAGCCCACGATCTCAAACTTCACGGGTTTGACCGATGCCACGGTAGTGTATACAGGCACTCTCGACGGCACCCAGTCCGAGATGGTGATCAACTTTGACACGCCTTACACCTATGAAGGCGGCAATCTGCTGATTGGTGTCTATGTCATCCAAGAAGGCACCTACAAGTCTGCTACTTTCTCTGGCACGACTGTTAGCGGCGCTTCGGTGTATGCTACCAATGGTTCTTCACTGGACAACATCACCACGGGTAGCCAGCGCGACTTCGTTCCCAAGACCACGTTCAGTTATGTGCCCGGCAGTGGTGTGATCTACTACAAGCCCACCAACGTGCAGGCTAGCAACATCACGCCTAACAGCGCAGACATCACCTGGACCCCTGGTAGCGACGAAACCTCGTGGAACGTAGAGTACAAGAAGAGCGCCGATGAAGAGTGGACCGCTGCTGGTGCAGTATCGACTCCCGCTATCACGCTCGACGTGCTTGAGAACGGTACCGTCTATGACGTGCGCGTTCAGGCCGACTACGGTGATGGCAACCTGAGCTCTTGGGCAAGCGCATCGTTCACTACTACGATTTGCGATGCTGCTAACATGGGTGAGATTGCCTACACCTTGACCGACACCTATGGTGACGGCTGGAACGGCAACAAGCTCCAAATCGTTTACCACAACACTGGTGCTGTGATTGCCGAGCTCACCATGACTTCTGGCAGTTTACTTGAAGGCACCGTGAACTTGTGCTACGGCGAAGACTATGACCTCGTTTGGGTAAGTGGCAACTATGGCTATGAGACCGGCTTCACAGTTGTTGATCCCGAAGGCGAGATCATTTATGAGTTCCACGGCACTGGCGCCAGCAGTGGTCCTGTACCCACGGCTGGTGTTCTCACGACATTCCAAATCACCAAAGACCAATTCCCGAAACCCAAGCATCTCGAAGTTAGCGATATCACTGGTGCAAGCGCTGTAGCTACTTGGACTGGCGATGCCGAGAGCTATAACCTGCGCTACCGCACACCGGCTGGTTTCGTGAAGATGTATGAAGAGAGCTTCGAAGGCGATGCCGTATGGAATGCTATTGACTCCGACGGTGACGGTCACAACTGGACGATTATCGAGCCCAGTCAGTATAGTGTTAGTGGCGTTCAGCTGCAAGCCAAGGACGGCGACAAGTGCCTGTTCTCACAAAGCTATTACGACGGTGCAGGCCTCACTCCCGACAACTGGGTTATCAGCCCGCAGCTCAACTTGGACGGCACACTCGAATTCTGGATGGCCGATGACGGTAATTATCCTGAGAAGATCCGCGTTTACGCTTCTACTACCGACAGCGAGATCGAAAGCTTCGCAGCAATCAGTGAAGACATTGAAACCGCACACTTGGGTGCTCCCAACCAGTGGGTTAAGTATGAGGTTGACCTGAGCTCCTTCGCAGGACAAGAGGGCTATATCGCCTTCCGTCACTACGGCACTACGGATCAGGATATCGTCTTCATCGATGCTATCGCCATCAATGGCGCCGAGATTCTCCCGGGTGAATGGGTAGTCATGGAGGGTACTACCAGCCCCGCAACCATGCAGCCGCTTACCCCGAACACCACCTATGAGGTTCAGGTACAGGCTGTCTATGCCGATGGCAATTCAGAGTGGACCGATCTTGTTGAGTTCACCACCCTGCCCGCCGATGCTATGCCCACCGGCCTGGAGGTAACTGCTGTTGCCGCTACGACTGCCGATGTTAACTGGACTGGCGTTCAGGAAGCTTACAACCTGCGTTATCGCACTCCTGCCTCGGCCGATGTTAAGTTCTTCGAGAGCTTCGAGGAAGGTCTTGGCAACTGGACTGTTATTGACAGCGACGGCGACGGCAACAACTGGGTACAATTCAACCCGACGACCTTCAGCAGTGGTGGCTTCCCCGCATACGACGGCAATTACGGAGCCATGTCACGCAGCTGGATGAGCAGCGCTCTCACTCCTGACAACTGGCTCATCAGCCCGCAGGTTGAGCTGGGCACCACGCTCAGGTACTACATCGTCGATGACGGTAGCAACTATGAGGAGACCTATCGCATCTACATCTCAACCACCGACAACAACATCGAAAGCTTCGTGCCTCTGACCGACGACATGCTCTCGCCCAACTCCGCTGATTGGACCGAGGTGAACATCGACCTGAGCGCTTATGCTGGACAAATGGGCTACATCGCCTTCCGTCAGTACAATTGCACCGACCGTGACTTCATGATCATCGATGCTGTCAGCATCCTTGACAATGAGGTTGCTGCTGGTGAGTGGGTTGAAGTTGAGAACGTTACCGCTCCTTACACCATCACCGGTCTTGCTCCCGAGACCACCTATGAGGTTGAGGTACAGGGTATCGTTGACGAGAACACCGTTACCGACTGGACCGCTCCCGTTGAGTTCACGACCACCGAGTCCACTGTTGAGCGCGGTAATGTGAACGGCGTTGGCGGTGTTGACATGGACGACTTGACCGCCCTGATCAACTATCTGCTTAACTCGAACAATCCCATCAACTTCGCTAACGCAGCTATCTGCAACAGTGTTGATGATGAGCTTGTTGACATGGACGACTTGACCGCCCTGATCAACTTCTTATTGAAAGGCACTTGGGACAACTAATCTGTTGACAGCGATTCATTCGCTACAATAACCTGAGAAATGGAGGGATCCGCAATCGCGGGTCCCTCTTTTTTGCAGACCCTTACGGCCTGCTTCTCCAAAGACATCGTTGCACTATAGGGGGGCTGCAATAAATTTGAAGCAATTATATAGTTTTGGCCCTGGATTGAATGTGGCAACTATAACCGTGCGTAGGGCGGTTAATATTACCAATGAACCTGCTGCTATATCGTTACTACATCTTGGACAAATGTTCCACGGTGATTGCTCTAAAATGATGCTAAAAAACACCCGGAAATCACTTTTTCATTAAAAAGCGCTATTTAGCTTTCATTCTGCCAAACGAAAAGGCAATTTTCATAGCTTGACCACCAGTTTTTGTGGAAAAAATCCAAAAAATAAATCTTATAGGATGCCATTTATTGTTAAAAAGTGTAAACTTTTTCATTTTTCATTTCCAAAAATTAAACATTCAAGGTCGCCGCGAGCCCCTATGGCAAGGGGATTTTCGTGGAACAATGTCTCAAAATCACGATTTTGGCTAAATGTTTACAAGTGTTTAAGATGTTTGGTGGGGTTATGGGGTTGAAGTACCTTTGCATCGTTGAAAGTCGTGTTCAGCGCGATTTCGGCAAGAAACAAACCAGGGCGCACGGCTCCGTAATCGTTCTCGGGGCCCGTAACGAAGAGACCGCGGCAATTGCCCGTCTTCCAGTCCTCTAAATTAATTATTATGAGTTTTATTAAAAGTAAAATAAGTTTATCGGCATTATTCATCCTTTTAGCAATCACCTTTACAGGTTTTTCAGCCCAGGCTCAGCGTCTTGAGACGCGTCATCAGGGCACCGTTCTCGAACAGCTGGAACAAAACAGCCGCAACAACATCGTTGATCAAGTCATTAAGTACGCTTACCGTTTCCGCGGTACGCCCTATCGTTATGGAGCTTCATCTCCTCGCGGCTTTGACTGCTCGGGCTTCACCAGCTATGTGTTCAAGCGCTTCGGCATCGAGCTCGACCGCTCATCACGCGGCCAAATCAGCGACGGTGTGCGCGTCAAGAAGAACGACCTGCAGCCTGGCGACCTGGTGTTCTTCCAGGGCCGTTCGGGTCGTGGCGGCGTGGGCCATGTGGGCATCGTCACCAAGGTGAACGAGGACAACACATTCCACTTCATCCACTCGGCATGCAGCAGCGGTGTCACCGAGAGCAAGAATACCGAGTCCTACTACAGCCGCCGCTATGTGGGCGCCTGCAGGGTCCTGTAATCGACACAACAAAACAAACCATCACAAAAATACGGCGTGCGTTCCTCATCCCCGAGGGGCGCACGCTTGCTTTTTGCCTCAAATGGCCATTCCACCGCTTGCGGCATTAAAGCATTTTTTATAGCTTTGCAGCCAATAAAACACGATGAATATGGACACAAGACGATTTCCAATAATGACGTTGCTCGTCATCCTGTTTTTCACAGCCAGGGCTGGTCATGTACTCATCGACGGCACACTGGAACAATCCAGCATCTATCCAGGCACCGTTCACACGTTCCAGGTCTATGTGCCCGACCAGTATGACGGCAAGAAACCCGCAGCGCTGTACGTGGGCCTGGACGGCGTGCTGTGCAACGCTCCGCAGGTGATGGATTCTCTCATCGCAGCAAAAAAGATGCCCTGCACCATCGGCGTGTTCCTGCAACCTGGCGTCATCAGGGATGCCGAGGGCACGGTGCTGCGCTACAACCGCTGCTATGAGTTCGACAGCACGACCGATTTGTTCGCCCGTTATCTGGAGAACGAGGTATTGCCTGCTGTAGAGCAGCTGAAGACGACGAAGGGCAAGCCCATCCGCCTGTCACGCAAGCCTCAGGACCGCATGATCTTCGGGCTGAGCAGCGGTGGCATCGCGGCATTTAACGCGGCGTGGCACCGACCCGACTTGTTCGGCAAGGTGTTCACCGGCGTGGGCACCTTTGTAGCGATGCGCGGCGGCAACGATCTGCAGGCCATTGTACGCAAAACCGAACCCCTGCCCTTGCGCATTTTCATCCAGGACGGCAGCAACGACGCGTGGAACCCGCTGTTCGGCCATTGGTATGAGGGTAACCAGATGCTGGCAAGCGCTTTGCACTTCGCAGGCTATGACGTGCAATGCGATTGGAGCGAGGGTGGCCACAATGTGAGACGTGCGACCGAGATTTTTTCCCAAGTGATGGAATGGATGTGGCATGACTGGCCCGCTGAACTCACCACAGGCGAGACTCAGAACGATTTCCTGAAGAATCTCCTGACTGGCGACCTGGGATGGGAAAAGGTGGGCAACGGCTCGGATGGCAAGCGCGTGACCCGCATCATCTACCCTGACCTGACCAACATCGCGATGATTCCCACTACACCCGGCAACACCGTGTGGCAATACCTGCTGCAAGACGGCCAGCCCACCTGCGGCGAACCGTTCTACTGGCTGCACAACGATGACAGCCGCGCGCTCGACATCCAGACGATCACCTTTGACGGCGACGGCAACTTGTGGGCAGTCACCAGCATCGGACTACAAATCTGTGACCAGAACGGCCGTGTACGCGGCATCCTGCGACTGCCGCAGGGCATCGACGCAGCCATTGAGGTTGAAATCAGCGGGGGCTATGTGTGGATTCACACCGCCACCGCCAACTGGCGACGCCGCCTCAACGTCAAGTCACCCATCCTGGGCATTCGCCCCGAATCTCAAGGACAAGGGTAGATTAGTGAGGAGTGAGGAGTGAGGAGTGAGGAGTGAGGAGTGAGGAGTGAGGAGTGAGGAGTGAGGAGTTGGTTCGTTATTCAGAAAGTTGTGGGGTGTGACCACTAAAAACTCTTAACAAGGAACAACGCGAGAAAAATTGTATTATCTTTGCCGTTTATACAAACGCAGTAAAACAGATTGTCACCCATGATGCAGAACTACAACATATCGCCTGAGCAGGAAGACCGCATGATCGAAGAGGCCTACCAGAACCTGCTAAACATTTATCTGTCAAGCAACCACCGCAAGAAAGTGGAAATCATTGACAGTGCT
>CACZVR010000046.1 GCA_902784675.1 uncultured Bacteroidales bacterium | reverse complement strand
TGTATTCAATACGTTAATAGCTTTCTGATTTATCTGTGTATAGATGAACTTGTCATCAGCGGTGCGCTCGTAGTGCGCCATATTGGGTTTATTGCAATGTCTGTAGAATCCTTCGGCAAATGCACTCCAGCGATCATCGTTATAAGACAGGCGCAATGCATGTTCTGCGTTTCTACTCGGCTTGAGGTCGGGGTTACCCACAGTGAATTCCATGCTGTTTGTCTGAATTGTTGCATCGCTGATCATGGCAATGCGCGATGCACGTTCTTTCATCTCGAAGGTGTAGCTTAGTTGCATCCCATTCATGATATCATATGCCAATGTTGCCTTGGGGCGGAATGTACAGAAGTCGTAGCTATGCTCATTTTGATTGTAGTGTATATAGCTTGCCCCCAAACCAATTGAATAGCGTAAGTCCTTGAATGAGCCTTTTAACTCGCTGAAGGCATAAATATTATTTTGATTCAACTCTGTCAGGGCAAAGGCGTCGCCCGTATAATCATTTTTCGTGTATTTGTAGCGATAATTCACTCCAGCAGATAATGTGAAGGGATTCAGTCGGTTCTCATAAACTATTTCAGATAGAGCAGAGACTGTCTTGCCATCAACGTCATATTGATAAGGTGCACCTTCATCATAGTAATTGCTGCTCTTCGTTGCGATGTATGTACCAACAGCATTTGCCGTGATTGACTGTTGCGGAGTGAGTTGGCGGAAGAAGTACAAGTCGAGGACAGGTGAACTGGATTTGCCGTTCTCTCTGTTAGTTGAACTATATCGGTTTGTGCCATCAATGATGTTTTTGATTGAATAATTGCCTGGATTCTTATTCAGACTTTCACTCAAGGATGCCTGAAAGACGTATGCTGAAGAATCTGCCAGATTGTAGGTCAGCTTCATATCATGGCTGTGTGCTTTTCTGAGAGTCTCAACATCATCACGCTCTATAGTATGGATGTCACCATTATTCAAGGTGTATTCAGCCAATTCAGTTACCTTCGTTCCATTTAATTTATATCCACTATAATCGTAGGAGACAGTAAACTCGCTCTTCTTATGGTTCCATTTGCCATATACAGTACCATCACCTTGCCAAGAGGTGAGAGTGGGAGTAACGTCAGCGCCTAACGTATAACCAGAGTCTTTGCGCTTTGTGATAATGTTGATGACGTAGGCCACATCTTCTCCATAACGCACACCAGGTTTGTCAATGTAGTCAATTTTGTTGATGAGTTTGGGATCAAGTGCCAGCATTTCCTCTTTGCCGACAATGATACCATTAATTCTAAGTTGCACTTTGCCTCTACCATCTATTGCAGTAATAGAATGTGCTGCACCATCAATACGTAGGTTAGGCAACGAGAGCTTCTGAATAAGGGCATAACCGTTGTTTGAGGCATTCTTCTGGGCAACTGTAGGAAATATCGTCTGGCCGTCAGCCTTGCTGACGACCTTGGGAGCCTTGATGATGACTTCATCAAGAGTAACAGTCTTGTCTTCATTCTGCGCAACGGCTAATAAGGTAGAAAGACAAAAGAGAACCAATAAAAAAAATAATTGTTTCATTGCATCGAATTGTATTGATTATCGATGCAAAGGTATTAAGGAGTTAGAATAATGCCGAAGATATTACCTGACATGTTCCCGATATGTATCTGACATTTGTCTGACATCAAAACAACTATTTGATTTTCAACATATAGCTCTTACCTCTATCAGACTCGATTTTTAAGTTACTATTCGCTTCTAAGATGGGTTTTACTCGTTTGATAAGAGTATAAAGCGTGTCGCTGGCATCGGGTTTCTTTGGCCACAGACGGTCACAAATTTCCTGCTTGGATAGTGAATGAGATTCTGCCATCATAAACATCTCCATAAGGGAATGCTGCATCGGAGTGAAGTGAATATGCTCACCCTTTGCCGTAATAAATCTGTCGTTGGCAAATACAATGCCACCATAGCTCAGTGCTTTTGCAAACATCTCAGGCTTAAACCTGCGTACATACCACAGGCTGCACATCATCCATAGAATGCCGACAAACAATAATGCCCCAGATGCCCGCTGGTCAGAAAGCATCAGTATTGTCATGATGTCGCAATTAGCCTGCGCCACCATCTGTGTCTCCTGACGGCCAGCTCTTCTTACGGATGTCATGGCAATGCATGCGGTATTTTTCAGTTCGGCTATGGTGAGATGACTACGATAACACCGGATAGTATCGGCATTGATCACATCTGTCGGCATTTCGGCAAGAGTGAGCTTCAGTGCATTGTTTACATCTCGTGTTATCCCGTTTACGGTACTTTTATAGCTGCTTATGCTTGAACATAACGCACAAAGCATTATGAAAACGAATATGACGAAAGGAAGTTTCTTCATCTATTTGAATTCTTATTTATTGGTATTAAACGTTTCAAATGTGTTTTAATTATGCAAAGGTAAATATAATTCAGTTATAATTGCTACTCGCATACTACTATTTTGAAAACATACCTAAAAATAGTACCTTTGCAAATAGAATCAACTGAGAAATGCAGAAAATAAAGACTACATGAAGCGTTAAAATACGTTTATCCTCAAGGAGTTAAGTGGTTATTAAAGTCGGGCGATAATAGTTTAACTCAGCACCTTTTCAAAATGCTAACTCACTGATTATCAAAAGCCGTTACCGAACAATTCTAGGGTATTTAATCCCTCCCTTTCCGCAAAATGAAAAAGAAGTCCCACGAGGGCTTCTTTTTATTGTTTCTATTGGTGGCCTGTTGCTGTTGGTTTTGGTTTGATGTCAAAAATGCGGTTGGGTTACTCTGAGAGTAATCCAACCGTGGGTTTCTTGTAGAGGTGGAGGGCTATTTTTTGATGCACCAGGTGTTAGCGAGAAGTAGGCAAACAATCGTCATCACAACGATTGTGATTATGGTAATCATGCGAGTGTTCTCTCCGTTACCGATTAAGAACGGCAGGGATAATGTCAGTGCGACAATGATGAGAAATCCGCCAATGACAAGACGAAGACGTTTGACGTTGATTTTTTGCTTCTTTTCTTTACTTGCTGTGTTATAGCCAGCAACGAGAAAGTCGCCTTTTCCGATCAGGATGATGACTCCAAAAATCACTAAGATGATAGCGATAACGATATATTCCATACTTTAGAAATTAGATATACAAAGAAAACATAACCAAATATCAGACAAATTCTCACAGACGGCTTCAGTCGGTGATGGGGAAGGCCGCTTTGTGCTTGTTGAGCGCTTTGAGTGCCTCTTGCAGCGTCTTGTCAATGCGGTTCACGATGGGGTAGAAAGCCTGGTTGCCGAAGGCATCGCGAGCGATCAAGGCCTTGAGCCTAGTGACAATCAGGTCACGCGACAGATTGATGTAGTACCAGCGAGGTGCCACACCGTTGGCTGCGGCATAATCTACAAAGTCCTTGATGAGCACTTCGTCACTGGGCGCCATGCGCAGGAACTGCTTGTAGTCCTCCATCTTGTTGAGCGCACTGCGGTTGTTGTTGCAGTAGTTGAACGAGTAACGTTCCATCAGACCAGCATTGAAGATGTCCATGTAGTAGTTGGTGATGCCGCTGGTATCGCGGGGAACGAAGATATCGGGCACAATGCCACCCCCGCCATAAACGGTGCGTCCGTTAAGTGTGGAGAATATCTGGCTCTTGTCAATCTTCATGCTGTCGCGGCTGTAGAGTTCACCGTGGAGGTAGCGGTCATACAGTTCCTCGTTGTAGCTGTTCGCGCCGTCCTTGTAATCCTTCTGGATGCAGCGTCCGCTGGGTGTGTAATAGCGTGCTGTCGTCAGATGGATGGCACTGCTGTCGGGCAAGATGAATTCCTTTTGTACCAGACCCTTGCCGAATGAACGGCAGCCAACAATCAGTCCGCGGTCGTTGTCTTGCATGGCACCGGCAAAGATCTCGCTGGCACTGGCACTGTATTCATCGATGAGTACTGCCAACTCGGCATCCTGGAATGAGCCGTTGCCGTCACTCCACACCTCGCTGTCATCACGTTTGTAACGCCCCTTGGTGAAGACGATGGGCATATTCTCGGGGAGGAACTCGTTAGCCATGAGCACCGCCATCTCCATGAAACCGCCACCGTTGCCGCGCAGGTCGATGATGTAGCGCTTGGCGCCTTCTTCCTGCAGGCTTGCCATCGCCGTGATGAACTCGTCATAGGTGTGTCGACCGAATTGGTTGATTTTGACATAGCCTGTGTTCTTGTCGATCATGTAGTAGGCATCGACCGTGTTGACGGGAATGTCGCCACGCGTCACGGTGAACGTCAAAAGTTTGCTGGAACTCTGACGCTTGATGCCCAATTTCACCTTGGTGCCCTTGGGGCCGCGCAGGCGTTTCATCACCATTCCGTTGGTGACGTTCTCGCCAGTGGCGACAGAATCGTCGATGGAGATGATGCGGTCGCCAGGCATGATACCCACTTTCTCGCTGGGTCCACCAGGGATGACCTCCACGACACAGATCGTGTCGTTGTCCAGCATGAACTGGATGCCGATGCCGCTAAACGAACCATTCAAGTCATCGGTAGATGCTTTCAATTCCTCGGCGCTGAAGTAGCTGGTGTGTGGATCCAGCTTGCGCAGAATCTCGGGAATGCTCAGCTCGACAAGGTCATGAAAGTTGGTTGTGTCCACATAGTCTTGGGCAATGAGGTTGAGAATCGCATTGAGTTTGCGATCATTCTCGGCAACAGGCTTGTTGATGTTGAAGCGACTGCCGATGAATACACCCACTACCACCGCCAGGGCAATGGCGAGGGGTAACCAGATGGGTTGGCGTGTGGACTTATTGCTCATTTTTGATGTCCGATGACTTGTGGTTATTTCGATAATATCAGGCTTTTAGCTACTTCTTGATAATGGGTCTCACTGTTGTCCACGGTGATTGTCACAGGGGTGAACTCGCCGTCGCGCTCCCACAGGTGAATCACCTCGATGTTGGCACGGCACAGCAGGTCGACACCGTCGTGCATGCGGTAATACTCGCCGAACACGACGCGACGGATGCCCGCTTGGATGATGAGCTTGCTGCACTCCATGCATGGTGACGTGGTGATGTAAAGCGTCGCTCCTTCGCTGCTGTTGTTGCTGCGCGCCACCTTAGTGATGGCGTTGGCCTCGGCATGCAGCACATAGGGCTTGGTGTGGTCGGCATCCTCCTCACACACGTTCTCAAACCCTGACGGCGTGCCGTTGTAGCCGTCGCTGATGATCATTTTGTCCTTGACCAGCAGCGCACCCACTTGACGACGGCGGCAATAGGAATTTTCGGCCCAGATGCGCGTCATGCGCAGGTATCTGGAGTCGAGCAGCAATTGTTTTTTCTCGTGAGCGTCCATTAATTTGTGTTTTAATCTGCAAAGATACATCAATTCTTGGCATTTAATCGCCAAGTCGTCGTTTTTTTTCGTCAGCTTTGCGTTTTTCTGATTTCAGGCCGTTGGCGCACCTTAGAACGATGCTGAAAGGCGCACGTTGAGCTGGCGGCGAGTGAGGTAATTGGGCACGGCATACTGCATGTTGTGCACGTCGGTCACCCAATAGTAACTGCTCACGTTGGATATGTCCATGAGGTTGAAACAGTCCAGACCGAGCCAGATTTCCTTGAAGTGGCTGAGGATTCCGCTGGTGGGACGATTATCCTTGCCGACGAGCTCATAGCTCAAACCGACATCAACGCGCTTGTAAGATGGCTGGCGCACATAGGAGTCGGCACGTGTCAAGTGTGGTGCCGTAGTGGGCAGACCGTCGCTGAGAATGCCCTTGAGGCTGAATTTCAAGCGCGGGATGCTGGGGAAGTAATCGGTGAAGAACAACGCGATGCTATAGCGCTGGTCGGTGGGGCGCGGCACTTTCACGCCGTTCAGGTCTTCCTGTGTCTTCATTAACGAGAAACTCAACCATGAATCGGTGCCCTCGACGAACTGTCCGAACAGTTTCATGTCCACACCGGCGATATAACCCTTGGAAGAGTTGACACCGCTATAGACGAGCTTGAGGTTGTCGATTTCGTAGGGGATGAGGTTGGAGAGGTTCTTGTAATAGGCTTCGGCCGTGAACTTGAAGGGACGGTCCAACGCGCGGAAGGTGTAATCGCTGCCAAAGATGACTTGGATGCTGCGTTGCGACTTGATGTCCTTATTGAGCAGGATGTTGCGATTGTTCAGCGAGTCCATGACCTGTTGTCGGTACTCCTTGTAGAAAGGCGCTTGGTAGTAGACGCCACCAGCGAGGCGCAACGAGAGGTTTCCGTTGCGTTCAGGCACAAAGCCCACGCTCACACGGGGAGAAACGAGCGTCTCGCTGTTGAAGTTCCAGTGTGACACGCGAACGCCGGCATTGAGCGACCAGTAGCCAGCATTGCTGGTGAAGCGCCATGTGTCCATCAGCCAACCGGCGATGCGGGTGGTGTTGAGGTCATTGCTTGAGGTCTCGGAGAAGATGACGTTGACCTGATCGGGGATATGAGGCAGCGAATAGCCGGCGCTGTCACGCCATTGCCACTGCCGCGAGCGGTCATAGATGTCCTCCTTGCGCATCGAGACGCCATAGGAGATGCTGTTGTGGTTGATGCCGATATTGCCGCGAAGGGTGAGATCCAGCACATTCATCTTCAAGCGAGTGCGCTCATGCTCATGGTACTTGCCCACACCCTGTTCCTTGCCAGCCTGGTCCAGCCAATATTCGCCATGGATGTCATAGGTGACCAACTCGTCGGTGCGGTATCCCGAGGCCTGCAGCGTCAGGTCGGTGCCCTTGTTGTTGAACGAATAGGTGATGGCACCTGCACCGAAATAGGTCTGGAATTTGTCCTTCTCGTAGCCGTCGAAATAGACGGTGAATGTTCTTATGCTATCGCTTGTGCCGAAGCTGGTCTCGCGATTCTTTGGGGTGAAGCGGTAATCGTTGATGCTCACATTGCCAAGCAGGGCAATGCGCAGTTTATCCGTTGGCTTGAAGACAAGGCTTGTCTGGTAGTCAAAGTACTGCGGGTCATACTCGCCCTTGCTCTCCAGCGAACCCATGAGTGAAGAGTTGCGTTTGTAGCGCACACCGTGCATCTGCGAGTAGTGCGACGTGCTGTGACCCAGCATCAGGCTGCCGCCTTGCAGGCTGGCGGCAATGGCACCCTCGAATGCCTCGGGCTCACGATAGGTGATGTCGAGTACCGAGGACATGCGGTCGCCATAGGCGGCACTGAAACCACCCGTAGAAAATTCTACCTTGCGCACCATGTCGGGGTTGATGATACTCAAACCCTCCTGCTGACCACTGCTGATGAGCTGCGGGCGATAGACCTCGATGCCGTTGATGTAAACGCTGTTCTCGTCATAGGAGCCGCCACGCACCATGTATTGTGAACTCATCTCGTTTTTGCTGCTCACGCCAGCCATGGTCGTCAACACAGCCTCCACGCTGCCGCCCGAGGCGTCGGGTGTGCGCTTCAGCATCTCCATGTCGATGCCTTGCATGCCGGTGGTCTGCTTCTTGTACTCGGTGATTTCCACTTCGCCCAATTCCAGCGTTTTCTCGTACAGTTTGGGATTAAGTGTCACGGTGCCCTCGGGCTTGATCAGTTGTCGTGTCACAGTGGAGTAGCCCAAACATGAGAATTCCACCATCAGCGTGTCGGCCTTGGGGACGGTCATTTCATATTCGCCCTTGGTGTCGGTGTTAGTGCCCACGGCTGTGCCCAGCAGGCGCACCGTGGCAAATTCGATGGGTTCTCCGGCGGCATCAATGACCTTACCGGTTATTTTGACTTGGGAAAACGCTGTGATGGCGCATGCGAGACACACCAACAGCGACAATATGCGTTGTCCTGACTTCATTAGTTCTTTAGTTATATAGAATATAACGCGAAAAACGCTCATGTAGTATTTAGTCGCACAAAAACTGATTTGATGGCTCATGGCATAGCCACTTGTCGGGTCAATCTGATATCAGTGCTGGAGGCGCCAATCATGATGTCAACCGTTCCTGGCTCAACGACCCAGTTCATGTTACCGTCAACGATGGCAAAGGCTTCGCGGTCAAGGTGGAGAGTCACTTGCCGAGACTCTCCAGGCTCAAGCGTTATTCGTTGAAAGGCTTTCAGCTGACGCTCGGGTTGTACCACGCTGGCATTGCGGTGGCGCATGTACAGTTGCGTGACTTCGTCGCCCTGTCTTGTGCCGGTGTTGGTGACGGTAAAAGACACGTCACAACTGCCGTCATCATGCTTTTTAACAGTCAATCCGCTATACTCAAACGTAGTGTAACTCAAGCCGAAACCGAAGGGGTAAAGCGGTTGTGCGCTCATCTCCACATAGTCGTGTGACACGGGTGCAGGCTTATTGTAATAAACCGGCAGCTGGCCCACATGGCGGGGAACGCTCACTGGCAATCTGCCAGCGGGGTTATAGTCACCAAACAACACGTCGGCGATGGCGTTACCGCCCTGTTCACCAGGGTAATAGGCTGTGAGCAGGGCATTGGCGTTCTCATCAGCCCAGTTCTTGTTGAGCGGTCGTCCTTCAATATAAATAACAACGAGCGGTTTGCCCGTCTTTTTCAGCGCTTTGAGCAACTCCATTTGTCGACCTAAAAGGTCAAGTGTTGCGCGGTCAAAGCCTTCGCCGCACTCCATGTCGCTCACGGACTGCTGATCGGCGCTGGCAGCACCCGTATCCTCGTAGGACGTCCTGAAATCCCTTGCCGATGAGCCTCCGACAACAGCAATGACCACATCGGCCTGTTTTGCCGCTTCAACAGCCGCAGGGATGTCGCAATCGTTGGTGTCGCGCACGGCACAACCCTTGGCATAGGTGCAGTGTTCGCTGCCAATCATTGATCTGATGCCATGATAGACAGTGATTACTTTTCCGTCGGCTTGTGGGGCGGTATAGTCGCCCAGTTGGTTATAGACATTGTCGGCATTGGGACCCACGACGGCAACTTTGATGTCTTTACTTAATGGCAGGATTCCGTCATTCTTGAGCAAGGTGATGGACTCTCTTGCCGTTTGGCGAGCTGTGAGCACAGCTGAAGCGGAATGAACTTCCTTTTGTGCTGTCTTGACATTGACGAAAGGATTCTCAAAGAGTCCCATCTCGAACTTCAGTGTTAATACGCGGCTCACGGCTTGGTCGAGCGTCTGTTCGTTTAATTTGCCGTTCTTCACGGCATCAATCAGTTGCGCATAGCAATTTCCGCCCAGGTCAACATCCACGCCTGCGTTCAGTGCTGCGATAGCGGCATCTTGTGCTGTGGAAACTGTGTGGTGGGTTCCTTTCAGTCCGTCAATGCTGAAAAGGTCGCTGACAACAAAACCGCGCTTAAAGCCCCACTCGCCACGCAGCACGTCGGTGAGCAAAGCACCGTTTGACGTACACGGCACTCCATCCAGTGAGTTATAGGATGTCATTACTGACAGGGCACCTGCATCGAGCACTCGCTTGAACGGCGGCAGGAACACCTGTTTCAGCTCTCTCGGGCCCACGATGGAACGGGCACCATTCTGACCGCCTTCACTAACGCCATAGGCAATGAAATGCTTCAATGTCGCGATGGTGGAATAGGGCAGACTCAAGTCACCACCTCCCAGTCCTTGCACCATGGCAGCCCCCATTTCACCGCTCAAGTAAGGATCCTCGCCCAATGTTTCCTCTACTCGGGACCAGCGCGGCTCGCGGCTCAGGTCCAGTACTGGGCCGTAGCTGATGTGTCCGCCTTGCAGCTTCACTTCCTTGCCGATGATTTCGCCCGCTTGACGCATGAGATCTAGTGACCAGGTAGCTGCCATGCCAAGCCCGGTAGGGAACACGGTCGTTCCGATGGCCATGTGGCCGTGAGGTGCTTCCTCGGCGAGGAAGATGGGAATTCCCAGACGCGTGTGTTCAATCGCATAGCGCTGCATGGCATTGGCCGCTTCGGCAGCCAGTGCGGGATTGAGACCGTTAGCGATGGTTTTTCGGGTCCAGGGGTCGGCACGGAACACCGCCCAGAACATCCCTACATGAAGGCTGTCCACCTCATGGCGGAACTTCTCGCTCACGTTCACTTTTTTGCCGTTAATCTGATAGGAGTCCCAACCCATGAGGCACATGAGCTGTCCAACCTTTTCTTCGACGGTCATGCGCTTGATCAGGTCCTCGACACGTTGGTCAACGGGCAGCGAAGCGTCACGATAGGGATATTGTGGTGCCGCGTGCCCGCTCAAAACGAGCATCACGCATGCGATGATGATCACAGAATGTCGCATTGTCATGATTAAAGGTAAAAAATTAAAAATTCATGCCTGAAACTTCTATGACTGGCTTCACGCCACGAGCATCTTCGGTTTTCCATTCAACTTTTATTGTGCGGCTCTCACCGGGCATGAGGTTGAAGTAGTTGTCACTGTAGATGACAGGCAAGATCTGTTCCCCGTCACTGCCCTTGAGGTTCAGGCGCAGCATCACAGCGGGCACGTTGCCTGTGTTGGTCACCGTTACGTTATGCCCTGAAACTGTGCTGGTCAGTTGTGCCCGACGCAAATCGTGCAGTTGTTTGCGGTTGTCTCCCAAAGAGCTCAGCACATAGTCGTTGAGTGATGCCTGCTTACCGTTGTCGTCGGTTAACGTGAGTCGCAGGAAATACACGATTTCGAGATTGTGTGGCACTTCAACAGTCATGGCGTCGAGATAATGATCTTCCTTGAGATCGTAGGGCAAACTACTGCTCCACAATAGATTGCCGTTGATGTCATAGACCGTTGCCGTGACAGTTCCCGATTGATCTCCTGCACTGTGGTTGATGACCTCGACTTGGTTGGTGACAGGGTTCCATTGCACATGCAACGGCTCACAGGCATGTTTCACACCGAAGTAGGCCGCTGTGGGCTCCAGATAGTAGTCATAGGTCTGCCATACCATTGACGGCCAGCAGGGATGACTCATCCAGATGAGCAGGCCCATGGCGTTCTTGTTGCCGCCCTCGTACATGGCGCGGTAACCCTCGTAGTTGATCCACTGTGCCCACTCGCAGAACTCCTCGGGCGAGGTCGGCTCTCCAAAATTGTCGGCAATCAGCTTGTTGAACGAGGCACCGCGTTGAGCTCCCTCCATCGTGTAGTCATGACGGCCCCAGTAGATGTTCTGCGGCCACATGTGCTCGGCATTGAGTGTGCGGCTCAAGCCCTCAAAGGTCATCACGTTGGGCATGCCGCGCTCGGTGTGCAGCTTTCCGGTCTGCCTCTCGAAATACTCCTTGGGGCTCAAGGCATTATAAGGACCATGGCCGCTCACACCATCGTCGGCCGAACTTGAGATGTAGTCCAGGCCAGGATGCAACGAGGCCACTGTTTCGCGCAACGCAACATCAAGCGTCTTGGGAGGATAGCCCTCGTTGCGTCCGCAATAGATGCCGATGCAAGGATGGTTGCGGATCTTCAGGACAAAATCACGGGCGTTGTCCATGAACATCGCTTCGTCATCGGGATCAGGACCGTCGGCAGGGTTAGCCAGCCAGAAGTCTTGCCACACCATCAGACCATAGCGGTCACAGGCTTCGAAGAACTCCCTGTCACCAGTCATGCCCACCCAGTTGCGTATCATGTTATAGTTCATCTCGCGGTGGTAGCGCACAGCAGCATCATATTCGCGGCCGCGATAGTTCAGGTTGTTCTCGCTGAAGGCCCAGTTTCCACCCTTGGGCACCAGGCGGCGGTTATTAATATAAATGCGCAACTGTGTGTCTTTTTCGGTGGTTTTCACTTCACGGATGCCTGCTTTGTAGTTGATCACATCACTCTGGACACCGTCAACGACAAACGAGAACTGGGCATCATACAGGTATGGCTCGCCGTAGCCGTTGGGCCACCACAGTCGCATGCGTTGCTCTTTGAGCTGAGGAAAGTCAACGGGATAAAAGGCTTTCTCAATGGTCTTGCCAGCGGGAAGAGTCACCTCTTTTTCAAAACGAATGTCACCAATCTGCCCGCGCAGTGTTCCCGTGACGGCCTGCTTGCTGTGGTTGGTTAGCACTACGGCAGGTGTCATCGTGGCGAGCGTGTCGTTTTCGCCGATTTTGGAGGTCACTACAGGGTCGCTCAATGTCACATCGCCTGTGGCAGTGAGGTACACGTCGTCCCAAATGCCGATGTCTCGCCCACGGATGGTCGAAATCCAGTCCCAACCCACAGTGGCATGGAACGTGGGGTTATCAGCCCCGAGGATGCCGCCGTTAAAGTCGGTGTTCTTTTCGGTCTTGACTTTTACACCGCCGGGATTAGCGTTGGCAATAATCTTGATTTCCAGTTTGTTCTTTTTGTTTTTCAAATACGGGGTGATATCAAGTTTTCCTCGCTTGAAAGCCCCCTCGATGCGTCCCAGTGGGTTGCCGTTGAGTGTTACCTCGGCTTTCCAGTTGATGCCGTCAAGATTGAGGAAAACGCGCTTGTCGTGCATCTCATGCGGCAAGTCGAATTGGCGCGTGTAGATGAAGTCTCCGTCAAAGAAGGATTCCGATGCCAGCATCAAGTTGTCGTCGTGGTTCATGTCGGGCAAAACTCCCGCGTTTACATAACTTGACAACACCGTGGCCGGAACTGTCGCGATGAGGGTGGGACTTGACGGATGTGATGCCCGCTGCAAGCGCCAATCACCGCCATTGAGCAGCCATTTGCCATCTTGCCAGCCCCCTTCGGCATGAGGATACAGCACGAGCCCCCCTTTTCCATAAATCTCAAGTTCGGTCATGGTATAGGGTGTCTTCTTGCCGAACATGTTGATGCGAACATAGCGTGCCCTCATGGGCAAGAAAGAGATCTCTTCGGTATAGCCGTCAGGCCAGGTGTGAGAAACTGAACCGGTTCCGTTACTATAGATTTTGGTCTCTTCCATCTCGTAGATTTCCTCGGTAACCTCATTGAGCTCATAGCTGGTTCCGTTCACCTGCGTGACGATTGTTTGCCAGTTGATGCTGTCTTCGCTGACTTGAATGGTGCAAGGGGGAGACGATTTGACCCACTGCAATGATATCTTGTCGATGGTTGACACGGTGCCCAGGTCAACCATGACCCATTCGTTTTCGGTTCCCAGACTGCGCCATGCGCTGGTGAAATTGGTGGCGGGCAAGATGCCTTGGGCCGTGTGGCCGTTCTTGCGCATCTTCAACTCGGTGATTGTCCAATGCGCGGCTCCGGGTGTGAACAATTCCAGCCTGATGTGTGAAACTGGTTTACCCTTGAGGTGGAATGTGTGCTTGATGTTGCGTGTGGGTAGCAGGTCATCATCGCCTGAACTCTTGTTGGGGTCGCTGTGGGCGCGATGGTATGACGGTTCGCCGGGCAAGGAGTCACCCTGCCATCGGTCGACCAGTGTCCAATAAGTTCCGTTATCGGATGTGAGCAACTGCAGCCTGAATCCTTCTTCGGCATCCTCGTGATAAGCCATGCTGCACACCATCTCTATCTCATCAATATCGATGCTCATGCCAGTCCAATCATACTGAATCCATGTGTTGTCACCCATCAGGATGTTGCACGTCCATTCGTTGCCATCGATGGCAGCTTCGCGTTTGTGAGGCGGTACTTCCCCTTGAGGAGTGATGACGTTCAGCCATGCAGGTTGACGCTTGTCAATGATGCCGTCGGTTAGCAGATGAGACGTCAGGTTATAGTCCCATGATGAGGATTGCTGCACAGGGCGGAACAATGCAAGGTTCCTGTAGCTGTCATCCGAAACCAGGACAGGACCGAAGTACTCGTTGAGCTTGCCGGGGTATTGACCTATAGAACGGTTAAGTGTTTGAGCTTGCGCTACAATACTCAACAATACAATGCTAATAAAGATTATTCTATTCTTCATATCAGTTCTGTTTTAATCGGCAAATATAATCATAATTGCTCAAAATTGAGTCGAAAAGCCTCCGAATTCAAGAAAAAGCAGTACCTTTAGGGGTCAATTATAATAACAAAAAGAGGAAGCTGACAGCTATGACGTTGAATCTTGATGCCCTGAATGCAGTCATCACATCGATTAACGATGCTTTGTGGGCCTATCTGCTGATAGGTGCACTCATCCTGTGTGGATTGTATTTCACGATACGCTCCCGTTTTGTGCAATTCACAATGATTGGTGACATGTTCCGACAACTCGTGGACTCATCTTCGACACAAAGAGGTAAGCACATCTCCTCGTTTCAGGCCTTTGCAGTTTCGATGGCTACCCGCGTGGGCACAGGCAATCTTGCTGGCGTGGCGACAGCCATCGCTGTGGGAGGCCCGGGTGCCATCTTCTGGATGTGGTTGATAGCGCTCTTCGGATCTGCGACCGCCTTTGTCGAGGCGACGCTGGCGCAGTTGTTCAAGCGCCCGTCAAGTGAGTCATTCATCGGTGGTCCTGCCTATTACATCAGTCGTGGCATACACAGCAAGTGGATGGCAGGACTGTTCGCTGTGCTCATCACGCTCACCTTCGGCCTCTCTTATAACTCTATCCAGAGCAATGCCATCTGCGGCGCTTTGAATAAGGCCTTCGGTTTCGATCCGTTGGTCGTTGGCTGCATCATCACTGCGATTGCCTTGTTCATCGCCTTTGGCGGCATTCACCGCATCGCTCGTGTGAGCAGCATTCTTGTGCCCATTATGGCGATTGGCTATTTCATCCTTGCTTTCTATGTCGTCATCATGAATATCAACATGATACCTCATGTGTTGAAACTGATCGTTGAGAATGCATTCGGTTTTGAGCAGGTGGCTGGCGGAGGTTTGGGTATGACTATCATGGTGGGTGTGAAGCGAGGCCTGTTCAGCAATGAGGCTGGCGAGGGTAGTGCGCCCAATGTGGCGGCAACGGCCGATGTGTCGCATCCAGTCAAGCAGGGACTCATCCAAGCCCTTGGGGTGTTTACCGACACTCTGGTAGTGTGCAGCTGCACCGCGTTCCTGGTGCTTGTGAGTGGACTATACACCGCCGAGGGACTCGAGGGCATCCAACTCACGCAAGCCTCACTTGAATTGCAGGTGGGCAGTTGGGGCACGATATTCGTGGCCATCGCCCTTTTCCTGTTCGCCTTCAGCAGCATCATCGGCAATTATTACTATGGAGAGGCGAACATCCGTTTTTTGACCGACAAAAAGTGGGTGCTGACGGTTTTCCGCATTCTCTCGGGCGGTGCTTTTGTTTTTCTGGGTGCAGTGGCCAGTTTCGAGTTCGTATGGAATCTGGGTGACCTCTTCATGGCACTCGTCACCTTGTGCAACTTGATTGCTTTGGCGTTCCTTAGCAAATATGCTTTTAAGTTGTTGAAAAACTATCGTGACCAGCGTCGCAGGGGCATTGATAACCCCGTTTTCCACCGCAGCGACCTCCCCGAGATAGCTGACGAACTGGATAGCTGGGACTAATAAAAACTACGAATTACACGAATTTAACCAATTAACGCTTGCGGGCTATCGTTCATTAAATCAGTGTGAGTGGGTAGTAAAAAGAATGTTTTTATAAATGAAAGGACTAGTCATAAAGAATACAGGTAGCTGGGTCACCGTGCGTCTTGAAGACGGCACTGCGGTGAATTGCAAGATGCGTGGCGTGTTGCGCCTCAAGGGCATGCGCTGCACCAACCCTGTCGCTGTGGGCGACATTGTGCTTGTCGAGGACAAGGGTGGTGACGCTCCGGTAGTGGGTGACATCGAACCTCGCAAGAACTACAAATCTTGACCAGGCGGTCTTGGTCGCCACCATTGTCCACCCCGAGACGAGTACAACCTTCATTGACCGCTTTCTGGCTACTGCCGAAGCTTATCAGGTGCCTGCGGTACTCGCTTTCAATAAAGTGGATCTGCTCATTACAAAGGAATCCCGTGAGTACCTTGATGAATTAATGGGTTTGTATGAGTCCATCGGCTACCCTGTTGTTGCGATGTCGGCGGCAAAGGGTGATGGCGCTGACAAGTTGCGTGAACTATTGTCTGGCAAAATGTCGCTCCTGTCGGGCAATAGCGGTGTGGGCAAGTCCACGATCATCAATCTGCTAGTTCCCGATGCTCACGTGCGCGTGGGCGATGTCAGCCAGACCCATCACAAGGGAATGCACACGACAACTTTCAGCGAACTGCTGGACCTGCCGGGCGGAGGCTCCATCATTGACACTCCTGGAGTGAAAGCCTTTGGAACAATTGACTTTGAGAAGGCCCAAGTTGCTCACTATTTCCCTGAAATCTTCAGGATATCAGATGATTGCCGCTTCAATAACTGCACCCACACCCATGAGCCCGGTTGTGCTGTTCTTGATGCCGTGGAGCGGGGCGATATTGCTGCCACTCGCTTCGCCAGCTACTTGAGTATACTTGACGAGGATCCGACCAATAAATACCGCAAGCCTTTTTGATTCGCTACCTTTTTATGCTATCAGATTGCATAATATATGCATTTGTTAACTGTAGATGCTATTTGCATTTGTGAATTTTTTATTTCGTTGGTAATCAATTATTTGGATTGCTATGTTTAGGAATGGAAACCAAACTTTACACTTTTTAGCAGTCAAAAGGCTCCTGCTTATAAAATAAATGTGTAATTTTGGCCGTTCTTAATTCAGTTTTACTAAGAAAATTACCATTCATGAGTATAAATAAAATATGTGCCGTTATTGCGGCGATATCCCTTTTTGCGCTTGGTGTGACTGCCCAGAATTTGCAGTCGGCCAACAATTTCAGCAAGAGACATAGCGACCTGCTGGCAAAGCAGAATCGCGTTAAAGATCAGATACGAGTACAGGAAGCTCAGAACTATGCTGCAGACCTCTATGAGGAGTGCGAGCCTGAGCCTGACATCTATACCGAGGGTTGGGAAAGCAATCTGGTTAACTGCTACAAGGATGCCAACGTGCCCAACACCAAGGTGCTTGACGTGCGTCATTATGTGATGCCTATCAAGGGCAATTATGTGACTTCACAGTATGGTTGGCGACCCAAGTTCGGTCGCACCCACAAGGGTATTGACCTGCGTGCAGCAATCGGTGACACTGTGTATTCGGCTTTCTCGGGTCGTGTGCGCCTGACACGTTTTGAGCGTGGCGGTTATGGTTTCTATGTCATCGTGCGCCATGAGAATGGTTTGGAAACTGTCTATGGTCACCTCTCGCGCTTCCTGGTGAAGCCCGACCAGTATGTGAAAGCCGGCCAGCCCATCGCCTTGAGCGGTAACACAGGCCGCAGCACGGGTCCTCACCTGCACTTTGAAACTCGTTTCATGGGTTATGCAATCAACCCTGAGGCCATCTTCGATTTCGCTAACCGTTGCACCCACACCGACCATTACACGTTCTCAAAGGCCACCTATACTCAGTCGCGTGACTATTCTCCCAGCAAGCGCTACTCGGCAGCAAAGAGGAGTGCTGTTCAAGAAGAGAAGGAAACAGCAACTGCCAAGGGTAAAAACAATAAAAAGGATAAAGAACAGGCCAGCGCAAAGCCTGCATCGTCCAAGAAGAGCCGTGAAGAGAGCCGCACTACCCACAAGGTGGCCGAAGGTGAAAACCTGACCAAGATTGCAGCCAAGAACGGTCTCACGGTTGCTCAGCTCAAGAAAATGAACGGTTTGACCAGTGATGATGTGAGAGTGGGTAAAGTATTGCGTGTGAAGTAAACAATCAACAATCCGATATGCAACAAGCGACCAGAGTTTATCTTTGGCCGCTTGTCTTTTTATCGTCTATTGGCTCGTGTCAGATACTGATACACGGCAGTGAATTGTCGTCTGAAACGGTCTTGGAATCTGTCCAGTTTGTGGTCGAAGTCAAAGTCGTCGGTCTGAACCGATAGCTTGGTGACGCGGTTGCGGGTGATGCGTTGGATGTCGTGCTCTCTCATCGTGTAATGGCACGTCACATAGTAGACGTTCTCATTCTTGAAATGGCGCTTGAGAATGTCTGAACGGGTGACGTCTCGCTCGGCTGTCAAGTAGATGCGGTTGCCGCCGCGCAGCACGAGCGTGAGACTGTCGCCGCGTGAAATCGAAAGCAGTCCTTCGTCATAGGTCACTTGAAGTGTGAATATCATCATTCCGCTGGCATCAGCTGTGGCTTCAACGGCGAAATAGGCGGTGTGGGAAAAGTCATTGTAAAGCACCTCTTGTGTCGAGCACACATAGCGGGTACCGTCTTCAAGGTAGTAGTCAACACTCACTTGTGCAGTGGCGGGAAGTGCACAAGTCATCACAAATGCACAAAAGAAGGTAAAGGCTTTAAGGGCAGCCTCGCCCTTAAAGCCTTGAATTCTCTTGCGGATGACCAATAGCCTATTCACCACCTTTCAATACAATGTTATTCAATGCATTGATGTCCGAGATGTTGACCTCGCCGTCACCATTCAGGTCACAGGCTACAAACGTGTTGTGGCTGTTGATGTGGCCCAGAATGACAGCAATGATGGTGTTGGTGTCGGCAATATTGACTTCACCGTCACGATTCACGTCGCCCAGTGGCCAATTCAAGTGTGCGTCCACACGATTACTCCAGGGTGACACCGTTCCGTCGACATAGGTGGCCTGCAGGCGCAGGGCGTAGCTGCCAGGTGTGATATGCTCCACACGATAGGCGTTGCCGGTGATGTTGTCGAAGTAAGTCGCTTTGCTGAAATCAATGGGCGTGTAATCATCGCCGGCAAGCACTTCCAAGTCATAGACGAGGACGCGTTGTCCATTGATGCGGCCACCGATTTTTATGGTCGCATCTTCACTGGCATCACAAGGCAGGATGACGCAGAATTGTTTTACTTCGGCACTCGTCACCACAGTTGTGTCGACATTGCCGCAACTGATTTGCATCAGTGACTCTCCGCTTGAACCGGCGTTTTTAGCAGTCACTTTCACGGTAACCACTCCATTGTTGTCGCGCATGTCCATTGCAGGAGTCTTCAGCCATCCCTTGTTTGACGAGCTGCCCAATCTGACGTAGCCGTCACCGGTATAAACTCTGTTACCTGTCCATCCAGGAGTGCCGGTCAATTCGTCGAGTGTGGATGAAATATCCGTAGTGCCGGTCGCTGTGAAGGTCTTGAAATCCTGGGTGAATCTTGAATCGGAGTAGGGAACGGGTGCCATCTCCAGGCGATAGTGACTCACGTTCTTGGCAGGTGTTCCGTCATTCCATTGCACGTTGAATGAGTGAGATGACTCATTAACGGCTTCAAGCAATTGAGGCTCATAGGTCTCAAGAATGGCAGTGCCGGTGAGGGTGATGATCACATCCTCGGCTCCGGGACTGCTCAGCGTGACTGTGGCGGTGTGTTCGCCTGAGAACTCGGGGAGATAGGTCACATTCACCTTTTTGCCGTTGGCCAGTTCGCCCAATGAGATCTGATTGACATCGATGTGGAAAGCACCGCTGTTGTCGTTAAGCGTGACAGTCACACCATTGGTCAGCAAAGAGCCTTTCACCGTGAATGACTGTCGGGTCTGTTTCTCGGCAACGCCCGACATGATGACCCTGTGAGACCTCACTTTGATAGTGGGAACGGTAGCAGGCGGCTCAAGACCGATAATTGTGAGTTGGCCGTGACTGTAATTAGCACCGCCCCCCCTGAAAGCGTTCAGGACGCAATGGCAGTTGGCCGAACCGCTCCAGCCCCAATTGATGTGATACATATCGCGATCGGCGTCATAGCCGTCAACATTGAAGGCATGTCCGCTCGAGGCACTGAAACCGCAATATTCCAACGGGCGTCCCATCAGCAGCTCGTCTTGAATCATGAGTGCCCATTCGTCATCGGTGTAATCGTCTTTGTAAACCATCGTGGCGTCACTGTCAAAACCGAGCGTTTTGATGGCACGAGCGATGTCCCATGATGACACACCGCTAGCACTGGGGGTGTAGTCCATGTGCTCGGCTTGACCCACATAGCGCATCAGCTTAGCGACAGCATTTGCCTGCGACTGGGAGTAGTTGTTTCCCCAATAACGGTCACGCATGTTATCGTAGTCAAATGTGGTGGGCGGTAATGCTTCGAGATACATGTGTAATGAACCGGTGGTGTAAGCTGCTATCGGTGTCGTGATCTCTTGAGGATACTTCCAGTAGTAACAGATCATCGACATGGAAGTGGCGGCGCAGCCGGTCAGACAGTATTGTTCGTTGCTGACAGGGCACTGGTAATAATAGGGTGCGCTCTGATCCCACATGGCTGTGAGCAGCGGTTCCACGCTAGGAGTGACTGCACCACGGATTGGAGCTCTCATGCTGCGTTTCTCGGGCATTATTTCGGGATGAGCCTGCAAGTACTCTAAATCTTGCTTGTAGCAGTCCAGCCAATAGAGCATCCCGTCGGGGAGATTATTCATGTCTATCGGGCTGTCGCCATAGGCCAGCACGTCATGGGCACGGTCATCTCCCGAAACGATGAAGTAACTGTCTTCGCTGTTGAAAATGTAAAAAAGTGCCTTGCTGGCGTCATGCCGATTCTTCTCGGTATGCACCAGATAGACACTGTTGCCAACAGCGGGAGCACGGTGGTTGCCGTGACCGATTAATGTTGTGGCGAACTGTTGAGCAGTGGCCATGGCTTTCATCTCATCGACTTGAGCGCTTGAACCACGTAGGGCGACAAGTGCCAACGCGATGAGAAATAGAATTTTCTTCATTGTCGTTAAAAACTTGAATTCTGTTTATGAATATGATTGTTTAGTTTGATACAATGGTAATCATTTGTATGTGAAATGATTAGTCGAAGAGTCCTTCAACTGCCTCGTCTTGGCCGCCACCACCGCCATCGCCGGCGTCACCACCGCCGCCGCCACCGCCGCGCCAGCCACCGCCGCCACCGTAGTAGCCACCAAGTTCGTCACCGCAGGGGTTAAAGCCGCTGGGGAATTCAAACTTGGTGCTCTGCTTGTAGGGCAATGCCTTGTCGTCATAGATCCATTTCATGAAATAGCCCAAGATGGGAAGCGCGGCTTCGGCACCTTGGCCCATCGCCATGCTGTTGAAATGGATATAGCGCTCTTCACCGCCAACCCACACGCCGGTAACCAGTTCGGGTGTGAAGCCCATGAACCAACCGTCGCTGTGGAAGTTGGTAGTACCTGTCTTGCCGCCCATGTCGGCCGTGATGCCGTAAGCATAGCGCAGTCGAGCACCAGTACCCTCGTTTACAACGTTGGTGAGCATCGAGAGCATCTTCAGGTAGGTGTCCTCGCTCATGATTTCGGTCTGATTACCTGTGAACTCGGCAAGCACATTGCCGCGGTTGTCGGTGATGCGAGACACATAAACGGGCTCAACACGCATACCGCCGTTGGCAAAAGCAGAGTAGGCGGCAACCATCTCGCGCAGCGTCACCTCGCATGCGCCCAGACTCAAGGCGGGCACAGGGTCGAGATAGCTGGTGATGCCAAAACTGTGCATCCACCTTGCCAACTCGTCGGGTGTCATGGTATAGTAGCCGTTGCGTTCAATCCAGTTCTCACGCGTGCCTCGCATGAAACCGGCCGAAATCCAGTTCTTGGAGTAGGTCAGCGCCTGTTTCAGTGTCATTCCGCCGCCACTGCCTTCGTTTGCAGGATTGTATACCTCGTTGTGCCAGATGATGTTGGGCGCACCGCCGGGTCGGGTAGAGCAGGGGGTCAGACCACCGTTCTCAATCGCCTGGGAGTAGACAAAGGGTTTTACTGTAGAACCGATTTGACGACGACCTGTCGACACCATGTCATACTTGAAGAAGCGGAAATTGGGACCGCCCACATAGGCTTTCACAAAACCTGTCACAGGATCCATCGACATCATGGCGCAACGCAAGAACGACTTGGTGTAAAGCAGCGAGTCAAGCGGTGACATCTGGGCGTCAAAGCCGCCCTCATAGTTGAACAAGTGCATCTGCACAGGTTTCTTGAAGTTCTCCATGATCTCGGCATCGCTGAGTCCCGACTGCTTGAGAACGCGGTAGCGCTCGCTGTGACGGATTGCAGCATTGATGAGTGCTTGCTTGCCGGCGCTGGAAAGCTCCTGCTTGTTGTTCGTGTAGGGGTTCTTGGTGCCACCACGTTCACGCAGGAAGGCAGGCTGCAAGGTCTTGCTCATGTGCTTGTGAACAGCCTTTTCGGCATACTCCTGCATGCGAGAGTCGATGGTGGTGTAAATCTTCAGACCATCGGTGTAGATATCATAATGTGAGCCGTCGGGCTTGGTGTTCTTGTTGCACCAGCCGTACAACGGATTCACTGCCCAAGCCACAGAGTCGTCGATGAACGCTTGCTGATTCCAAGAGGGATAATCCTTGCGGTTGGGCTTCTTGGCACTCAACACACGGCGCAGTTCCTCGCGGAAGTAAGGTGCGGGGCCATCATTGTGATCCAGTTTCTTGAATTTGATCACGAGAGGCAACGTCTTGAGCTGGTCGCAGTCGGCTTGACTCAGGAATCCGGCTTTCACCATTTGCTCGAACACAACATTGCGGCGCTGACGGGTGCGCTCGGTGTGGCGAACAGGATTGAAGTAAGACGGGTTCTTGCACATGCCCACCAGCGTTGCGGCTTCCTGGATGTTCAAGTCCTTAGGTTCCTTGTCAAAATAAACCTCCGAAGCCATCTTGATGCCCACGGCATTATTGAGGAAGTCAAACTGGTTGAAGTACATCTTGATGATCTCGTCCTTGGTGTAGTAGCGCTCGAGTTTGACGGCGATAACCCACTCAACAGGCTTCTTCAAGGCGCGTTCAAAGATGTTGTGAGATTCAGGGGAGTATAACTGTTTGGCCAACTGTTGCGTGATGGTGCTGCCACCACCGGCGCTCTTTTGACCCATGATGATGCGCTTGATGATAGCACGTCCGATAGCGCGAACATCGATTCCTGAGTGATCGTCAAAGCGGGAATCCTCGGTGGCGATGAGGGCATCGGTCAAGTAGGGCGACATCTCGTCGAAATCGACATAGATGCGGTTGCTGCGACTGCGGTAGTAACGGCCCATCTCCACACCGTCGGCACTATAGATGGTCGAGGCGAACTTATCGGTGGGGTTCTTCAACTGGTCGATGGGCGGCATGTAACCGATCACGCCATTATAAATTAACACGAATAACAGAACAATTAATGCCACAATGATGGCGAACCAGGTCCACATCTTGCGAACGATGCTCCTGCGACGGTTCTTTTTCTTTCCTGCAGTTGTTGTGCTCATATTATCGTTTAGTTTTTAGCCTTAATACATTATTATCCAGCCCGTTGTCATTAACCAACGGGCGAATTGTTTATTTATAATGTGCAAATGTAGTAAAAATAGTGATAGTTGAACATAAAAAGCAATCAAAAAAATGTTTTAGTGTATCATGTCATTTTTCAAGTAGAAGAAAATATATTTGGCATTGTCTCCAGCTTGCATTACCTTTGCCGCATGCAATACATCGGTGAACTGATTTCAATAGGGGTGGCTTTCTCATGGACAGCGACAGCGTTGCTCAGTGAGTTTGGCAGTAAACGCATGGGAAACCTGACGCTGAACCTCACGCGCATGGTTATCACCCTTGTTTTCTCGGCTGTTTTGTTTTGGCTTGTGGGCGGGACACCGTTGCCTGCCGGAGCCAGCACCGAGGCTTACCTGTGGATGATGCTGTCGGGACTGGTGGGCTATGTCATCGGTGATTTCTGCTTGTTCCAGTGCTATATCATCATCGGCTCTAAATTCGGTCAGCTGTTCATGACGCTTGCCCCCATTGCGGCAGCTGTCACTGCATGGTTCACCTTGGGTGAGCAGTTGCGTCCTCAATCCATGCTTGCCATGTTAGTCACGTTAGCAGGCATCGCCATTTCGGTGTTGGGGCGTGGTGATCATCACAAACTCTCCCTGAAATTGCCGTTGGCAGGCGTGCTGTTTGCTATCGGGGCTGCTGTCTGTCAAGGCGTTGGATTGGTGCTAAGCAAGATTGGTATGAACCATTATGATGCTTCACTAACAACATCGATGGAACCTTGGCTGTTGCCCTTCCATGCTAATTTCTTCCGCTGTGTGGCCGGTGTCATCGGATTCACGTTGTTGATGTGGTTTACTGAAGGCTTCAAACCGTTGCAAAAAGGTGTGCGTGACCGCAAAGGTATGGTAGCCGCTGTGATGACAACAATTTTCGGGCCGTTTGTCGGGGTGGGGTGCTCATTGCTCGCTGTGCAGTACACCGCAGCCGGTGTCGCCAGCACGTTGATGGCCTTGACTCCCATTATCATCATCTTGCCTGCATGGTGGTTGTTCAAGCAACCCATCACGGCAAAAAGTATTCTGGGCGCCGTCATCTCGGTACTGGGCGTCTCCCTCTTTTTCTTACTATGATTTCTTAGGCCGAAAGGCTATTTCTCTCCGAAATCGGGCCTTACTGGAATAGAGATGCCGTTGCTGCTCAGCAACAGGCGTTTGAACGTCGTGTAGCCGTTTTTCATCTTGGTGATTTGGGGCTCAGCGTTCAGGAATTGCTCCAGTTGTTTAGGCAACAATATGGGCTCCTTGGTGATGCGTTCCATCAGAGGGTACAGTTTGGCGGGAGATGCTGTGCCCAATGCGATGCCAACCTCGCCAGATTGCAGATCCTCGTCTAATGCGCGATAGGCAACCGCGGTGTGCGGGTCAAGCATATAGCCCTCATTGCTGTGGGTCTGTTGTATGGTCTCGATAATCTGCTCATCATCATAGCTGTAGGCGTGAATGTGATTGCAGATGTTTTCGTGACTGCCCAACAGTGTAACAATGCGCTCAAAGTTGTTGGGACAGCCAGCGTCGAGTGCGGGAGCAATGCTGTATTGTGTGGGTTTGGGTGTGAATATGCCGGTCTTGACGTAGTTATAGAAAATGTTGTTCTGGTTCTCGACGCTGAGGAATCGCTTGACAGGCAAGCCCATCTGCTGGGCAAGCAGTCCGCTAGCCAAATTGCCCAGGTTGGAACACGGTACAGAAAAGACGAGATTGTCCACATCTTCTCCTGCGATGGCCAGTTGGACATAGGCCCAGAAATAATAAATCATCTGGGGAACCAAGCGGGCATAGTTGATTGACATGGCACTGGTCAGGCGCAAGGCATCGTTCAGTTCGTGGTCCATAAAAGCCCTCTCGACGAGTTGCTTGCAATCGTCAAATGTGCCGTCCACCTCGATGGCGGTGACGTTATCACCCAGCGTTGCGAACTGCGCACGCTGAATGATGCTCACGGCGCCTTTAGGGTAGAGCACATACACATTGACACCAGGCATGTTGTGAAAACTGTTGGAAACCGCGCTGCCCGTGTCTCCGCTGGTGGGCACAAGCACGTTGAGGGTGCTCCACTCGGGGTGATTCTTGCGGTAATAGTCAAGCAGTCGGGCCATGAAACTGGTACCCACGTCCTTGAAGGCCATCGTGGGTCCATGGAACAGTTCCAGCACATAGCGTCCGTTGGGCGTCTTCACCAGCGGAATCTCGAAATGAAATGTCTTGTTGACGATATCATGCAACACATCGGCTGGCACATCATCCTTAAGGGCAAAGGCGGCGATTGCATACCCCAGTTCCTGCAGGGTCATTCCAGCCATGTTGCGCAAGAAAGCCTTAGGCAGACGAGGCAGACGCTGCGGCAGGTACAGTCCACCATCAGGTGCGACACCTCGTGTGACGGCTTGTTCCAGCGTCGCTGTATTGTGCTTGTTTTTGGTGCTATAGTACAGCATGATCAGTCGATGATAACCGTTCCCGGGGACGATGGATTGAAAGTGTTTTTCACCCAAACCGGGATGTGCTTCATTGCCACAGGGGCGATAGTGGGTGGATAGATGACCTTGGCACCAGCGTCGCACATTTCTTGGGCTTGTGCATATGTCATCTGCGGAATCACTGTGGCTTCGGGATGTGTGCGCGGATCTGCAGTCATGAAACCGTCCACGTCGGTCCAGATTTCAAGCGCTTGGGCATCGAGCAACGATGCGAGGATTGCTGCTGTATAGTCGCTGCCTCCGCGTCCCAAGTTGGTCACATCGCCGCTTGTCTTGTCGCGTGAGATAAAGCCTTGAGCCACATGCACTCCATCATCGATGGTGGCAAAGTCCTGCTTGACCAGTCGTTCGGTTTCCTCCCAATCGAGGATGCGTCCTGTGCCATCGGGAACCGTGCGCATGTAGTTGAGCGACAGATGAGGAACACCGTCTTCAAACATGCCAGTCACGATGGCCGACGACAGAATCTCGCCATGAGCGACAATAGCATCGCACAGGCGTTCCATTTCGTCGACGGGCATGTGAGGATTGGTCCCTAAAGCCAGATAATAGGGCTTGAGACTCTCGTCGATGAAGCGGTCGATGGTGGCATGCACTTCTTGGCGCATTGACTCTATAACCACGCCGTCAATGGCTTCGTGGTGGCGCTGCCGTGCTGCTTCGAGCGTCTCCATGAACGATATGTCGCGTTGTTGTGCCTGCTCGCACATGGCAAGCAATTGGTTGGTAAATCCGCCCATTGCCGAAACCACGACGAGTACAGGCTTGGCCTCGGCATTGACAATATCTCTGAGATTGCGCAGGCTCTCGATGCTTCCGACCGAGGTCCCGCCGAATTTCATCACTTTCATTGCTATCTTGATTAGGTATTATTTCTTTATTTTATAACGTGAAGAGGGTTGTTTTATTTGAAATGAAAGCAAATATCATGCCTTTTCTCTTTGCTATGGGCAAGAAAACACGGTATGGGGCAAGATTTTGAATGAATTGAATGCTGATTGCACTTTTTTTCGTACATTTGCGACATGAACGATTGGGACCAGGACATATTCCATCTCAATGACGAGCAACCACAGCCGGTGCGTGGTTCACTGCTTGTTGCCAAACCCACAGTGGGCGACTTTTTTTTCAAGCGCTCTCTGGTGCTCATGGTGGATGCTGACGAAGGTGACGGCGCCATGGGAGTGATGGTGAATCACTACATGGGCTATAACCTGCGTGACATCCTACCTGACATAGAGAGCACCGAGGAAATCCCACTTTTCTTGGGTGGCCCTGTTGGCACCCAAATGCTTTTCTATGTCCACACTCTGGGGCCTGAAGTCATTCCCGAGGCTATCGGTGTGGGAGACAATGTGTGGTTTGGAGGTGATTTTGAGGCCATTAAGCGATATGTGGAGTTGGGCGCTCCCATCGAGGGTCGCATCAAGTTCATCGTGGGATACAGTGGCTGGGGAAAGGATCAGCTGGCTAGCGAACTGGAACGTCATGATTGGGCGGTGCTCAACCAAGGCGACAGGCAGCTAATCATGGGTGACGGTGACGATGATTTGTGGCGCGAAGCCGTTTCACGGTTCGGCAGTCGTTACCGTTTGTGGCTCAGTCTGCCTAATGACCCCACGAACAATTAGTACTAAATAGTTTTAGAATCAGAAAAAAAACTGCGAGAGTATCGTAATGAGCATAGTTATTGGAATTGACGCGGGCATCAGCTCAACCAAGATAATAGGCATCGAGAACGGCAAGCGCATCATGACGCCCATGTCAATCTCGTGCAGTGATTCAACGTCCGGAATCTATGGCGCATTGGGCCGTTATCTGCAGCAAAACAAGGACATCCCACTAGAGGAAATTGAGCATATTAAACTGACAGGGGTAGGTGCCAAAGGTTTGACATCTCCGTTATTTGGGTGCCTCACTTCTTATGTTGACGAGTTTGTAGCTAACGGCTTGGGCGCAAGATTTGACAGCGGGCTGGATCATTTTATCGTCGTTTCGATGGGAACAGGAACATCGTTGGTCCGTGTTGACGGCGATGACATCAAGCACCTGGGAGGCATCGGAATGGGTGGCGGAACCTTGTTGGGGTTGTCGAAATTGTTGCTCAATACCACTAATATTGAAGAGATAACTGAACTGGCCGATGAAGGATATCCCAACAGTGTGAACTTGACGATCGGTGAAATCTGCAGTGGTCCTCTTGACGGATTGACGAGAGACGCCACCGCATCACTCTTTGCAGGTGTGTTGAATAAGAGACCGACCGATAATGATATTGCTGCCGGTATCATCCACATGGTTTTGGAAACCATCGGCTCGGCCGCAGTGCTGTCGCAACTCAATGGCGGTTTCAAGGACTTTGTGCTCATTGGCAAACTCACTGAACTGACATCTTGTAAATACGTCCTCCATGAGTTGGAAAACTTGTATAAAGTGAATTTTCACATACCCAAGTATGCCCCCTATTGCACTGCCCTTGGCGCTGCATTGAGTTATGGGTGTGAAAACGATTGAATCCGCGTTATGTCTGATATGGAATTAACCGTCGTTATCGTCAACTATCGCGTGAAGTACTTGCTGGAGCAGACTTTGCGTGCTGTGGAGCAGGCCATGGGGAATATGTCTTGCGAGATAGTTGTTGTCGATAACTTGTCGTGTGACGACAGTATCGACTTCTCGCGGCAGCGTCACCCTCAAGTCACTTTCATCGAGAACAAGGAGAATGTGGGTTTTGCTAGAGCCAATAATCAGGCCATCATGCAAGCCCGTGGGGAGTTCACGCTCATTCTCAATCCTGACACCATTATCACACCACAGTGCCTGCAGGAGGGCATCGCATGGATGCATTCGCATCCCAAGTGTGGAGCCATTGGAGCCAGAATGATGGATGCCGATGGCGTGTTCTTGCCCGAGAGCAAGCGGGCATTCCCGACACCATGGGTGTCTTTCTGCAAGATTTTCGGTCTTTCCAAACTGTTCCCGCGTTCCCCGTTGTTCGCCAAGTATCACTTGCGCTACTTGAGTGACACCGAGCCGCAGTGCATCGACATCCTGTCGGGTGCTTACATGCTGTGCCGCACCGATGTGCTCAAGCAACTGCATGGCTTTGATGAAGACTTTTTCATGTATGGCGAGGATATCGACTTGAGTTACCGCATCGTCAAGGCGGGTTACAAGAACTGGTTCCTGCCCACGCCCATGATTCATTACAAGGGCGAGAGCACGCACAAGGACTCGATGCGTTATGTCAGAGTGTTCTATGATGCGATGCTCATTTTCTATCGCAAACATTTCCCGCGCTTTAATGTCATCTTCTATCCGGTTGTCAA
>CACZVR010000045.1 GCA_902784675.1 uncultured Bacteroidales bacterium | reverse complement strand
GAGTATATGCGGCGCGGCTATATCTCCAGCGGAATGAACCGTGACTGTCTGCTTTGGGGTGCCTCCATCACTTGGAAAATCCTGAAGAACAAAGGTCAAATCAGGCTCTTTGCCGAGGACATTCTTAACCAGGATGACTATCGCTGGAGTAGCCAGACTGCCTATCAGCAGACCAACGAGTGGCAGGACACGCTGCACCACTACATCGGCATCTCGTTCACCTACCACCTCGACGCCAAGAAGAAAGAGAATTAAACCGACCTGCAAATCCTCTTCACTACACAGTAAATCTGCTTCATTGCGGTTGTAGTCGCGGTCTTATAGCTTCTTCTCGTGATTATAACCGCAGTTTTTCTTTGAAAACAACAAGAGTCACCGCTTCAAGCCATTGGGTCAGAAAGCAAAACAATAAATACAATAAGTACAATCCGATAAGGCCAATAACCAAGAATTGTATTTATTGTACTTATTGTTTTCTTTTTATTTCAAATATGCCGCGTTGTTGTTACTTCGAGGCGAGGTTGCGGGCATAGTCTTCCCACTTGGTGATGAGGGCAGCCATGTCGGCGGGCAGGTCGCTGTCAAAGTCCATCTGCTCGCCCGTCTCGGGATGAACGAAGCCCAGAGTTTTGGCATGCAAGGCTTGGCGCGGGCACAGCTCAAAGCAGTTGTGGATAAACTGGGCATAGCTGGATGAGCGGTTGCCACGCAGAATCTGGTCGCCGCCATAGCGGGCATCGTTGAACAGCGGGTGCCCGATGTGTTTCATGTGGACACGGATTTGGTGCGTGCGGCCAGTCTCAAGTTGACATTGCACAACAGCAACATGAGCCAGATTCTCCAGAGTATGCCAGTGGGTGACGGCATGTTTACCTTGATCGCCGTCAGGGAATACTTTCATCAGCACGCGGTCGCGTGGGTCACGCCCGATGTTGCCCGTCACGGTGCCGTCCAGCTCTTTCATCTCGCCCCACACCACGGCGATGTACTGCCGTTTGGTACTTTTCTTGAAGAACTGGGCGCCCAGCGAGGTCTTGGCATTGGGCGTCTTGGCGATGACCAGCAGACCGCTGGTGTCCTTGTCGATGCGGTGCACCAGGCCCAGGCGCGGGTCGGTTACGTCATAGTCTGGGTTGTCCTTGAAGTGCCACGCCAGCGCATTGACCAGCGTGCCGTCGAAGTTGCCATGCCCGGGATGCACCACCATGCCGGCGGGCTTGTTGACGACCATCAGACTGGCGTCCTCATAGACAATATTCAATGGGATGTCTTGGGCGACGATTTCGCACTCATAGCGGGGGCGGTCCATCACCACGCTGATGACGTCGCCGGGATGCACACGGTAGTTGCTCTTGACGGGGCGGCCGTTCACGCGGATGCACTGCGCCTCGGCAGCGTTCTGCACACGGTTACGGCTGGTGCCCTTGATGCGCTCCACCAGATATTTGTCGATGCGCAGCAACACCTGACCCGGCTCCACCACATAGTGGTAGTGCTCCCAGTAGTCGCGCCCGTCCTCGGTGAAGTCGGGCTCGCTGTATTCATACTGTATCTCGTCCTTGCCGCCAGTCTCCAATTCGTCGTCCAGCAGCTCGTCGTCCAGCGCCATGTTTTTAGAGTTTATAGTCTATATTGCTAAAGCCTAACGCGCTAACACCTAATGCCTAAAACCTAACACCTAAAGCCTAACGCGCTAACGTCTAATGCCTAAAACCTAACACCTAACACCTAAAGCCTAACACCTAAAGCCTTACACCTAAAGCCTAATTATTCTTTTTCTTATCCTTGCTCTGATCTTTCTTTTTATCTGAGCCCTGGTCTTTCTTCTCCTGTGAACTTTGCTCTTTGCGTTCTTGCTCGGCGCGGGCTTGGGCGGCCTTCAATTCCTCTTCATATCGCTTCTGATCCTCCTCATAGTTGAGTTCATCGATGGAGTCCATGAGTGCAGGATCGATGATTTGTTCGGGGTTGAGGTCAACAATCGAGCCGTCACCCACGGTAATCTTGATTCTGCTGTTCACACTCACGGGGCTGCCCGGTTTAACACTGTGGCCGTCAACGGTCACTTGCAGGATCAAGCCTTCATTCTCGCTGGGAATGCTGTCCATGGTCACATGCTTGAAGCCCATCGCCTTCAGGGTGGCTAGACCTTGACGGCCCGGCAAATCAACCAGTTTGGGCAACGGGATGATGGGCGCATGCATCGCATTCACGTTCAAGTAGATGATACGTATTTTCTTGATATAGGACTTGGCCTTGGGGTCTTGATCAATGACAGTGCCCGGCGGGTAGTTCTCATAGAAAGTGGTCGAGTCACTGATTTCCCAACGCAGGCCTGCGTCTTCCAGGATGGAAACCGCCTTCTCGAAGGGCAAGTTGCGCACGTCAGGCACCTGCACTTGCTGGCCATGCGAAGTGAACACGTCGATAAACAGCAGGGCGATATAGCCCAGCGCCACGAGCGCCAGCGCCATCAATGCCGAGTTCAGCAAGACGGGGTGGCGGTCACGAAAGCGGTCAAAGCCGCTCATATTCTTGTCATTATTATTGCTCACGGTAATGCAGTAATTTAGTTACAATCTGCAAAATTAGTGCAAGGTGAGCGAAAAAGCAAATTTTTTTGCTTTTTCCGAACCGCAGCCTAATTTCGGGGGCGCAGCCCTCAGCGTAGTGCAAATCGAGCGCAGAACAAACAAGTTTACTTGTTTTTATGCCGAGATGCAGCCTATCTTCGCCATTATTTTTGGCAAAATTAGTGCAAGGTGAGCGAAAAAGCAAATTTTTTTGCTTTTTCCGAACCGCAGCCTAATTTCGGGGGCGCAGCCCTCAACGTAGTGCAAGGTGAGTGAAAAAGCAAATTTTTTTGCTTTTTCCGAACCGCAGCCTAATTTCGAGGGCGCAGCCCTCAGCGTAGTGCAAGGTGAGCGATATGCCAAATTTATTTGGACATTTTTATCTCCACCAGTCAGTCCAGTCAGTCCAATCAGTCCAGGTCATCCAGTCCATCCATTCTCACAGATGCCAACTTAAAAACCTTTTTATCATTGACCCCTTGTGGCTGAGATTGTACCTTTGCTGCGTGAGGGGTAGAAATTGCTTTTAAGTTTCTTTATCAATTCCGCCCCACCCATTGTAATAACAATCAAATACATGAAGCTATGAATATCAACGTATTACAAAATCCGCCTCCAAAACACCTCGTTGCTTTTTGACGTAAATGTGCCGACTCCTGCCCGCAATGTGGATGTCAATATTAGTTTAATTAGCGGAATTCGCATTATTAAAAACGGCTGCGACAGTCTTCTCATAAAACTTGGCGCCTTGGCGTGAAGTTCCATGAGTCGATGCATCCCATTTAGTTTTAAGAAAAAATGTTATTTTTGCAGGTGATATGGAAAAGAACTATGACGAAATAGTGGAGCAGCTGCTTGAGCAGCCCTGTTGGGTCATTGACTTGCTTCCGTTGAGAGTGCCGCAGGATAGCGCTGGCCAGTTCTTCAACGTGGAGCAGTATTACCTGCAAGAGCCGCGGCACGGGCGTTTGTGCCGCCGTTTTGCCGAAGTGTTGCTGAAACTCAACTGCTATCATGACCTGATGGTGAATCATGATGATGAGTGGGTGAAGAATCCCTCTCCCGAGGCGTTGGTGTCATGGTTGACTGCTAGCCTGCAAAACGGCCACATGTGCGTGCTCATCAATGACGGTGACGCTTTGATCACCGCCAGTGGGGGAGACATCCATGTGTCGCTTTACAACCCCTCTGGACAATTTCTGCAACTGGTAGCACAACTGGCTGCAGCCGAGGGGCTTTTCCTTTGGAAATCTTGAAAAAGGCTATCCCATCATGGCCGTGAAGACCTTGATGAGCCAACCGCTGATGGCCATGTAGATGGTGATGCCCACAATATCGTTGGTCACTGTGACGAACGGGCCTGTGGCGATGGCAGGGTCAATCTTCATGCGCTCAAGTACCAGCGGAACCACAGTGCCGAATAGTGAGGCGAACATCACCACAAGGAACAACGATGTGGTCACTGCAGCGGCGGCAATGTTGGATTTCATCGGGTCATTATCAACGGGGAAGAAATGGGCATACAGGAAGATGAGCAGACCCATCACCAGCGCGTTGATGAGAGCAGTGCTGAACTCCTTGAACAGATGCTTGCCCACATGTTTGATGTCCAGGCTGCCGTTAGCCAGACCTTGAACGACGATAGCACTCGACTGGGTGCCCACGTTACCGCCAGTACCACCAATCAACGGAATGAACAGTGCCAAGCCAGGCAAGATGCGCAGCAGGTCGGCGTCACCCTCGCCACCGCCCAGAATCAAGGCGTTGATGATACCACCCACCAGTCCGATGAGCAGCCACGGCAAACGGGCTCGCACCTGGCGGAACACGTTGTCGTCGGTCTCGATGTCGCCCCAGATACCTGATGCCAACTGGTAGTCGTCCTCTCCTTGCTCACGCACGCGGTCGATGATGTCGTCAATGGTGATGCGTCCCACCAGGCGACCGATGCTGTCCACGACAGGCATGGCCACAAGGTCATATTTCTCAAAGTCAAGAGCGACGTCCTCGATGTGAGTGTCGGTGCGGACGCTGATGGGGTCCGGCTCCATGACATGCTTGATCTTGGACGCCGACGGATTGGTGATGGTGGTCTTCAACGGGAAGATGCCCTTCAAGCGGTTGTCATCGTCCACGACATAGACATTGTATATTTCATCCAAGTCCTCGGCTTGCTGGCGCATGGCCTTGATACAGTCGGGCATCGACATGTTCTCGTTCACGACGACCATCTCGGTGGACATGTAACCACCGGCGGTATCCTCGTCATATTGCAACAGGTCAACAATGTCGCCTGCCTGCTCCACATCGTCGATATGGCTGATGACGTCCTCACGATCTTCCTCATCAAGTTCCTGAATCACATCGACAGCGTCGTTGGCGTCCATCTGTTCCACTTGCTTGGCGATTTCCTCGTTGGGCATCAGTTCCATCAAGTCATGGCGCTGGTCTTCGTCCAGTTCAACCAGCACATCGGCTGCTGTCTCGTCATCAAGCAGCAGCATGATGAACAGGGCTTCCTCGTCATCGAGATCGCCCACCAGTTCGGCGATATCGGCGGGATGCAGATCTTGGATTTGCGCCTTGACCAGTTCCTCGTCTTTCTTGTCAATGAGGTCGTTGAGTTGATCCAGATATTCCTCGGTAAATTCTTTCATTGCAGTTTCGTTGTCTTAAGGGTTGAAAATTGTGGACTGGTTGTAACGGCTTATGCCCGCTGTGGGGCGATGAACCGTCAGGGAACCGATGGCGGCTGCTCAAGGGCTAGCCGCGACAGGGCAATGAAATCCTCCACGCCCAACTGCTCGGGACGTTGTCGGAACACATCGCGTTCCATCACCGACGGGTTGTTGGAGAAAATGGGCTTCAGTGAACTGCGCAACATCTTGCGGCGCTGGCCAAAGGCGGCCTTGACCACGCGTTTGAACATGCGCTCATCAACGCCCAGGTCGGTCACACTGTTGCGCACGAGGCGCACCACACCGCTCTTGACCTTGGGAGGCGGATTGAACACATGCTCATCAACAGTGAACAGGTACTCGATGTCATACCATGCCTGCAGCAGCACCGACAGGATGCCATAGGCCTTGCTGCCCGGCGGCTCGGCGATGCGCTGTGCCACCTCGCGCTGCAACATGCCGCTGCAGCACAACACCTGGTCGCGATAGTCCAGCACTTTAAAGAAAATCTGTGTCGAGATGTTGTAGGGGTAGTTGCCGATGACGCAGAAGGGGCGGTCGCCGTACAGTTTGTGCAGGTCCATTTTCAGGAAGTCCTCGCCGATGATGCGACCATGCAGTTGCGGGAATGAGGCGTTCAGGTAGTCCACGCTCTCGCTGTCGAGCTCCACAACGGTGAGATCAAGTCCCATTTCGAGCAGGAACTGCGTGAGCACACCCATACCCGGACCCACCTCAAGCACTGGCAAGTGTTTGTAGTCATCCAGCGTGTGGGCTATGCGCTCGGCAATAGACAAATCGGTCAAGAAATGCTGCCCCAGTGACTTTTTTGCTCTAACTTTCCGCATTATTGTGCTTTTATTGTTAACTTTGCACGCTCTTTGCTGCGTCGATTGCAATGTGCAAAGTTAGCCATTTTTTTGCGTTCGGCAGCAAGCGAGATTACTTTTTGTTCAACATTAATCGAAAAAATGTGAAAAAGGCGATTTCTTATCTGATAAAATACGGTATTCCACTTCTCATCGGTGTGGGTCTGATGTATTTCCTTTACAAGAATGTAGATGTCAACTCAATGATGGAAACCCTCAAGACCGATGTTGACTATTGGTGGTTTGGTGCCGTGGCGATAGTGAGCATCATGAGCCATGTCTTCAGGGCATTACGTTGGCGTCTGCAACTCAATGCCATCAATGTCAAACCGTCGTTCAGCGCTGTGCTCAACAGCATCTTCGGCACCTATGTCGTCAATTTGGCTTTCCCGCGTCTGGGCGAGGTGTGGCGCTGCGGATACATCGCTAACCGTCAGAAGGCGTCGGTCACCCAGGTCATGGGCTCGATGGTCGCCGATCGTCTCACCGACACCATTACCGTGCTGCTGCTCACCTTGGCGACTTTCATGATGGCACAAGGTGCTTTCGGCCAATTCATGGACACCTATCCCGATACCAAAGAGAAGTTCCTTTCTATCGCCAGCGACATCAGGGTATGGCTGGGTACTGCGGTAGCCATCGCAGTCTTCGGCTGGCTGATGGTGATGAAGACCGAGAACAAAGTGATTAAGAAAATCCAACTCATGGCACGCAACCTATGGGAGGGCTTCGCCGCTATCACCCGCATGGAAGGCAAGTGGTGGTTCTTGTTGCTCACCATCCTCATCTGGGGCTGCTATTTCCTGCAGATGTATCTCGCTTGCAAGGCGTTCTCCTTCACCAGCGGCTTGAGTGTGCTGGCGGTGTTGGTGGTGTTCGTGCTCAGCAGCATCGGCATGGGTGTGCCCACCAACGGTGGTTTGGGTGCATGGCATGTCGCCACAATCTTCGGCCTGTCGCTCTACGGGGTGGGCAAGTTCACTCCCGGCAACTTTGACCCCCAGGCCACAGCATTCGCGATGCTGGTGTGGGGATTCCAGACTCTGCTGCTCATCGTGCTCGGTATCTATGCTTTCACCAGCATGGCCATTGACCGCAACCGCATCGAGAGCGGCAAGACCGTGGTAGATACCACCAATGACGAAATCAAACTGTAATTCTATAGATTAACACCACCTGAAAGATGGACGATAATTTCAACGATTATTTCACCGACGACGCTCCCGAGGAGCATGTCGAGCAGCGCCAGGAAACCGAGCGAGAGCGTGAAGAGCGCGAGATAAAAGAAGCCACTATTGAGCGGCGAGGCAGTTCGTTCAAAGTCGTGCTGGTCTTGATCATCGCTGCCATGGCATTGTTCTTGGGATGGTGGATTTGGCAATACTATTTCCATCCTTACCGGGTAAGCCAGGAGAAAGGGTGGATTATGAAAGTGAGCGACGAGGGTACGCTGTTCACGACCTATGAGGGTGAGATGATCAGCGAGAGCTACGTTGAGGACACGATTGTCGCCATGCACAGTGACTTCCGTTTCAGCATCACCAATGACAGCCTCGTGCGCAAGGCTGCCCTGTATTCTCATGATGGCCAGCGCGTCGTCCTCACCTACAAAGAGTACAAGGGAAAGGTCCTGTGGAGAGGTAATACCAAGTTTGTGGTCACCGACATTGAGACCGACACCATGCTGGTCAAGCCCAACCCCTATCCACGCGAAACACCGAAAAAATAATCCTGCTCAACACTTGAGCCACTCGCTTTTGGATGTGAGCCCTTCAGGATATGTGAAAAGCTCGCTCCGAATACCTCATTAATACTTCATCCAATACTTGCGCTCGTCATCCGTCATCTGCTCAATGGCATAGCGCAAGGCGGTGCGCGGCATTTCGTGTGCATGTCGCTCTAGGAATTGGCGCAGCAGTTCCATGCTGCACCGTTTGCCCATCTCGCGCAGCATCCACCCCACGGCCTTATGCATCAGGTCATGCGGGTGATGCAGGTGCCACTCGGCATAGCGCAGGCACCATGACGGGTCGCCCTGCTGTGTCGTCTTCCAGGTGCACACCATGCTCATGCGTTTACGCCACAGGCAGTCGCTGGCCGCTAAATCATCGATAATCTCCTGTTTGTCGCCCAAATGGGTGGGCAGCAACAGCCAGTGCCCCAGAATCTTGGGCGCTGACAAGTCCACCAGGTCCCAGTTGTTGGCTTGTTCGGCATGTTGCAGATATATTTTCACGATTTCATCGCGACCCTGGATGGCCTTCTCATCGTTTTCCAGCCGTTTTTTTGCCAATTTGCCGAACTTCTCGACAAGCATCAGCAATCCGCACAGCCTCACCTCGTGCCACCGTGACATCAGCAACTCGTGCACCTCGTCGAGCGGCGTGTCGTGCACTGCCAGTTTCACGACCTCGCGCGTCTGTGGCACCTTCAGCCCCAGGAATTCGTCGCCCTCGCCATACTCGCCTGGTCCCGTCTTGAAGAACCCCATCAGCACATGCCGCTGCTTCTCGTTTTGCAGCGACTCCATATACCCTATAATCTCTTTTGCAGTCATGATGAACGATTGGTGTTTAAAATAAAGGTCAAATATTTGTCAATAAGGTGTTTTAATGGCAAATCACCTTTCAAATACCTTTCAGCGTCCAGTTTCAGAATGCGTTCCTTAATAGGCAGGTCTTGATAGTTTCCAGTTATATAGAATAAGCCATCCTGCTCAACGATGTTGACATCAGTCAGCAATAACGTGATGTCGTTAACGTTGCCAGCAAAAATGATGGAATAGCTGGGACGCTTAGCACCAGGCAGGTCTTCCCGTAGAACACCTTTTGTAACCAGATCCTGGATATCACGATTCGCAGTATCCGTCGAGCAGTTGTTCAAGTTAGCCCAATTTTTGGAAGTGATTTTTGCTTCATAGCCATCTAGGAATATATTCAGGGTTTTGGTTTGCCTTTCTGTCATCGGGATGCTGGCAGCGTGCAACCAAAAGAAGCTTTTGTTGAGCACAGTGTTGACAACGGCATTTGCTTCATGGATAGCGTTGAGCAATCTATTGAGGTACCATGTGATCCATTCGGTGATATCGCCATTGCCGTGTTGTGTGCGCTCCAAAATCTCATAATAATGCTTCTTGTCCCGATTGATTTCAGCCGAGACATTATAGAACCTGTAACGGCTCTGGTCTCCACGGGCTAGAAATATGTCTCCCAAAATGCGCGACAAGCGTCCATTCCCGTCTTCAAAGGGGTGGATTGACACAAACCACAGATGGGCAATTGCCGAACACAGGATGGGTGAAATGTTCTTGTCAGAATTGAACCATTCTATGAATTGTTCCATCTCATGCTCAACACAGGCTGGTGACGGTGCGATGTAATGAACACGTTCTCGTCCCAAATATCCCGATACGATGTGTTCCTCGTGGGTGCGATATTGGCCAACTTCAATCTGTACCCCTCCGCTGAAGCCAGTCGGGAAAAATGCTGATTGCCATGCACATAGTTTTTCCTTTGTCAATGGTTGGTCATAATGTTCCATGGCATCAACCATGACGGCAACAACACCATCAACATAGCGTGTTGAAGTGATTGTCTTCGCCTGATCTATGCCCAGTCGGCGTGCAATGGATGAGCGCACTTCGTCGGGATTAAGACGAATGCCTTCTATCTCAGATGAAAAGATGATGTCACGTGTCAGGTTCTCGGCTACCGCTCGCAGTTGACTGTCAAATCCGAGTCCGCTCAACCGGCCATAGAGTTTGCCCTGGTCGCGCGCAACTTCGTCTAGTAGTAGGGCGATTTTGTTGCTCTCCCAACGGAAGGCAGTCCAGTTTTCTCGTTCGTAGATATACATGGTTAATTCTTGTTATGCGGCGTTTTTTGTACATTAATGCCGCAAATTCTGCGGCAAAATTACAAGGAAAATGACGCAAAACCAAGAAAAAACATAAAAAATCATATGATTTTTGATCTTATTCTATTTTTCTTGCTATTGTGCTCGGCTTGCACTACCTTTGTGACGATAAAACAGACATCTGTTAAAATCTATGGAAACCGCTAATCTATCCTCGGCTCGCAAGACGATTGTGGGCATCCAGTTCCTGTTTGTGGCCTTTGGTGCCACAGTTTTGGTGCCCCTGCTTGTGGGGCTTGATCCTGCCACCGCGTTGTTCACCGCTGGTTTGGGAACCCTCATCTTCCATTTGGTCACCAAGGGCAAAGTGCCTATCTTTTTGGGTTCCAGCTTTGCCTTTATTGCACCCATCATCTCAGCGTCCAAGCAGTGGGGCATGTCGGGCACATTGGCTGGCATGGCCGGCGTTGCTTTGGTCTATTTCACTATGTCGGCGCTCATCAAATGGCAGGGTAGGAAACTGCTTCAACGACTGTTCCCGCCTGTTGTCATCGGGCCGGTGATTATCTGCATCGGCTTGTCGCTGGCGCCAACGGCTGTTGATATGGCCAAGAACAACTGGCTGTTGGCTTTCATCTCACTCATGACTGCGATTCTCGTGCTGGTGCTGGGACGCGGACTGTTGAAACTTGTTCCTGTGGTGTGCGGCATCGTGGTGGGTTACATCGTGTCGGCGTGCATGGGACTGGTGGATTTTTCAGCTGTGGTCAGTGCTCCATGGTTCTCCCTGCCGTCGAGCATCACCCATTTCCAATTGCCCGAATTCGCTTGGGAACCGTTCCTGTTCATGATACCCGTTGCTATCGCTCCGGTGATTGAGCACATCGGCGATGTGTTCGTTGTCGGTGCTGTCGCCGACAAGGACTTTGTGAAAGATCCTGGTTTGCACCGCACCATGTTGGGTGACGGTTTGGCATGTTTGGCTGCAGCTCTCCTTGGCGGCCCTCCCGTGACCACCTACAGCGAGGTGACGGGCGCCATGCAAATCACGCGCATCACAAGTCCTGCTGTCATCCGCATCGCTGCAGTGACAGCCATTGTGTTCTCTGTCCTTGGTAAGTTGAGCGCGGTGCTGCAGAGCATCCCCAGTGCAGTGCTGGGCGGCATCATGCTGCTGCTGTTCGGCTCCATCGCCTCGGTGGGCATCCAGAATCTGGTCAACCACAAGGTGAACTTGGACGAGACGCGCAACATCATCATCGTCAGCGTTGTGCTGACGTTGGGTATCGGTGGTGCCATCCTTCCGATGGGCTCCTTCTCGTTGAGCGGCATCGGCCTTTCGGCTCTTGCCGGTGTGATTCTCAACTTGGTTATTCCTAAGACTAAAATTAATACAAGTAATGATGATTAAGCCCATAGTAATTGCACTGGCCATGCTGCTGATGTTTGCGTCGGATGCTTGGGCCTGGAAGCCGCTGTTCGTGGGCCATCGCGGCTGCAACATCGGTGTTGAGAACACCGCCGAAGCCTTTCGCAACGGTGTTGATGTCTATGACTACGATGGGCTGGAGTGCGACGTGCGTGTGACCAAGGACGGTTTTTATGTCATCAGCCACGACGAGACGACTAATCGCTTGGGCGGTAACCTCACCGTTGCCGATGCCACCTTGGCCGAATTGCGTGCCGAGCTCTATACCCAGACGCGTGGCGGCGTGACCTATACGGGCCACATCTGCACTGTGGCCGAGTATCTGGCTATTTGTGTCGAGAGGGGCGTCTTCCCTGTTATCGAACTCAAGTGGACCACGGGCATCAACAATAATGACATGAGCAACTTTGACGGCCTGGCCCGTTTGGTTATTGAGATGGGACTGTCCGACAAAGTCATCTTCCTCACGTCGATGAAGAAGTCTCAGGAGTATATCGCCACCCACTATCCTCAGTTCACCCGCCAATGGCTGTGCAATGCCAACTGGGAGGGCAACGAGCAGTGGTGTCAGGAATACGGCCTCAACCCCAGCATATCCATCGGCAACTTCGATGCCAACACTGTCAAGACGTTCCACAACATGGGCTTGAACGTGGCCATGTGGACTGTGGACACCAAGGAGAACTATCTGAAATATGGCAGCATGGGAGTCAGTGTGATGACCTGCAATTCGCTAAAGCCAAGCGAGATGCCCGAACTCGAGGACATCGACTGGGGTGGTAATTGAATCTTGAATCACAGTTCTCGTGCACCGAGTTTTTCGAGTGGCCGTTTGCGCAATTTAGTCCATTTTTCGGTGCTTGGCATCGTCTCGTCAAAGGCGTTTGACTTCACTACCTGGCGTTTCCACGTCAGGTAGTTCTCGCTCACGGTGGTACATTCCCCCGTGTTGCGCATCATCTCCTCATGGTCCATGCCGATGAGGCAGAAGTCGTCATTTTGATAGCGATAAGTATAGGCATCAGTTGATGTTCCGTAACTGCCTGCGCTACAGAATACACCGATGGCTATGCGCAGCGTGCCGTGCGGCGTGATCTCCAGGCCGATTTCGTGGTGACAAAACTCGTTTTCGTCGGCAGGAATCACGTTGTCATATTGTTTCCACAGTTGCAGCTGGCCTTGTCCCTTGCCGAAATAAATGGCCAAAATGGGCTGGTTGAAATTATAGACGTAGCCATCGTCGCGCGTGAGGGTATTCTCGGGATAATCGGGCGTTGCCACCACAACGAGGTCTGTGATGCCGTCCTTGTTCAGGTCGCCTTGTGCCTCTTGATGCGGCCAACCGTCAGGTGTGATTTGCTCAACCGATGTGCCTTGTTGCCCCAAACCCTGCGCTTGGGCATTAAAACCTACACAAATCGACATGCAGAGGCAAACGATGATATGTAAAGCCCATAATCGTTTCATCATTCTGGTAACCCACCTAATACCTAAAGCCTAAAGCCTCTTGAAGCGCATACCGTCCCACAACAGGCCAGTCGATGTCTTCCTGTTGCCATGATAGATGTCCACGTTGATGTCCTTTCCCTGTTGTGGCAGCTTGCAAACAACAACGGTCTCATCATTCATCCTCATCAGTTCGCCTGTTTCATAGTTGGCCTCATCAATGGCCGGTTCTATCTCGGCATTGAGATCCTCGGCCGAAACTATCCATATCTGGCGGGTAGCATTGTCATAGAGATAGTAATTGATGCCGCTGTATTGTCCGATGATATACTTGCCATCCATCATCGAAACCACGTTCATGGCAATCAGTTTGTGTTTCCCGTCGGCACAATTCCAGTAACACATCTCGAACAAGGTTAATGCATCCAGGTCTTCAAAATCCTCGCACAGCCGGGCATCAAATGTGTAACGCAGATAGCCGTTTTTCTCGTCTACCATGAGTTGGACGCATGGATTCTGGGGCTCATGGCGCAAATAATGCTCCCATGCGCTACGCACGTTGCCCATCATTTCGTCGGTCTCCTCCACGTCGAGAAAAGCCGTGATAAAGTCACTGATTTTAGGAGCTTTGCCCTGATAGGATACACGGTTCTCCAGCGCATAAACGAAGAGATTCTTGGGATAATTCTGCTGTGCAAGAGCGCTGATGCCGGTCAGCACCAGTATCAAAGTGCTTATCGTTATTTTCAACTTGTTCATCATATCATTCAGTTTTTTGGCAAATTTATATCAATTTTTGAAAAATATATGTATATTTGTCAGTGTTTTTTAGACTTGTAATCAGTAATCATAGTTTAATCGCATGGCGAAATGAAAAAGGTTTTATTTGCTTTTGCTATCCTGTTGGTGCTCACAGCATGCGATAACAAGCAGGCACCTGCCATCAAGAACTAAGACATCAAGTGACTTCACGATGAAAGACAATAAACAGCAGATAGCGCGCATCCGCAAGATGGAACGCCGCCTCAACAGTGCTACTGCAGCCGTTAAACGCCTTGAGGCCGCTCTTGACAAGTGGGAGGCCGCTCAAGAGGCCATCGCTGCTCTTGACGAATACTACGGTAGTGACTTGTGGCGACAGGACTTCGCCGACGATGAGTCGGGACTGTTGCCTGCCGACCTCAAGCGCGGCGTCCTCAGCGAAGATGGCATCTGGAACCTCATCACCGACGTCAATGAACTGAATGACCGCCTGAAACAACTATCCCCAAAAAAATATTCATGATGATGACTCTGCAAGAAGCTATTCAAGCCCGCCACAGCGTGAGGGCTTATAAAGCGCAGCCGTTGACCGACGAGGATGCTGCTCTGTTGCAAGAGAAAATTGCTGCGGTCAACAGTGCTGGACGGCTGCACATCCAGTTGATTCGCAACGAGCCCAAAGCCTTTCTGGGTCCGTTTGCCCGCTACGGCAAGTTCCGTGGGGTGACCGATTATCTCGTCATGGCGGGCATGAAAGCCGAAGATCTGGACGACCGCATCGGCTATTACGGTGAGCAGCTGGTTCTCTTTGCCCAAACTATCGGGCTGAACACTTGCTGGGTGGGTCTCAGCTACACCAAGATTCCTGGGACCTATACACTAAACGAGGGTGAGGTCATCCAAGCCTATATCTCTATCGGTTATGGTGAGACGCAAGGTGTGACGCACAAGATCAAGCGCATCGACCAGGTGAGCAACGTCAGCGACAGCACGCCTGACTGGTTCCGACGTGGTGTTGAAGCCGCATTGTTAGCGCCGACGGCCATCAATCAGCAGAAATTCTCGTTTGAATACCTCCCGCCCGAAGAGGGGCAACTGCCTCGCGTCGTGGCCAAGCGTCATTTCTCCCTTGTGGGCTACACCCAGATGGACCTGGGCATTGCCAAGTATCATTTTGAAATCGCCGCTGGAACCGATAACTTCCAGTGGGCACCATAGTATAATATCATCAAACACTTAAATGAAAAAAGTAATCGTCATTTCAACGAGCCTGCGTCCAGGCTCAAATAGCGACTTGCTCGCTGACCAGTTTGTGGAAGGCGCCAAAGCTGCCGGTAACGAAGTAGAGAAGATTTCCCTTGTGGGGAAAAACATCCAGTTTTGCAAGGGCTGCCTGGCTTGTCAAAAGCTGGGCCGTTGCGTCATCAACGATGACGTGAACGACATTATGGCACGAGTGCTGAAGGCCGATGTCGTGGCTTGGGCAACACCCATCTACTATTATGAAATGAGCGGCCAGATGAAGACGCTCATCGACCGCATGAACGCCATGTATCCGCTAGACTATCAGTTCCGCGATGTCTATCTGCTCACCACCGCTGCCGAGGACGAGGAGCATGTGCCTCAACGTGCCCAGGCTGGCTTGACAGGATGGATCGACTGCTACCCCAAGAGCCGTTTGACCGGTACCATCTTTTGCGGTGGCGTGAACGATGCTCGTGACATCGAGGGCAATCCCATGTTGCAAGAAGCCTTTGAAATGGGTAAGGGCATTGCCTGACATGAATATCGAAGATTACCGCACGTTCTGTCTCTCGCTAGGTGATGATGTGGAGGAGAAGATGCCATTCACGGCGTTTCACTCTGCCAGCGATGTGTTGGTGTTCTATGTCCATGGTCACATGTTCTCGTTCTTTGACTGCGATGACTTCAGTGTCGTCACGCTCAAGTGCCAGCCCGATCGCATCGACGAATTGCGGGTCACTCACGACAGCATAGTCAAACCCTTCAACATGTCTCCAAGGCATTGGCTCGGCATCGACCCGACCACCGCACCCGCTGACCTCCTGCAGGAACTCACCCGCAACTCCTACAACATCGTTAAGACCAAATACAAATCTGAACGATGAACAAATGCCTGTAAAGCCAAGGCTCATTGGCTCTACAGGCATTTGCTGTTCTGCATAATCACCTTAGATCTTTGCTTTAGCGTTGAATAGCGAACGCATGCGCAGCACTTCTTGAATATTGCTGATGAATGCAGTGATGCC
>CACZVR010000044.1 GCA_902784675.1 uncultured Bacteroidales bacterium | reverse complement strand
TGATTTCGATTACAACACTCAGCTTTTCTTCATAACTGTACTTCATAAACAAACTGCACTCCAAAAGTTTTGTGTCTAACTTTTGGGGTGCAGTTCAGGGGTGCGAATGTCTTTTTTAAAAAACCGAACGCGGCAGCCCCCAAATACTTAGCGCCTTAGCGCCTTAGCGTGAGGTAAAAAGGACCGTAGAAGCCCAATTGTCTTAGTTGTTCCAGTTGTTTTCAACAAAAAGAACGCGGCAGCCAATCAGTACAATCCGTTTAATTCGCCGATGAAAAAAACCACGCGGCAACCCTCAGAACATTCAGACCATTCAGTTGTTGAAAAAAAGTTGTTGATTGTTGTTCCAGTTGTTTTCAAAAAACCGAACGCGGATGCCCACTAAGGACTAAGGACTAAAAACTAAGGACTAAGAAAAAACCTTTTTACCATTGACACTATGATGCGCTGACAGTACCTTTGCAGCGTGAGGAAAAGAAATAGCTTTTAACTTTCTTTATCATTTCCGCCCCACCCCCTGTAATAACAACAAAAAACATGAAGCCATGAATATCAACACATTACAAAATCCACCCCCAAAACCGCCCATTGCTTTTTGACGGAAAACGGGCTTTTCGCCTGCTGAGGAACAAGAAGCGAGCTAACACCTAACACCTAAAGCCTAACACCTAACACCTAACGCCTAACACCTAACACCTAACGCCTAAAATGCCATTACGTCAGTCAGCAGATTCATGGCATGGTTCTTGCAGCGCGATACAAGATTCAGCACATTTACACGTTAAGAAGAAAGAATAAACACTATAACACAAAGATTTGATATGAATATCAGCAAAGTTTATACCCGCACCGGCGATGCCGGCAAGACATCGCTCGTGAGCGGCACGCGCGTCGACAAGGACGACGTGCGCGTCGAGGCCTACGGTACTGTCGATGAACTGAATTCCAACATCGGCGTGCTGCTGCACAGCACCAAACTCGACGACCAAGACATCATCAGCCTGCTGCGCAAAGCACAGAACAAACTGTTCAACATCGGTGGCTATCTGGCCAACGACAAAGCCGATGCGCTCTACGGCGTGAAGCAAGAGGACGTTGAGGAACTGGAGCGAATAATGGATCAGATGAACGAGGAACTGCCACCGGCACAGGGCTTCGTGCTGCCGGGCGGCACTCGCCTGTCGGCTCAGGCCGACCGCTGCCGCACCGTCACCCGCCGTGCCGAGCGCCGCGTGGTGACCCTCGCCAAGGTCGCCACCATCGACCCCTTGGTGCTCGAATATATCAACCGTTTGAGCGATTTCTTCTTTGTTTTTGCAAGATATAACAACATTCAGAACCAAGTCGAAGAAATTTATTGGGATAAAAATGCTTAGTATTGAAAAATAGTATTACTTTTGCGCAATTTTTCAAAACAGGATTATTTCATAAGAACGAACTACTATGTATTGGACACTTGAATTGGCAACAAAACTCGAGGACGCTCCATGGCCCGCTACCAAGGCCGAGCTCATCGACTATGCCGTGCGCAGTGGCGCACCTCTCGAAGTGATTGAAAATCTGCAGGAGATTGAGGACGAAGGCGACACCTACGAGTCCATCGAGGACATCTGGCCCGACTATCCGACCAACGACGATGACTTCTTCTTCGACCCTGACGAGTATTGACGTGACACTTTCAGAGTAATGATAGCAGCAACCCATCAGCTCCTGCCGATGGGTTGCCTGTTTTTTCAATAAGACTGTTTATCTCACTCCCAGCTCTTGAAGGGATGCTTGGCCAGCATGACGTTGTAGTAGCGGGGATCGCCGGTAACTTCCTTGACTAGCCAATCGGGGTGCTCAAAGGGGGCATCCTCGGCGGGTAGCTCGACCTCGGCCATGACCAGGCCCTCGTTGTCGCCATGGAACTCATCCACCTCAATCGTGAGGTCTCCCGCCTTGACCAGATGACGGGTCTTGTCAATCACACCGGGCTCGCACAGCAAGAGCAACTCCTTGGCCTCATCAACAGGGATTTCCTTCTCCCATTCAAATCGGCTCAAGCCACTAGCATTACCAGCACCCTTGATGGTGATGTAGCCCTTGTCACCGCGCACACGGATGCGCACACTGCGCTCGGGCACCGAGCTCAAGTAACCCTGTGTGATGCGGACCGCCTCGTGGACCTCCTTCTTGTAGGCATCACCGCTGACCAAAAATTTTCTTTCTATCTCCATTCCCATAATCGTCTGCAAAAATAATGGAAAAGAACCAAAACGGCAAATCATCCCCCGATTGATTTCCCTCTCCACAAGGCCATGCGGCACGGTTTTTGCAGGTATTCATTGAATTGACGTGTTTTTTCACTACATTTGCAACATTAAAATTGTGTCATTATGATATACACCTGTCCCAAATGCGGCAAGAAAATGGACCTGAGCACCGAGGTGCTCATCAACAGCGACTACAAGGTCGTCTGCCCGCAATGCCTTTGCCAGTTGCAAATCATTGGCGACTATGCTTACATTCCTCATGAGGAACTCAAGCTGGACACCACCATCGAGCCCTCGCGCACCATCAACTGTCCCAAGTGCGGACATGAAGCGAGCACCGGGGCGCACTTCTGCCCCAACTGCGGTGCCAGTTTTGACACGCATTCCACTACAGCGCTGGACCTTGCCCCCGAGGACGTGACGGTGTTGCCGCCGCCCTTGCCCGACCAGGATCCCCTCTATCATGAGGCTTTGAAATTCTTGGCCACCTGCTCGGCCATCACACCGATGATGCTGCGCGACCGTTTCCACATCAGCGACGAACGCGCCGCCGAACTCTTGCAACAACTTGAGCAGGGTGGAGCCGTCGGCCCTTACAACAACGGTGGCCCGCGACAGATTCTCATCCCTCATCGTCGTTTGTACGAGGCACCGCGGCCCATACTTAATGACGACAACACGGGAAACACGCCACGCAGGACTCAAGTTCCCCGCACCGGCGGCTGTCTGACCTGGGTTTTGATTTTCCTCTTCCTGTCCTTCTTGATCAGAGCTTGCACCGGCTGATAATCGGCATGGGTTGAGGCACAAAACGCAGGCTCTGATAAAAAAATGGCATGAGGATTGCACAAGTTTACAAGGTTGTTTGTAAATTTGCGAGTTAGATTAAAATATTATTCACCTTATAAAAATTTAAAGACAATGAAAAAAGGATGTTTAGGACTGATTGTCCTGGCTGTTATCATTTTAGGTTTGTGGGCTGTGCCCAAGTATAACGGTTTAGTTAAGTCTCAAGAGAGTGTCGAGACCGCTTGGGGTAACGTGGAGAATGTGTATCAGCGCCGTGCTGACCTCATCCCCAACCTGGTAGAGACCGTCAAGGGTTATGCCAAGCATGAGCAAGAGACCCTGGAGGGCGTCATCGAGGCTCGTGCCAATGCCACCAAGGTGACCATCGACCCCAAGAACATGACCCCCGAGGACCTGCAGAAGTATCAGGCAGCACAGGGCGACGTGACCAACGCGTTGAGCCGACTCATCGCTGTGAGCGAGAGCTATCCCGACCTGAAGGCCAACCAGAACTTCCTGGAGTTGCAGAACCAGCTCGAGGGTACCGAGAACCGCATTGCTGTTGAACGCAACAAGTTCAACGAGGTGGCCAAGGAGTACAACACCAAGCGCCGCACTTTCCCCACCAACATCATCGCCGGTATCTTCAACTTCGGCGAAAAGCCTTACTTCAAGGCTCAAGAGGGTGCTGATGTAGCCCCCAAGGTGGACTTTGGCACTAGCGAAGGTAAGTAAACGATGGCACTGGTTGATTTCATCCCACCTGAAGGCCAACGGCGCATCGCCGATGCCATCACCGCTGCCGAGCGTCACACGACGGGCGAGATTTGCGTCCATGTGACGCCTCGGTGCCGCGGCAATGTGATGAAACGCGCCACCAGAGCCTTTAACCGTCTGCACCTTTACACCACCAAACGCCGCAACGCCGTCTTGATTTTCATCGCCTACGAGGATCGCAAATTCGCCATTCTGGGTGACACTGCAATCAACGAGGCGGTCCCTCAGGGATTCTGGGACGGCGAGGTCGAGGAACTGGGACGTTACCTCAAAGCGGGACGCCAGGTTGACGGCTTGTGCGAGATCATTGCCCGCATGGGCGAACGACTGTCACAGTACTTCCCCGGTGAGCGTGATGACGAGAACGAATTGAGCAACGAGGTCACCTTCGATGACCTTGAGGATGACGACGAACACGATGACCACGACAACGAATATGGCAACATGGAATAACGTGAAATGGCGCCTGATGGCTTGCTTCTTGCTGTGCTGCACCTCACTCATGGTGATGGCGCAGGTGCCGCCGCGTCCCAATCCGCCACGTCTGGTCAATGACTTTGCCGGCATTCTGGGTGACTGCCAGTGGCTGGAAGACTCGCTCGAGAAAATCGCCATGGAGACCAGCAACCAGATCTGCGTGGTCACCATGAATGACTTCGGCGACTATGACAAGGCTTGGATGGCCTACAGCATCGGCCAGGAATGGGGCGTGGGCAAGAAAGACAACAACAACGGTGTTGTCATCCTCATCAAACCCAAGACTGCCGAAAGCAAGGGCGAGGCGTTTATCGCACCAGGCTACGGCCTGGAAGGCGCCATCACCGATGCAACCAGCACCCGCATCGTCAATCAGGAGATGATTCCCTACTTCAAGGAGAATGACTACCTGGGTGGCGTGTGGGCCGGTGCTCAAGTCGTGCGCGATCTCGCCACGGGTGAGTACAACGAGAAGGACTATGCCCAGCAGGGCGATGACGGTGCGCTGTTCGCACTCATCATGTTCATCCTCATCTTCGCCTTCTTCATGTACCTGGCTCACAAGAGCAACAGCGGCAACCATGGCAACCGCAACAACGGTGACACCGGCACTTGGGGCGGACCCATCATCATCACCAGCGGTCATGACTGGGGCCGCGGCGGCTCCTCATGGAGTGGCGGTGGTGGTGGCTCCTTCGGCGGCGGCTGGGGAGGCTTCGGCGGTGGTTCCTTCGGCGGTGGTGGTGGCGGCGGCAGCTGGTAACCCCACCCACCACTAACCACTAACCACTAATCACTAATCACAAGTTCCAAAAGCATCGGCTTTTGGAACTTGTTTCATACGAACAGTTGCTTGAGGATGTCGGGTGAACGCAGGGTGCCGATGGCAGCGTTGTGCAGACGGTAGTAACTGATGATGAGATCAAGCATGCGGTTGCGCTCCTCACGACTGAAACGGAACACCCCCATGTTACTGAAAGTCATGCGCGACAACAAATAAATCACCTGCGCCTCTTGGGGCTGCAGATGCTGGTGACCCTGTATTGTGCTTGGCGTGAACACGCCGTCGGTCATGTCAAACCAATAGCCATGCCGATAACTCTCCACATTGGGCTGAATGCCCAAATGGCCACCCAGATGGTAGAGGAAACAAATGTGGAAATTGGCGACTCCACTTGGCAACTGCTCCAGCAACTGCACCGACTGCTCGATGTAGCGGAACATGGCATCGTTGCCTTCGGGCTCCTGAATGACATGAGTGAGCAATTCGCTGATGAACATGGCGATGGCATTCTTCACGGGGTCGCTGTAAACCGTCGCCATGGTGAAGTTGCGACGCACCTCGCGCATGAGCGCCAAGTCGCGGCCAGGCCTCACCGATGCTTCCAGATCTATCAGCGACAGGGGAAGCATCATGGCGTTGCGCATCCGCGCCGCACTGGTTTTGCCCTGCGGCACGGCAAACGACATCAAGCCGCGCCCATCGGTATAGATGTGCACGATATTGTGCTTGTCGCTGTAACGGATGGTGTTGAGCACGATGCCCTTCAGCTTCTCATACATGGCGCTAATTTACTCATTTTTCGGCAATCAGGAGCCAAGAAGAACCAAAAAACACAACTTTTTCAGCTTTTCGAGAGGTTAAATTTTGTCAATTCAAAAAATAGTACTAATTTTGCAGTCGCTTTTGCGGAAAAATTTCGCATTTGGCCCATTCGTCTATCGGCTAGGACGCAAGATTTTCATTCTTGAAAGAGCAGTTCGATTCTGCTATGGGCTACAGTTAAACAACTAAATATCAAAGTTTTATTTTTATTATGGCAAACCATAAATCAGCTATTAAGAGAATCCGTCAGAGCGAGGCACGCCGCCTTCGCAACCGTTATTACAGCAAGACCATGCGCAATGCTGTCCGCAACATTCGCAAGATGACCGACGCCAAGGAAGCCGCTGAGGCTATGCCCAAGGTAGTCGCCATGCTGGACAAGCTTGCTGGCAAGAACGTGATCAGCAAGAACAAGGCTGCGAACCTCAAGTCAAAGCTCGCTCTTCACATTAACAAGCTGAACCAGGCCTAAGTTTCTTTAGGTGCGACGCTTCACGCGTCGCGGTTCAGCCAGGTACGGCCCATTCGTCTATCGGCTAGGACGCAAGATTTTCATTCTTGAAAGAGCAGTTCGATTCTGCTATGGGCTACCGCAGCAAAGCGTTAACGCAATCGTTGTGTTTTAACGCTTTGCGTTGTGTTTGTTAATAAAGCACCCGTTCATCGCGATGAGACCCTTGAATTTTTCGGTCAATCGCGTTTTTTTTATGTTTTTTTCAGGAATGATGGAACAACGTGAACAAAAAAGAAGTATCTTTGTTTTTCAGTTTGTTTCCAAAACACTAAGGTAAAAAAGATGAAGACCGATTTAATGACCAGCGTCAAGCTGCACAAGGTTCCTTGTCGTTACTACCGACAGGAAAACGAGATTGAGCTCGCTGCGCTCACGCGATACGAGAAAGTGTTCACCACGGTCGTTGAGACCGCCGACGAGGGAGCCCTCGAAGCTGCCCTCGAGGTGGCACATGCCATCAACCACTGTGTTGAGCAGCACGGGAGGTGCGTCATCGGCTTCGGCTCGGGGCGCTATATGCTGCAGGTCTATGACGAATTGGTCAAACTCTACTTTGCCGACAAGGTGAGCTTTGCCGATGTGGTCGCTTTTAATCTGAACGAGCTGGGTGTGGGCTATGACGAGGGACGACTCAACATGAATGACCTCATCAACGAGCGTTTGTATGCCAAGGTTGACATCGACCCTGCCAATATTCACCGCATCAACCGCCCCAATGCCATCGAAGATGTGCACAGCCAGTGTAAAGCCTATGAGCGCGAAATCATTGACGCAGGAGGTCTGGACCTGGTGTTGTGCGACCTCAACAAGGACGGCAGCATCGCCTCTAACGAACCCGGATCGGCACGCAGCAGTGCCTGCCGCCTGATGCTGCTTGGCGACGAGTCACGCACCAGCATTGCCGACACCTTCCAAACCGAAACGGCACCCAAGACTGCCGTCACGCTAGGCATCGGCAACATCTTGAGTGCCGAGAGAATCATCTGTGTGGCATGGGAGGAAGACAGCGCCGAGGCGCTTTATAACGCCATCGAGGGCAACATGACCGACCTGGTACCCGCCTCGTTCCTGCAGGTCCACAGCGACGTGAAAATCATCGCCGACCTGGATGCTGCCTCGCGGCTGACACGCATCAGCTATCCGTGGAAGGTAACCTCCTGTGAATGGAACGTGCACCTCATCCGTCGCGCTATCGTGTGGCTGTGCGAGCAGACGGGCAAGCCCATTCTCAAACTCACCAACAAGGATTACAACGACTATGGCCTGAGCGAACTGGTGGCACTGTACGGCTCGGCCTACAATGTCAATATCAAAATATTCAACGACTTGCAGCACACCATCACGGGATGGCCAGGTGGCAAGCCCGATGCTGATGACACCTATCGTCCCGAACGTGCTGTCCCCTACCCCAAACGGGTGCTCATCTTCAGCCCACATCCCGATGATGCCGTGGTGTCGATGGGTGGCACAGTGCGCCGCTTGGTGCAGCAAGGTCATGAGGTGCACATTGCCTTCCAGACCGATGGTGATGTCGCCGTCAGCGATGATGACCTCATGCGCAGCGTCCTGCTCGCCGATCGCCTGACCAAGCGCTTTGAGGGCACTGAATTCAAGTTCCTTGACAACACACTCACAAATCTCATCAACGGCACAATACCGGCCGATGACAGCGACATGCGCTATTTCAAAGGCTCTATCATGCTGAGCGAGGCGATGATGGCCTGCCGCCAAATGGGTGTGCCACGCAAGAACCTGCATGACCTGCGCATGCCGTTCTACACCCAAGACCCTCACGGACAGGGCAAACTCACCGATGCTGACATCACCGTGATCAAAGACCTCATCACACAGGTCAAACCCCACCAGATCTTCTTTGACAACGACCTGGTGGATCCCCATGGCACCCATGGACGTGCCCACACCGCCGTGCTTCATGCCATCGAGGAACTCAAGAACGAGGACTTCATGAGCGACTGCCGTGTGTGGCTCTACCGCGGACAATGGGGACAATGGGATGTGGACCAAGTGGAAATGGCGGTGCCCATGAGCCCCGAGGAGTTCGGCGACAAGCGCGAAGCCATCCTCAAGTTCCACTCACAAATCCACGACGCCCCGTTCCGCACCAGCACCGACGGCAAATTGCCGTGGCAACGCTCCGTCGAACGCAACCGCGACCTGGCCGAGAAATATCAGCAGCTGGGTTTGGCCACCTACGAGGCCATCGAGGCCTTCGTCCAATACCGTTTCCTGGATGACACCATCGAGTGACAAAAACAATTGACGCTATAAAACTAAAAGCAGGACAAGGAAATCGCCTTATCCTGCTTTTATTGTTGCGAATCAGTTGTTAAACGCCTGTCACGGCTCGGGGCAATGCTAGATATTGCGGATCAAGCTGGATGCCATACTCCCTGCCACGGTCACCGGTGACACAGTAAGCCTGCGCCAGACCCTTGTCGGTGATGACATTCTTGATGCAACGATTGATTCTCGAAATCGTCTGGTTGAGCGAATCGCTGAGCGGGTTGCACAGATTGTCCACCGAATGCGCAACACGAGCCTCGTTGGCACCAGGCTTGACCAGGCCATAGATATCCATGATTTCGTCACGATACTCGTCAATGTTCCTGAGCACGATGCCAGCACCGCCCTGCTTGCGATGCTTCATGAACAGGATATAGAGTGTGCGGCTCATGGCGGGCATCTCAATTTCCAACTCGTCATAGTCGGGCAGCACGATCTTCATGTCACCGTTGACCAGCACACGTCCAGGTGTTGAGCCCAACAGCACTTTACCCTCAAGCATGGTGGCCATCAACTGCTTGGGGTCTTGATGATACTTGGTGATAAACGCGACAATTCTCGCCCTAAGGTCCTTCACATCACGCTCATACTCCGACTCAATCCTCCTGAATTCGGCGACCTCCTCGGCCTCGATATTCAAGAGTTCGACTTCATCGCTGCCAATATAGTCAACCAGCGAATCGTCATCATTATACTCGCTTGCGCCTGTATCATCATTGCTGATGATGTCAGGAAATTTATTCTTAAGGGATTCCTCACGAATAATGAACTTGTCATGATGGTCAGATTCTTCAATGACACTTTCATCCTTCTTGCGTTTTCTGCGCAATGACTTCAGATTCCACCTGGAACGAGACTCCAAGCGCTTTTCCTCTTTTCCAGTGAATCCATAGTCTACTTGAGGTTGAGCGGCTTGTGGAAACTCCATGCGGGGAGATTCTTCGACACGAGTATTGTCTTGCCGCACATCAAGATCCAATTCAAACTCATTGAAAACGTCGCCCATTGGAGCCGAATAGACCGATTTTCCCCACTTGCCTTGCGGCAGTTCTTTGCGGTCACTGTAGTCGGCTTCATTGATGATGACATCGCCCTCGCTCGCATCCATGACGTCCTCAAGACAATCACTGAAGGCATGCAAGGCTGCCAGCAATGAAGAACTGTCACTGCGACCATATTTGTTCAAGTGAAGCTGAACCGTGGCATACTTGCCCATGTTGCCGATGTTGAAACGGCGGGTAATGATGAGGGTGTGGTCAATCTCCCATGTCTCAACCCATTTGAGAGTGAGCGGGCGAATCATAGGCTCTATCATGCTGGCAAACCAACGCAAGTTGTGCGTCTGCTTGGGATTGCCGCACACGTAAATGACACCGTAACTGAGCTCTTGAAAATTGATTTCTGGCATAATCTTGGGGGTTAGTGATAATGTAATAATTACAGCAAAAATCGTGCCAATGGGCCACACTATCTATAGCGGCCCGATTGGCACAATCATGGGGCAAATTGACTTAATCAAAGAAACTCTCGTCGTTCAGCTCCCTGATGCGAAATTTGGGCATAGGGGCAGAGCCACATTCATCCTTCAAATGCATCATCTTACTAAGCCAACGGCTACGCGACTTGCGCTCTTGGGCAAACATGGCTTGGGTGCCGGCTTCGCTCTTGTCGAACTGCAGGCTGTGCTGGATGTTGAGCGAGTAGGCCACCTGCTCAACATCGTGGTCGGCACCGATGTAGGTGAACTGCCAGCCTTGCTCTTTGTAGCTCTCGATGAGAGCACGGATGGCAGTGTGGGTATACTCGCGAGAGGCATTCTCATAGCCATCGGTGATGATGGTCACAAGTGCCAGCGAATCCTGCTCATTGTTCTTCATGGCATTGACACGCGTGATGGTCGTGCCGATAGCATCATACAACGGTGTCATGCAGCACGGACGGTAGTCCCTGTCGGTGAGGGGCTTCACCTCGGCTACCGGCACGTTGTCATAGATGGTTTTCAACTCACAGCCGCAGAAGGCCACGAGCGTGACGATGTGTTCCTGGTCGGGGTTCTTTTCCTGGGCACTCTTGATGCTGCCGATGGTCTCGTTCACGCCATCGACGGCCTGGCGGGCGATGCTTGACATGGAGCCGCTCTTGTCAAGGACAATCACATTGTAAACTTTCATCTTTTTCGTTTCCATAATTCTATCGTGTTAATGTGGTCAATAAAAAATGCTTCAACACCGGCTTTGCTCCCGATGACGATGCAAAGATACGGGCATTTGAAATGCTGACCGTTTTTCTGCAACCTTGTAGTTTTTTTTGGCCTTTTGAAAACAAAAAATGAGAAAAAACACCAATGGCCAAGAAATTGTGAATAAAAAACACTATCTTTGTAGGTTAAACAATACACAACCCGCAATAACAACTGAAAAAGATATGGCAAAACGAAGCGGATTACAATCGTTGAAGCAAGAACGTCGTGAGTACCATGACAGAGTCATCAACTTTTTTAATGAGCAAGGCGAGGCCTCTTTCAACTACAAGCAGGTCTCGGCAGCCGTGGGTGCTAACACGCCCAAGCGCCGCATGCTCATTGTCGAGATACTGGAGCAACTGACTGTTGACGGCTTTCTCACACAAGTGGGTGTCGGCAGTTACAAAGCCGTGAACCGCTCATCGGTGGCCGAGGGCATCTTCATCCGCCGCGGCAACGGCAAGAACAGTGTGGACACCGCCAGCGATGACGGCCAGCCCATCATGGTGGCCGAGCGCAACTCGATGCACGCCCTGAACGGTGACCGTGTGCTGGTGCACATCCGTGCCGCACGTCACGGTCTGGAGCCCGAGGCCGAGGTGGTGAAAATCCTTGAACGCAAGGAACAAGTATTTGTCGGCACGCTCCAAGTGCTCAAGTATTTCGCCCAGTTAGCCACCGACAGCAAGTTCCTTGCGACCGACATCTTCATTCCGCTGGATAGGCTCAAAGGCGGAAAAACCGGCGACAAAGTCGTGGCCAAGATCGTGGAATGGCCCGAAGAAGCCAACTCGCCAATCGGTGAGGTGGTGGACGTGCTGGGTGTGGCAGGTGAGAACAATGCCGAGATTCATGCTATCCTGGCAGAGTTCGGCTTGCCCTACAAGTACCCCGAGAACGTGACCGAGGCAGCCGAGGCACTGGAACCGGGCATCACCCCCGAGGAGATTGCTCGTCGCCGCGACATGCGCGATGTGACTACCTTCACGATTGACCCTGCCGATGCCAAGGACTTTGACGATGCTCTGTCTATCGAAAAACTCAAAAACGGCAACTGGGAAATCGGCGTCCACATCGCCGACGTGAGCCACTATGTCACTCCCGGATCCATCATCGACAAGGAGGCCTATGAACGTGCCACCTCGGTCTATCTGGTGGACCGCACAATCCCCATGCTGCCCGAAAAACTGTGTAATTTCATCTGCTCGTTGCGTCCCGATGAGGATAAACTCACCCACTCGGTTGTCCTGGAGATGGATGCCGAGGCCAAGGTGAAGAAATACAAAATCTGCCACACGGTGACTCGCAGCGACCGGCGCTTCTCCTACGAGGAAGCACAACACATTCTCGAGACGGGTGAGGGAGACATGGCCGAAGAACTCGCCGTGCTCAACGAGATGGCGAAGCAACTGCGCCGCCGTCGCTTCGAAGAGGGCGGTTCGGTATCGTTCAACCGCGAAGAGAAGAAATTCGATATTGACAAACAAGGCAGACCCACTGCCGTGCACCTGCACGTGTCACAGGATGCCAACAAACTCATCGAGGAGTTCATGCTGCTGGCCAACTGCAAAGTGGCCGAACACATCGGCAAGGTGGCAAAAAACAAGACCGCCAAGGCTTTTGTCTATCGTGTCCATGATCAGCCTGACCTGGATAAACTGCAGAACTTCGCCGACATCGCAGCCCACTTCGGCTACAAGGTGCGCACCAAGGGCTCGGGACGCGACATCAACAAGTCCATCAACAAAATGCTGGAACAGGCCAAGGGCAAACCCGAGGAAGAGATGCTGGCCATCCTCGCCATCCGTTCGATGGCTAAAGCCATTTACAGCGCGACCAACATTGGCCACTATGGTCTGGCATTTGACTACTACACCCACTTCACTTCACCCATCCGCCGCTATCCCGATTTGACGGTTCACCGCCTGCTGGACAAATATGCCGCCGGCGAGAAGAGCGTCGATCCCGTCAAACTTGAGGACCAGTGCAAACACATGAGCGCCCAGGAGCAGCTTGCCGCCAATGCCGAGCGTGCCTCCATCAAGTACAAGGAAGTTGAATTCATGGGACAACGCTTGGGCGGTGTGTTCACGGGACACATCTCGGGCGTGACCGAATGGGGACTGTATGTGGAACTCGACGAGACCCATTGCGAGGGTCTGGTGGGCATTCGCGGCTTGGATGATGACTTCTATGAGTTCGACGAGAAGAACTACTGCATCCGTGGCCGTCGACAGGGCAAGGTCTATCGTCTGGGAGATCCCATTACCATTCAAGTGGCACGTGCCGACCTCATCAAGAAACAACTTGACTTTGTCCTTGTAGACAAGGAGAATCCCGCCAACACCCATCGCATCGACCGTGAGCCCATCACCGAGCAGAACAGCCGCAGCACCAGTGGCCGCTTGTCTCGTGACGAGCGCCAGCGCATGCAGTACGAGGGTGGCAGTGCCTCTCGTCGCCAGCAACGCGGTGCACGAGGCAACACCACCCGTCGCCAAGCCAAAGAAGCCCGCGGACCCAAAGCTGGCAAGTCGGGCAAACCACATCGTTCAGGTAAAACTCGTCGCAGGTGAACATGAGCAGCCTGCCGAAACATACGGTTAAACTCGAGACGCTGGGCTGTAAACTCAACTTCTCGGAAACTGCCACCATGCAGTCACTACTCGCCAAGCAAGGCATCATGCCTGTCGCCAAGGGTGAGATACCCGACGTGTGTGTAGTGAACACTTGCAGCGTGACCGCATTGGCCGACAGCAAGTGCCGACAGCACATCCGACAACTCATCCGCAAGTATCCCGATGCGCTGATGGTCGTCACGGGCTGCTATGCCCAGCTCAAAGGCAAAGAAATCGCCGAAATTCCCGAGGTGGACATCGTGTTGGGCAGCGAACACAAAGCCGAAATCGCCCGCTATGTGCTCCAGTGGTTCAAGGACCGCAAACAACGCACCGAGGTCACTCCTTCGCTCGACATCCGCTCATTCTCGCCCTCCTGTGATCATGGCGACCGCACGCGTTACTGGCTCAAGGTGCAGGACGGCTGCGACTATTGGTGCAGCTACTGCACGATTCCCGCAGCACGCGGGCGCAGCCGCAGCGGCACCATCGCCCAACTGACAGCCCAAGCGAGCGCCGTTGCTGCCGATGGCGGCCAGGAAATCGTCATTACAGGGGTAAACATCGGTGACTTCGGCAAAAACACGGGCGAAAAATTCATCGACCTGCTGAAAGCACTTGATGACATCGAGGGTATTGAGCGTTACCGCATCTCATCCATCGAACCCGACCTGCTGACCGACGAAATCATCGACTTTTGCGCACGTTCTCGGGCTTTCATGCCGCATTTTCACATCCCGCTGCAAAGCGGCAGCGATCCCGTCTTGAAACTCATGCGGCGTCACTACGATCGCCAATTGTTCGCCGACAAGGTGCAACGGTGCCGCGAACTCATGCCCGACTGCTTCATCGGTGTGGACGTGATGGTGGGTACCCGAGGTGAGACACCCGATCTGTTCGAGGACAGCTATGACTTCATCGCTGGACTTGAGGTGCAGCATCTGCACGTCTTTCCCTACAGTGAGCGGCCAGGAACAATGGCCTTGCGCATCCCTTATATCGTCACCCAACAGGACAAACAGGAACGTGCAGCCCGCATGATTGCCTTGAGCGACAAAAAGCAGGCTGAGTTCACCCGCCGCTACCTGAACACGGTGCGGCCCGTCTTGCTCGAGCACGGACGCGGCAAGGGAATGATGCACGGGTTCACCGACAACTATATCCGTGTGAACGTGGCCCCCGACATGAGCCTCGCCAACCAAATCGTGAACGTGAAATTACTGTCTCTCAACGATGACCTCTCGGTCGATGCCCAAATAATCAACTAAAGACTAGGGACTCAGGACTAAAGACTAAAAATGAAACAGGTTGCTGTCATCATATTGAACTGGAACGGAGCAGCATTACTGCAGCGTTATCTGCCCACGGTCATCGCGGGCACCGATGACGCCGTCGCCGATGTCATCGTCGCCGACAACGGCAGCATCGACAACAGTCTGCAGGTGCTTCAGGAAAAATTCCCACAAGTCAAAGTAATAACATTTGACAAGAACCACGGCTTCGCCGAAGGTTATAACCTGGCCATCAAGCAGACGATGTACCCCTACACGGTGCTGCTCAACAGCGATGTGCGCACTCCGCAAGGCTGGCTCAACCCCCTGCTGGACTACATGGAGGCCAACCCCCAAGTGGGCGCCGTGATGCCCAAACTTTTACATGACAGCGAGGACGGCCCGACTATGTTTGATTATGCCGGTGCGGCGGGCGGTTACATCGATTGCCATGGCTATCCCTATTGCCGCGGGCGTGTCTTTGAATTTGTCGAGGACGACCATGGCCAGTATGACGACGGCCCCAAGAGCGTATTCTGGGCAACTGGGGCATGCCTCATGGTGCGCAGCCAGTTATATCAGGATGTGGGAGGACTGGACAAAGATTTCTTTGCCCACATGGAGGAGATTGATCTGTGCTGGCGCATCCGTCTGGCGGGCAATGACCTGATGATGGTACCTGCAAGTCAAGTCTATCACTTGGGCGGTGGCAGCCTGGCTTATGGCAATCCCAGAAAGACCTATCTCAACTTCCGCAACAATCTGCTCTTGCTGCACAAGAACCTGCCCCATGACGAGGGCAAGCGCCTGCTGCTGGTGCGCCGTCTCATGGACACGCTCGCCTTTGGAATGGCCCTGGCAAAATTCCACTTTGGTGACGCAAGGGCAATTATCCGTGCCCACCGCGACTTCCGTAAAATGAGGAAAAACTACAACTCGCAGCCCACCGTCAACCTGCTGAAGCAACTCCCCGAGGAGCGCGTCAACATCATCACCGCCCATTATCTGCGCGGTGTGAAACATTTCACCGACCTCAAATTATATTAAGTCCCCAGAACCCATTAAAACAACAGAACAATGAGAAAGCTCGGATTCGGACTCATGCGTCTGCCCCTGGTTAACCCCGACGACCAGACAAGTATCGACATCGAAAAGTTTAAGGCTATGGCCGACAGGTTCATAGAACGAGGCTTCACCTACTTTGACACCGCCTATCCCTA
>CACZVR010000043.1:456-19936 GCA_902784675.1 uncultured Bacteroidales bacterium | reverse complement strand
AATTCGTTATCGACCCGACGTTTGAGCAGATTGAGAAAGCTGACATGGAATTGATGGTAGGTGCGACTTACGATAATATTATGATGGTCGAGGGCGAAATGGACGAAGTGAGCGAGGATGACCTGATTGCAGCCTTGAAGGCAGCTCATGAGGCCATCAAGCCCATGTGCCTGATCCAGAAGGAGTGGGCCAAGGAGCTGGGCGTTGCCAAGCGCGAGTACTGCCACGAGACCGACGACGAGGAACTCCACGAGCGCGTGCGCAAGGAGATTTATCCCAAGTGCTATGCTGTGGCTCAGGCTGGCAAGGCCGACAAGCAGTGGCGCAACGAGACCTTCCAGAAGGCCTATGATGACTTCATGGAGACCATCCCCGAGGAGGAGCGCGAGGAGAAGGAACCGATGATCAAGCGCTACTACGAGGAAGTGCAGCGCGACGCCGTTCGCCGTTGCATCCTCGACGAGCACATCCGCCTGGATGGCCGCAAGACCAACGAGATCCGTCCCATCCTGTGCGAGCCCGACTATCTGCCTTATCCCCACGGCTCGGCCCTGTTCAAGCGTGGCGAGACCCAGGCTTTGGCAACTGTTACCCTGGGCACCAAGGACGACGAGAAGCTCATCGACGACGTGCTGCGTCACGAGAACGAGCGTTTCTTGTTGCATTATAACTTCCCCGCCTTCTCGACGGGTGAGGCCCGTGCTCCCCGTGGCGTGAGCCGTCGCGAGATCGGTCACGGCAACCTGGCACACCGCGCCCTCAAGCGCATGATCCCCGAAGACAACCCCTATTGCATCCGCATCGTGAGCGACATCCTGAGCAGCAACGGCTCGTCATCGATGGCTACCGTTTGCGCCGGTTGCATGGCACTGCTCGACGCCGGTATCAAGCTCAAGAAGCCCGTTGCAGGTATCGCTATGGGTCTGATCACCGACGAGGGTAACGTGAAGCACGCCGTGCTGAGCGACATCTTGGGTGACGAGGATCACCTGGGTGATATGGACTTCAAGGTGACGGGTACCGTTGACGGTATCACCGCCACTCAGATGGATATCAAGTGCGACGGTCTGCCCTACGAGATTCTCGAGCAGGCATTGCATCAGGCCAAGGAAGGTCGCTTGCACATCCTCAACCTCATCAACGAGGCTATTCCCGAGGCTCGTGCCGACTACAAGCCCCACGTTCCCCGCATCGTCACCATGGTTATCGACAAGGAATTCATCGGTGCCGTTATCGGTAAGGGTGGTGAGGTTATCCAAGGTCTCCAGGAAGAGACTGGCACTACCATCAGCATCGAGGAGGTTGACGGCAAGGGAATCGTTGAGATTGCTGCTGCCAACAAGGAGAGCATCGAGGCTGCTGTTGCCCGCATCAAGGCCATCACTGCTGTCCCCGAGGAGGGTCAGGTTTACACCGGCAAGGTGGTCAGCATCCTTGAGTTCGGCGCCTTCGTTGAGTTCATGGCTGGCCGTGACGGTCTGCTCCACATCAGCGAGATCAGTTGGGATCGTCTCGAGAGCATGGAGGCCAGCGGCCTGCACGAGGGTGATGAGGTCACCGTCAAGCTCATCGAGATTGACAAGAAAACAGGAAAATTCCGCCTGTCGATGCGCGCCCTGCAGGACAAGCCCGAGGGTTATGACGAGCGTCGCCAGGGTGGTGGCAACCGTGGTCCCCGCGGCAATGGCAATAGCAACGGTGGCAACCGTGGTCCTCGCCCCAACGGCCCGCGTCCTGGTGGCAACGGTTCTCGCGGTCCCCGTCCCAACGGCCCGCGTCGTCCCCGCCGTGACGACCGTCGCGACGACGAGTAATTCAAGGCTTTAGCTATTAGCTGTTAGCATAACAACAAGCGCCGAGGTTCAATGCCCCGGCGCTTGTTTTTAGAAAGTATTGAAATAGTTTTAGTACCTGTTTCTTAACGGTTGAATATACTCCTGATGTGATGATGTTGAATGGCTCCAACAAGAGCGCTTGCCTATAAGACATATTCGGTATAAAAGCTCACGATGTCCAGCGCTTCTATCATGGTGTCCATCATCGAGGGGTAGAACATCCAGATTAAAAACATGAAGGAAATAACGATACAGATGAAAACCAAAGCTTGGCGCCACAGGGTTCCCCATATCCCATAACCGAATAATTGTTTATAACCGACAAAATAATAGGCCAGAATCAACAGGTCGTAAACGACAGTGCTGAATATGGATTGGGTGAAATCAAGCGGTATTGTCAATAATGACAGCACGATGGTGAGCGTTTGGAAGAGCACTTGGATGAAGAAACCCTCAGGAATCGTGTGATGAGAGTTACGTGGCGAGTGCCTGAAGATGACCCACGTGGGGATGATGGCTAAAACCGACATGGCCAACATGGCCAAACTATAGTGCTCCCTGATCCACAACTTATATCCAACCGCTCCCTGTTCTTCCAACGGCAGTTTCAACACTTCGGGGAAAAACCAAAAGTAGATATTAGCATAGATAAAAGCGATGATAAACAGCATCTTGACAGGAGGAAAACTCAACTGCCGCTTGCCGCTGATATAGTCACCGATGAAATAACCCGGGCGATACAATAGTTGCCAAACCGACAGGGGCATCGATCGTGAGCCCAGTCCCCAGACGTCCATCACACCATTGAGGACACTGCGCCAAGTGATGCGCCCGAGCCCTGCCTTTTGGGAACAGCGTGGACAATAGTTCCCATGATAGCGGTGCCCACAGCATTGGCAAAGATACTCATCTTCGCTCGCGGGACGGAACGTGGGCGTCCGCCGCACCCAGCGCCTAAAGCGCTCAAAACCTCTTTTCAGTTGTTGTAGGTTCATCACATAGTTAACACTTAGATTTTGGTCAGTGCAAAAATACGCAAAAACTTTTATTAAACAATACCTTGCCTATAAAAACCGACAATAATTAACCCTTAAACCTAACAAGTGGGCCTTGTGACACATGACGACCGTCGCGACAATGAGTAAGAAACTCACAACCTAAAAACGAGCGCCGAGGCCACCACGCCCCGGCACTTCTTTTATCCCCCCAAAAACCAATAAAACAACACGGTAAATTATATAAGGAAAACAATAAGTACAATAAAAACAATGCCATGCGGATGCCAATTTGTATTTGTTGTATTTCTTGTTTTCATGTTCTTTGTTGTTGTTTTCCGTCCGTTTCGTCCGTTTCGTCCGTGCGTGCACGGGTTTCAAAAAAAATTACTTGCTTGAGGTGCTTTTTGTGATTTTTGACATGGTGGAAGGGTGGCGGGATGTTTTAATTTTGCAGCATCAAAGAAAAACCGACTTAAAACCCATTTTTTATCATGACAACCGCACTCAACATATCCATCGAGCCTGAACTGATGGCGACCATCGCCGGGGCTCTCAAGAACGCTGAACTTGGGCGACTGATGCGTGCCGTCTCGGTCTGCATGAACGGCGAGGAGACCGAAACAGGCCAGCTGCTCAACAGTTCTGGACTGAGGCTGGCTTTCTCGTTGCTGCAGCCCGCTATCGCCGAGGCCAAGCAGCGCCTGGCCACCAACCGCGCCAACGGAGCCCGGGGTGGTCGTCCTCGCAAGCATCCACTGGCCGACAACGAGACGACAAAACCGGTTTCGAGAAAAAAAAGTAAAAAAGAAGATCTTTCCCCCACACCCCCTATAGAAGAAAAAAATAAAAAAAATAATAATATAACTCTCTCTCCACCCGCGTGCGCGGATGAAACGGACGAAACGAATGAAAAGAACGAAAAGACCGTTGCTCTGTCGCTGACGGAGGTGCCTGAGCTTGAAACGCTGCAGGAGCAGTTGCTCAAGGAACAACCGTGGCTCGACGAGCTGTGCACGAGACGCCGCATCGGCCAGCAGGACATGGCGATGTATATCATGGACTTTATCGCCTACCTGAGGGAGAGAGATCAGCGCGAGACGCTATCGCGAGCCAAAGTGCACTTTGTCAACCAGTTGCCATATATCATCAAAATCTATAAAACCAAAAACAACCATGAGACACGAAACGCCAAAACCTATCAAGAGTATATTGCCGACCCTGTTGCCCGTCGCCGAGCCGAGCGGGAGTCCCGTCGTCAAGAAGTGTGCCATGCCATCGCCGAAGTTGCAGCAGAAGGTCAATGCCCTGCTGTCGTCCCATTCTGACCTGGCATCCTTCATGCAGGTGATGAATCCCCAGTTGCAGCACACCTGCGCCCAACACGAGGACAGAGCTTTCTTTGGCACAGCCCCCATGCTGGTGACCCTGCGCTACGCCTATCATGACCAGGCCGCAATGATGTGGATGCTGCCGCAACTCTATGACCTGGGGGATTACTGCGGTGTGAAGGAAAAACTCGACAAGGAGCAGATGAAGCAACTGGCCAGAATCATCATCCAGGAGTTCGGTTTCCTCAAGGTGACCGAGGTGATGCTGTTCCTGCACCGTTTCAAGGCGGGACATTACGGGCGCTTCTATGGTGCGATGGATCCGATGTTCATCATGACTGCCCTGCGCCAGGACTTCATGCAGGAACGCTCGGACGCCATCGACCGTCACGAACGCGCCCAGCGGCAAGCCGAGTGGGATGCCCATTGCCGCCTAGTGGCCAAAGAACGCGCCGAGGCCCGCGCCGCCGGCCGCCCCCTCTACCCCCGTCCACGCGTGGACGAAACGGACGAAACGAAACAACAAGAAAATGAAAAACAATAAGTACAATAAAGACAATGCCATGCGGAGTGCAGCAATCATCAAAAAAACAACTCAAACAACTTTGACCCTAAACTTTAAACTGCGAGCAGCGTGAGCATAAAATGCGGTCTCGGCCCTGTGGCTGGGACGGCTCACGGGAGCGCTTCGTAGTACCTGTCGAGCCACATGTCGCAGTATTCCTTGCGCATGTGGCGGGCCCAGGTGGCCATTTCGCGATGACCCAGCAGGTGCCAGGCTTTGTCGATGCGTCGCCCCAGCGTGACGCCTTCCTTTTCAGAGACGAGGTGGTCAAAGCTGGTGTATGCTTCGAAGTAAATTGGGACATCGACCCAGTAGTAATCCATCTCGAGCAGTCGTTGGGCTGCTGCCCGCCAAATCCTGATGGCCCTGATGGGGCAGCCTGCCGCCATGCAGATGTCGCCCAGTGCCAGCGCCCTCCGTGCCATCCTGCGCGCGTCCTTATCCTGAGCGATGGACGCTTCCTCGTCAAGGACAATTTGGTTCAACACGCTGAGGTCCGTGATGCGGATGTCTCCATGGGATGTGCAGCTGCACACCTTGACAAAATGCTTTTGTCTTGCCATAACAATCACAATAAGTTAAAGAACGATAGTTTGTTAACTCACTGGAATTGTAGCATATAAAAAAACACAACAATCCCAAGTGGGGCTGCTCATACAGCCGTTTCTTGGGATTGTTGTTAAAATTCTGGCCGCAAAGATAGCAATGCCTCAATCAAACAACCAAATTTTTTACCGAAAAAAATCAGCCTTTGCGAGCCATCCTAAAAATCTTAGCATAAAGCCTCACTAATCACTAATCTCTAATCCCTAATCTGCGAGCGCAGCTCGCATCTTAGTCGTCCATGCCCATGAAGCGGCCTGAACCGTCAAAACGCAGTTCAACACCATTGTTGAGCTCTACTTCATAGCCATTGTATTCCTTGTTAATCTTGGTGATGACCGTGTTCTGATAGGAACCCTTCACATGCGAGGCGATAGCCTTGGGAATGAAGAAGGCAGGAACACCTTTCATTGATTCCACTTTTTCCCACTGGTTGTTGGCATCAAAGTCTATCTGGGTACCGTCGTTCAGATATACATCATATTCCAAGCCGCCATGATCGTGATCGGGCTCAACACCAGCGATTGTGGCATTGGGGAAATGCTGCTTGATGAAGGCGGTGATGGCGTCAGGCAACCCTTGGGCTGTCGCAGCGGCAGCATCGGCGGGAGCCGCTTGGGCTTGAGGCTGGGCCATGGTGGAATCTACTGGAGCAGCTTGTACCGGTTGCTCTTGAGTGACAGGCGCTGCGACCTGCTGATTGGCATCGTTATTTCCAGAACAGGACCAAAGCGCTAACATGGCAACGCCGATAAACAACATTTTAAGATACATTTTCTTCATTTTGTTTGATATGAATTATAGTGTAAATAGATGATGATTACTTGCGGGCAAAGATAGGATAAATTTTGGGAAATCAATTGTTTTATTGTTTTTTAATATTATCAAAGAAAAAAAACGTAAATTTGCAGCGTTAGTTACATATTATCAATAGCTATCTATATGAAGAAAATTATCCTTTCAGGCATTTTTGCCTTAGTTTTATTGATGACGGGTTGCACCGACAGGCCAGTTGTTCCTGCCCAGTTGCCGCAACAAATCACCGCGTTCATCCAGCAGAACTTCCCTGGACAGACCATCTCGTTTGCTACCAAGGATCTTGAAATTACAGGCTGGCAGTATGATGTCTTGCTTGCCGATGGCACCCAGATTGATTTTGACACCGACAAGATGTGGGACAAGATCCAGTGCACAATGAGCAATCCAGTGCCCACCGCATTGATTCCCGCACCAATTGCCACTCACTTGCAGACCAATTTCCCCGATGCCATGGTCCTGAAGATTGACAAGGATCGTAATGGCTATGAGGTTGAGTTGGCTAACGGCCTGGAGCTGAAGTTTAATCAGCAGGGGGCTCTGATGGAAGTGGACGATTAAGATGCGAGCTGCGCTCGCAGATTAGGGATTAGTGATTAGAGATTAGTGATTAGTGAGGCATCCGCCTCTTGAGTACTGACTATAAACTAAAAATTATTAAACCGATATTTATGAAGAAGATTAAGTATTTCCTGTTGATGGCTATGGTCATGACCATGAGCCTGACGATGAGTGCCGATGACGATGACCGTGTGATCACCTATGATCAGCTGCCTCAGGCTGCACAGACTTTCCTCAAGGCCAATTTTTCCACTAAGGTGCCCCTGTTGGTAACTGCCGACTGGGATGATTTCACCATTCGCTATGAGAGCGGTGAGAAGATTGAGTTTGACAGGTCGGGTAACTGGAAGGATATCGAGTGCTATAACAGCAAGGTGCCCACCGAGGCTGTTCCTGCTCAGATCAGCAGCTACATCAGCCAGAACTATCCGGGCAAGTCCATTATTAAGCTGGAGCGCCACCGCAGCGTGTATGAGGTGAAGCTCAACAATGGAATGGAGATTGAGTTTAATCGCAATTTCCAGGTCATCGACGTCGATTTCGACGATTAATACTAAAAGGCATTAGGCTTTAGGTGTTAGGCTTTAGCGAAGATTCGCCACCTGACACCTAATGCCTTTAATATAAACCATGGAAATTAAAGCAGCATATCGTCGATTCAGGCAGTGGCAGTTGTCGCCGTTTGACAATGAGTTCGCGTCCCAGGAAACTAATTCATGCTGTAACTGCGGGCATGACTTTGTGGGTAACTTTTGCCCCTATTGCTCGCAGAAGCAGGGCTTGGGTCCCATCACATGGAAAAGCGTGTGGCACAGTATTGCCGAGGTGTGGGGCATGCATTCCCGCTCGATGCCCTTCACACTGCTGCAACTCTTCTTGCGTCCCGGGTATTTCATCAGCGACTACATCCAGGGCAAGCGTCAGGTGAGTTTCCCGCCCGTCAAGATGCTGGCTGTTATTGCCGTGCTGGGTGTGCTGGTCGATTTGTTGACAGGTGCCATCCACGGCATGTTTCAGACTAGCGCTGGAGACAAAATGGCCTACATCACTAATGTGTTTGCCTGGTTGAATGTCCACATCAACGGTGCATTCCCGCCGCCGAGCGACTATATGAGAAAAGTGCTTGATTGGCTGAACAGGCACCCCGATGTGCTCTCCTTGGTCATGCTCTCCTTCTTGATCATTCCCAACTATTTCATTTTCCGCTTTGCCCCTCGCAATCCCTATCACACCATTCCGCAGGGCTTCTTCGTTCAAGTATTCAGTACAGTGGTGTTCTTGATTCTGAACATGCTCTATGATATCACTGGCTTGGGATGGCTTGTGTTCCTTCTTGGCGCGGTGCTGGTTTTCGCCACCTACAAGCAGCTCTTCGGGTACAGCGTGTGGGGCACCCTGTGGCGTGTGATCATGTCGTTTGTTTGTGCCATTACCTTATGGTCTATCCTGTTAAACGCCAACTATGGCATTCATCTGCTGCGAGAGGACCAATTCGAAGTTGCCAAGGGCTTTTTCCTCAACATTCCCATTGCCCTGATGATTGTCGGCGTTATTCTTTTGTTCTGCTATTTCATTGGCAAGCCCAGGAAGAAGAAGCTCGCTGTGCTCGCTGATTAGGGATTAGCGAGGTGCGTGCATGCGTGAACGAAACGGACGAAACGAATTTAGGCATTAGGCGTTAGGCGTTAGGCATTAGGCATTAGGCGTTAGGCGTTAGCTGGCGGATGTTCATTTCTGACTTCTAACTCCTGACTTTTAACTCCTGATGTGTTGTCAGGCGGCGGTAGAGGGTGATGCCCAGCAGGGGCAGGGCGGTGCCCACGATGGTGTAAAGAATCCAAAAGAAGTCGGTGGCGCTGTTCTCGTGGATGACCATGTGGCAGCCGATCTGGCCCCAGTCGAGGCCGTAGTACCAGATTTTCAAGGCCGAGACCAGCTTGAAGGAAATGATGTGGAACACAAAGATATAGAGCGTGTTGTTGCCGCAATAGACCAGGAAACGCTTCACGATGCCGTCATGGCGGTTGAGCCATGAGGAGAGGTGATGCAGCATCAGGAAACCGATGGCTCCGGTGAGGGGTAGGGTGGCAATGGTGCGCATCTGCACCTTGAGCGCCATCCCCTGGAAGCCAAGAGCGGCACCGCCCATCAGCAGTCCGAAATAAACCAACGTCAGTGCCCAATGCTCACAGATGCGCCTCTCGTGGCGCCGATACAGCACACCCAGGGCGAAGAACAGCACGCCCCAGCACTCGCGTATGCCGCCCTGGATGATGGTGGCGATATTCAAGTGGTTGGCGACCTTGAACCAGGCGAAGCCCACAGCAAGCACGGCAATCACCACGGGCACGGTGTCGTGGTTGAGCCACTTGCGGCGGTTGTAGAGCAGCAGATACAGCACCAGAAACACGATGCTGGAGACCAGCAAGGCCCTGAAGAACCAAAATGCGCCCGCCAGGAATTCATCATAGCCGCCCATCGAGAAGACGATGTGTACCAGCCGTTGCCAGAACTGGAACCAGGTGTAAGGGTGGGTGACACCGCCGTCCCAGTTGCCGAACTGCTCGTTCATCAGCCCGATTTTGAAGAACAGGTTGTGCAAGATGAGGAAAAACAGGCTCCACTTGACGAACGGCACATACAAACCCTTGAACCGCTTCACGCAGAAGGTCCACGGGTCGCCCAGGTACTTCTTGTCAAAGAAATAGCCTGCCGCGATAAAGAACACGGGCATGTGGAACAGGTAGATGAAAGTCATGATGAGGGTAGGCCCCTCGGTGTGACCCGCGCACATCAATATGATGGCGATGGCCTTGCAAATCGACATGGTGGTGTTGTCGCGTTTCATGAGCAGAGGTTTTTCATTGGTTTTCCATCATCTCGTTAATGGAGACAAAGCGGTAGCCCTTCTTTCTCAGGTCCTTGATGAGGGCGGGCAGACGGTCGTAGAATTTCTCGGGACGGCGCTCGTCGGTGCCGAAGTGGATCATCAGCAGGTGGCCGTTGAGCGTCTTTTCCCGCTCGCAACGCATGATGCGGTCCCACAGCCAGCGGTTGTCGCGGTAGGGGTTGCCACCCGTGATGCCGGGATAGGTGTAATCCATGCTGCTTGAGGTGCCGGGTGTGAAGTTGATGAGCTGCAAGCCCATCTCGCGCGCCCAAGCCGCCACGGTGGCGTTGTGCCACTCATAGGGCGGGATGAACCAGGGTGCCTGTTGCGGTGTGATGCCATAGTCGGCCAGCCGCGCATAGCTGCGGCGGATATCGTCCGTGAACTGCTGTTTGGTCACCAGCAGCGAATCTCGCTTTTCCCACGCGCAATAAAGCAGATGGCCGTCGCTGTGGCTGCCCACATAGTGGCCGTCGTCAACGAGCCGCTGCACCACCTCGGGGTAGAGTTCAAAGAACTGGCCCGTGAAGAAGAAACCAGCCTTAATGCCGTTTTTCTTGAGGGTTGAGATGATGCGTTCGGCCCCGTCGGCACGGTCGTCGGCGGTGAAGACGAGACAAATCTTCTTTTGAGTCGTGTCGCCACGCACGATGGCGCTCTGGTCCCAACGGAAACTGCCGCTATCGCCCTTACCCTCCATCTCGTAGAACGAGAAGGGGAAGGTGAGCGAAGCGGTGCCGTCCATGGTTGGCTCGTTGGTGCTGTAGTCGTGGGTGTTGTCGTGATAGACCACGTCGCCAGGTTGGAACATCTCATAGGTGTTGCCCGCGATGTTGAGCATGTCATCGGCGAGGTTCACCCCTTTGAGGCTGTTGAAGATGGTGGCATAGACGGGACCGTCAACCAAGCCGCCCGTGGGCAGACCCACGCGCTCCATGACGAAGTTGCTGTGTGTGGCATGGGGCCAGGTGCCGCCACGCGGAAGTTCCACAATCATGCTTGTGCCCCATGGATTGCAGCCCAGCAGCCAATCGCGCAAGGCGGCCTCCATCTCCTCGAACTGGCGGTCGCCCGTCAGCTGGCGGTAGAGGATGCACTGGGTGAGCAGCGCCGTGGTGAGGTTGTTGCTGCACCAGATGCCCGGCACGCCCCACATGAAGGGGTTACCAGTTTCCTGGGCGCGTTGCTGCACCCGCTCGATGCCAGCCTTGATGTTGCGGATGAACTCGGCCTGCAGGCGTTGGTTGCCGTTGGCTTGTTGCGCCACACGCACGTGCCCCATGTTCATGAAGGGATACCACTGGTAGTGGCGTGCACTGTCGGCACCCATCCAAGGCGTGACCGGCTCGCGACGGCCATATTCCACCGCTTGGGTCAAGTATTGCGTTTCGCCAGTCATGCGGTAAAGTTCAATGGCGCCCAGCTCCATATCGTCCACCCAGTTGTCCTCCTCGTAGATGTAGGGCGAGACCACGCTCACCGTTTGGGTATTACCGGGCTTGTCGATGCCCAGCTGATAGGCATCGGCGGCTTTGGTACCGATTTTGGCGGCAAACTCGGGATAATAGGGTGCCAGCACTTCGGCTCCCAAAGCAAAGTCGCTTGCGAACTTGCCCGCCGTGCTTGCCGCGCCCATCGTGGCGTTCATGAACTTGCCCCGTTGCTGAGGCTTGCCGTCAACGAAATAGACGGGACGCCCGTTGTTGGGTCCCCAGCCATAGTCGGCAGGGTCGTCTTTTGGCAGTTTCATGCCGATGTGGTCGCGGTCATCGGCAATCTGATTATAGAGCTCGCCTGGGGCTGGATTCATCTTGTCAAGCCACGTCAGGCCCCAATAAATCTCGTCGATGATATCAGGAATGCCGTTCGCGCCCTTCAGGCCGTTGGCTTGGTGGTGGTCGCCGAAGGCCTGCGGGCACTGCTGCCAGGCAAGCATCATCTGGTAAATGGCATTGGCGCTGGTCGAGGTGTATTGCAGCAGGTCGGCAGCATCGTGCCATCCGCCGCGCACGTCAATGTGCTGGCCCTCTTTGTCGGGATGGTAGCGCACATAGGCATCCTTGACGTGGCAACTGTCACGCTGGAAGGGGTTGAAGCCACACCGTTGCTGCCGCATGTAGTTGAGCACAAAATCGGCAGTGCCGTCCCAAACGCGGTTGTTGATGGGAAACACAGGGGACTCGATGCCCGCTGCCACGATGCGGTAAGCCCCATCGCCGTGGAAATTGCTGAAATCGAGCCGCCAGGTCGCCCGCATCTGCCCCCACGGCCCCATCTCACGAACGGCAGTAGAGCGGAATGCCGTCTTTCCGGTAAAGGCATCCACAAGGACAAATTCTGTGATTGTGGCTGCGTCTTGGCTCATGAGCACAGCCACCTTTTTCGCATCGGGCAGATAGCCCAACTGGTTGATACGGATCCATCCGGCAGCGTTGGCCAACATTGCCACGGCTGCCATCATCACGGTGATTATTGTCAGTCTTTTCATCTCTAGAACAGTTATCGGGTTGGCATCACAGGTAATAAGCCCCGCCGCCCCACGACAACAAAAGTACAAAAAAATCACATCCTGCTCAAACATATCGGCTAAACGAGTGCTGAAAAGGCTTTTTGGGCGGGCATTTGCGTTATTTAGCGGGGATTTAATGTTTTTTTAGAGGATAAGGTGTTACCTTTGTTGCCTGAAAATTAGTAAAGACTATGTTACTGAGCAAGATATTGATGCAAATTCCTGTGGCGCCCCCCGACACGGTGGCTGCCAACAAGATACAAGAGGCAACCAATGCGGTAACCGCTCAGGTGGACTCGCTGGCCAACAAACTTCATCCCGACTCGATTGCGGCAATGACACCCGGCAAGCTGGTGGACCAGTTCAAGTATCTGGACCTGGGCGCGTTGGTGACCTCGCTGTCGAGCCAGATCATCTCGTTGGGCCTGCGCATCCTGGCTGCGATTGCGGTTTTCTATATCGGCAAGTTCATCATCAACAAGATCTATAGTGTGGCTCGTGCCGTGATGGTGCGCAAGGATTTTGACCGTTCGCTGGTGTCGTTCCTGCTGTCATTCATCCGCATCACGCTGCTGTTCCTGCTCATCATCACCGTCATCGGCGTGTTGGGCATCGAGACCAGCTCGTTCATCGCAATCTTTGCCAGTGCCGGTGTGGCCATCGGCATGGCGTTGAGCGGCACGTTGCAGAACTTTGCCGGTGGTGTGCTCATCCTCTTGCTCAAGCCCTACAAGGTGGGCGATTACATTGAGTTCGGTGACTTGAAAGGCACCGTGCGTGAGATTCAGATTTTCAACACGGTAATCAATACCTACAATAACGATCGCATAGTCATTCCCAACGGCGGCTTGGCCACCAGCTCGCTGAAGAACTTCAGCGCCGAACCCTACCACCGTGTGGAGTGGCGCGTGGGCATCACCTATGGCGACGATGTGGAAAAGGCCCGCAAGATTGCACTCGACATCCTGGCAGCTGATGGGCGCATCGTCCACACCGATGCCGATGTCAAGGAAGAAGAGCAGCCCGTTGTTGAGGAAACTCACGAGAAAGAAGAGGAGAAGATGCCGTGGTGGAAACGCCTGTTCCACTGGCACCGCCGTCGCACCGAGGAACTGCGCGAGGAACATGAGGCACGTTTGGCAGCCTTGTTGCCCAAGCCCAACTACTCGCCCAGTGTGAATGTCGAGAGTCTGGACGAGAGTCAAGTGACCCTCATCGTGAGAGCCTGGACCGAAATCGCCAACTACTGGGACGTGCTGTACAGCGTGAACGAACAGATTTACAAGCAGTTCCCGCAGCATGGCCTCCACTTCCCGTTCCCGCAGATGGACGTGCATGTGAGGCATTAGGCATTAGGTTTTAGGCATTAGGCTTTAGTTTTTAGAGAAGATTCAGTTGATTTTTTAATCGTGTGCTGATGCTCAAGAATAGAAGAATTGTTTTAGTTGCGTTGTTTGTCTTGGCTGTCGTGGGGCAGGCTAGGGCGCAGGTGGTGAATTCCATCGGTGAGGAGAACATGAAGGTGGAACGTGGCCTGAAACCGCAAGAGAAGAAGGCTGAATCGCCCTTTATCGCCGACTTGGACACCGAGACACCTTATTTCCAATGTGTGGACTCGGCCCAGACCTATATCTATAGCCATGACTGGCCCGCTGCCGAGCAATGGTTGCTCAAGGCTTTCAGGGCTGACCCCGACAATCCGTCTAACTCGATGGTGTTGAGCAACATCGCCACGCTGCAACGCTATCAGGGGAAACTCTCCGAGGCGGTGAAAAACTACTCCCTGGCCCTTGACATGACGCCCCATGCTGTGACCTTGCTGTTGAACCGTGCTGCCCTGTATGTGGAGATGGACAGCATTGTGCGGGCGATTGATGATTATGAGCGTGTGTGCGAACTCGATATGTATAACACCGAGGCCCGCTATTCTCTGGGCGTGCTGGCGATGGAACAAGGCGATAGCAAACGCGCCGAGGACTTGTTCAATGAGATCAAGCGCATCAACCCCAATTCGGGCCTTTACCATGAGGGTATGGGTCTGTTGCACAAGAGGAACGGCAATCACGCGCGCGCAGCCGAACTTTTCACCCAGGTCATCAAGGTGCAGCCCAGTTCCCAACTGCTGGCCCACCGTGCCGACTGCTATCTGGCCATGAAAAAACTCAACGATGCCGAGGCTGATATCCGCACCGCTCTTGAGATGACCCCCGACGATCCTTTCCTGTATGTCCTGCGCGCCAAATTGAATAAACTGCGTTTCCAGCGCGACGACATGAACCGCGACATCGACACTGCAGTCTCCCTGGGCCTTTCCCGCGACTACATCACCAAATCCCTCAACGAGTAGAGATGGTGCGGGGGGCGTCAGTGGGTAACGACGATTTTAGAGGTTGATGTGCTGCCGTCGTCATAGGTGGTCACTTTCAGGTTGACACCATCCCATGGCTGTGAATTGCGCATGCCTGCCAGGTTGAGGTATTCCACCTTGACCACTTTTTTATTATCGGCGTTTATATCGTTAATTGAAGCGGTCATACCCACTGGCAAGTGCTCGTTGAACCATTCGATATTGGCAAGCAGTGACGTTTTCAACCTGTTGGTCCTATCTTGGAGGGTTTCTTGGCTGGTGTAATGCCATCGGGCTTTATCTTGTTCGTAGGCAAGTCCACACAACAGGATGTGCTCATCGATATAATCCATCCACGATTGTACCTCATGGGGATAGAATTCGCTCCATGCGCTTCTCACGGCTCTGCAGAAATCCTCGTCTTTGATCAGTTCGCCAATCCAGTGGGGAATGAAACCGTAAGAGGTTTTCATTCTGAAGGTGTAGTCGGTTTTCAGTCGTTGGTTGCAAGCCAGGTCCCACAATGGTCCTGCCACCCATCGGGCGCTGTCGGTCCAGTCTTTGTGGAGAAAGAAACTGCCATGAAAACCGTCGCTATTGTCAAGCACCTCTTGAATGATGAAATAGCGCGCCATGGCATCCACATCAATCTGTTGTTCCCAGGTGCTGTGGATTTTATCTTCTTCATAGATGGCGGTGTTTATTGCAGTGAATTCGTCAGTCAACCATTCCTCTTGTGATCTGGAGAGGGAATCTGGTGAGTGGTAGGTTATTCTCAAAGTCCACTTGTCATTTTCCGGGATACGTATCTGGTTGGGGTCAGCGTAATTGTCCACTTCCACAAGCCATCCATAGGGAATGGAGTACATATCATGATTCCAGTTTGGCTGTTCATAGATGTCGAGACGGTTTTTGCCGATGCGGTTGGTCTCGGTGAGCAAGTAGAGGCCGATGTAATCCCCGTTGAGCACCACTTCCAAGGGTTTGGTCGACGGTGTCCAATCCATGCCCATGACATTACCCAGTTGCATGCCGGCGACAGTGGGCTCATAAAATTTGAGTAAAGCCCAATGCCTGTGCTTTTTCATCCCAAGCAATTTGGTCTTTTCGGCAAGCTTGATTTTGTAGGGCTTCTTGTCTGCTTTCCAGGACGAATTGCCTCTTCCGCGAATTTCCAGGTCCATAGGCTCGGCTTCAGAGCCTACATTGTTGTCGGGATTCTGGTCGTCGATAATGTAATAAGTTCCGGGGATATATTGTGTTTTGGAGGTGACGGGCTGGTGGCCTTGGGTCTCGATGTGCATCACCGGCAACGTGCCGGTCTGTGCGCTCATCGTGTGTGTGATGAGCAACATGACAATGATCAATGCCATTTTCCCGATTATGAGAAGCTTGGTTCCTAATGGACTCATGATGAGGGTGTTATGTGAGGTTCTGTAAAATCGTTTTTAAGCCATGACAAGGTAGGGACGGGTGGCAGCCCCACCGCAACCTTCTTGTCATGCTTGCAAAAAATCTTGGTTTTCAATTGTCGATGCCTATCAGCGGCAAAACCCTGATTGTTTCCTTTTCATCGTGGCAGTGTCAAGAGAATTGTGTACCTTTGCACTCACGATGAGAAAGAAGAAAAAGGATATTCCGGTAATTGAAAATTTTGAGATAACGGGCGTGGCAGCCGAGGGCAAGAGCCTGGGTCGCTGGAACGACCTGGTGGTGTTTGTGCCGTTTGGCGCTCCAGGTGATGTGATTGACCTGAAGATTGACCGCAAGAAGCACAGTTTTGCCGAGGGGCATATCGAGCGCCTGGTGAAACCGAGCGAATTGCGTGTGGAGCCGATGTGCGAGCACTTCGGGCTGTGTGGTGGCTGCAAGTGGCAACATCTGCCCTATGAATACCAGCTGCAATGCAAACAACAGCAGGTGGTGGATGCCATGGAGCGCATCGCCAAGGTGCCCATTCCCGCCATCAACCCCATCCTGGGCTCGGCAGCGACAACCCATTACCGCAACAAGCTGGAATTCACTTTCTCGAACAAGTGCTGGCTCACGCGTGAGCAGCTTGAGAGCGGTGCCGAGTTCCCCGACCGTAATGCTGCGGGCTTCCACATTCCCGGAGCCTTTGACAAGGTGCTGGATATCAAGCGCTGTTGGCTGCAGGACGACATCAGCAACGAGATGCGTCTGTTCATCCGCAACTTGTGTGTTGAAAAGGGCTACAGTTTCTACGACATCCGTGGTCAGCAAGGATTCATCCGCATGACCATGACCCGCACCGCCAGCACTGGTGAGGTGATGGAGGTCATCGTGTTCGGGCAGGACGACCGTGCTGCCATCGAGGACGTGATGAGCGCCGTGCGCGACCGTTTCCCCCAGATCACCTCGCTGCTCTATGTCATCAATCTCAAAGTCAATGACTCGCTGGCCGATCAGGAGTTTGTGACCTACAGCGGCCGTGATTATATCGAGGAGGAGATGGAGGGCTTGAAGTTCCGCGTGGGGCCCAAGTCATTCTATCAGACCAATTCGCGTCAGGCCTATGAACTCTACAAGGTGGCGCGCCGCATGGCGGCCCTCACTGGGGATGAACTGGTCTATGACCTCTACACCGGCACGGGCACCATCGCCAACTTCGTGGCCCGCCAAGCCCGTCAGGTCATCGGCATCGAGTATGTCCCCGAGGCCATCGAGGATGCCAAGCTCAACTCCCGCGTCAACGGCATCGAGAACACCTTGTTCTATGCCGGCGACATGAAGGACGTGCTCACCGACGACTTTATTGCCGAGCACGGCCGTCCCGAGGTGATGATCATCGACCCGCCGCGCGCCGGCATGCACGAGGACGTGGTCAAGGTCATTCTCAACGCCGAGCCACAGCGCCTCGTCTATGTGAGCTGCAATCCCGCCACCCAAGCGCGCGACATTGCCATGCTCGACGAGAAATACCGCGTCGTGGAAATCCAGCCTGTGGACATGTTCCCCCACACCCATCACGTTGAGAACGTCACCCTGCTGGAGAAAAAATAAAGGTGTGGCACCTTTTGTCGTGTCCACACCTCTATAGTGATGGTTGTTGGGGCGTTCAGCAAACCTTTGTCAGGCTAAAGATTGCAGAAGCAATCAGAGTCATGATAGCAATAATCGCAGACATTGTAGTAACTATTTTAATTGTTAATGTTCCTTTCGGGAACTGAAATCTTTTTACCTTTTTTTACATCTATCCTGCAAAAATCGTGCCGAAACCAGTCACTTGTGAGAAAATGGTTATCGAATAGTGTTTTACAGCTGCTGTATTTGTCATCATACCAATGGCCATGAACCGAGTGCAATAAGAAGCACTACCGAAAACCATTAAAAACGATGATTCACTACCAAGTGTCATAAACTCATGAAATAAAAAATTCTATCTTTGTGCCACAATGAACAATGCTGCGTGAAGTGCTTATTTCTTTACTTTAATAGAGTAGGGTGTCGATAGCCAGCAGTTTCATTTGCTTTCACAATGAACCGCAAACAGATATATACCGCGATAGTGGCCTTGATGGTGGCGATTGCCGCTCAAGGCACTCGTGTGGCATATACAATGGATGAATACAAACGCTGGGCTAAACTCTCCACCAATGAATTGATGCGCAGTGGTCAGCATTTTCTGCAAGATAAGGGTTTGGTAGACAGTGCGTTGGTATGCTATGCCGTGGTGTCAAGACGTGAGGGTAAAGCAAAGGATCGCGATGAACAGAAAAAGATAGTTAAAGCATACAATAATCTGGGATTCATCTATGCCGCCTATTATTATGACTATCAGAAGGCTTATGAGAACGTTGACCACTCGTTGGAATTGTGTAAACAATATGGATTTGAGGACAATCTGGCCTACGGTTACCTCAATCTGGCTTCAATATTAGACAGCCGCAATGATTTATACGGTGATGATGCGATGTCAACCGAGGCCTTGGAAAACAACAAGTTGGCGTTTGACTATGCCGTGAAAGTTCAAGAATGGAATGTGGCGGTGACAAGCATATTCAACATGTTGAATATGATGCGTGAAAAGGATGATATCCAATTGATTAAACCTGAACTTGACCATTTCAAGAGTCTCGCACTGAACGACAGTGTCGAGATGTTGCAGTGCACTCGCATGTTCTGCGAGGGTTTGGAAGCCTATTTGGATGGCCATTATTCCCAAGCATTGAAATGCTATGAGCAGATGGAAGTTGAGGCTCAGCGCCTTATGACCAATCGCCAGCAGTGCATCATCAAGGCTGTGCAACAAAAAAGTATGGTGTTGCTGGCCTTGAAACGCTATGACGACGCCTTTGCCTGTCTCCAGCAGATTGAAAAAATCGCTCAAGAGCAAAAATTACAGAGTGAGCTCATTGATGTTTATCGGTCTATGACTCACTTTTATTCAGCGACAGGTAATCAGCAACTGGCCGCCAAATTTGAATATAAGTATCTGAAAGCCAGGGATGAGTTTATTCACAAAAGCCATGTCGAAAAGCTAGAGAAGTCTAGGTTTTTGAATGAGATGCGTCGTGTCAATGAGCAGGTGGAGGAGATTCAGGCCAAGCATGAACGTGCGCATCAGCTGTTGCTCATGATGAGCATGATTGCCGCTATCATCTTGGTTGCCCTGGTGTTGCTTGTGCGCAGCTATATCAAGCAACGCAACTATATCAGGCACCTGTATGAGAAAAACGTGCAGTTGCTCGATCAGCCAGAAACGGTTCATCACCCCATCCCCCACGAGGCTGAGACACAAGAGGGAACGGCTCCGAAGTATCAGGGTATGCTTGACCAAGAGAGCAAGGATCGCCTTTTTGATCAAATCAAGCAGGTGATGGACGACGTCTCGATCATTTGCCAACCTGATTTCTCATTGCAACAGTTGGCCGAGCATGTGGGTAGCAACTATAAGTATGTGTCACAGGTGGTCAATGAATGCTATGGCAAGAGTTTCAAACAGGTGCTCAACGAACAGCGCGTGCGCGAGGCTTGTCGCATCCTCAATGACACCGACCAGTCATC
>CACZVR010000043.1:0-445 GCA_902784675.1 uncultured Bacteroidales bacterium | reverse complement strand
GACTTCATGAAGATGGCCAAGGAAAAATAGGGTACATTCCATGGGCATGTTTCAGTGAAAAACGCCCTTTAATACACAGTTTTTGGTTCTGTTTCACGGAAACAGAACACAGGCGCAGGCTATTTCTTTGCATAAGGGAATGGCCTTAACTATTTTTGCCGAAGAATTCATCAACTGGTGAAAACGCTTTGAAACCATTTTCTAACCAAAATCATTTAATTATTATGAACAAGTTACTCTTTTTATTGGCCGCAATGGCTGTTGTGCTCCCAGTGTCGGCAGGGGGACAGTTTAAGTCGCATGGTTCACAGGCTGACTACCGCCCTCTCTCTCCTGATGAGATAACCATGAATGGAAACAGTCTAAACATGATCACCGATGCTTCTGATGAAGTCCCCGTTGTCATCAGCGAGGTCCCCGAGGGAACCCTTTTGACCTATTACCG
>CACZVR010000042.1 GCA_902784675.1 uncultured Bacteroidales bacterium | reverse complement strand
CGATGCGCAGTCAAGGCACGAGATCGCATTGCGCTTCAAGGCCGCCCTGGATGCTCTGCCCGAGCAAATCGACGTGCTGCAAAGCATCGAGACTGCCATCAATGAAAATCCTGCCGAGGATTGGGATATCGTTCTCACTGCCATCGTTCCCACGATGGCCGATGTGGCTGTCTATGCCAAGCATCCTGCCCACGTGGCCGCTGCATCCATCATCAAGGATGCGAAAGAACTGCGCGCGTGTGTGGACTACAATTGCTAGACGCATAGCGAGAGACCGACTCTTTAGAGCAACCTGGAAACAAAGACGGGGCCCCATCAATTTGGGGTCCCGTCTTATTAGGACTCTATCAAAGAGTCAGTTCCAATAGATTACTCAATTAGGGAATCTGTTCAAGAGATACTCTAATAATATCGTATTCTTGATCGGCAGTAGGATCAAAGGCGATACCAATGTTGTAGGCACCAGTCTCGGAGAAATAAAGCAGTACGTTATCTGCGGGCCACGAATGATCCCAAGAGTGGTCTTCAACGATCTTGAACTCGGCTGTCTCACCCTCTTGGAAGTAACCGCCCATGTTCAGTCTGTAGATACCGTCATCGCCCTTAACCATATCGTTGTGAGGATCATTTACTTCCCAGTAGCTTCCACACAGGTTGAGGGTACCGGCAACGGTGTAAACGTGCTCAACAGCGGGAGGAGTGGGCCAAGTGTTGGTCAACAGGTAGTTGATCAAAGCGGTCAAGTCATCCATGTTAATACCATCCTGACCATCGCAAGCTGCAGCATTGTCAAGGTTCATACCTTCACCATTGCCTGTCAGCAGGTAGTTGATCAGAGCGGTCAAGTCGTCCATATTAACATCACCTTCACCGGTAATATCGCCAACCTTGACAGTCTGTTTGGTAGCAGTGAAGGTAATCTTGTTCATGTCATCGGCAGTGGGATCGAAGGTGATGACAACGTCATACTTGCCAGCATCTTCACACTTCCAGTACCAGTTGTTGGAAGGCCATGCATAGGTCCAACCATGGTCTTGAACAACCTTGAACTCGACTTCGTCATTGAGAGCAAACTCAACACCCTTCTTGGTCCAGGTGTAGACACCATTCTCGCCCTTGACCATGTTGTTGGCCTCGTCGGTCGCACTCCAATTGCTGCCGAAGAGGTTCTCGGTACCTGCAACGGTGTAAACGTGCTCAACGGGAGTGATGTTACCGGTCTTGGTCAAGTTGCAAGCGATGCGGTTCTCAGCGTCAGCCTCGGGATCGAATGCAATCTCAATGGTGTAGACACCTTCCTCGGCCACGATAGCAGTCCAGTTGCCAGTAAGCGGCCACTGATAGATCTCGTAGCTGTGGTTGCCGACAACCTTGAAATCGAAGTTACCGTAGAGGGTCACGTTCTCCTTGCTCCAGGTGTAAACACCATTTGCGCCCTCAGCCATGTTGTTGGCTTCGTCGTTGACGTCCCAGTTAGTACCGAAGATAGACTCGGGACCTACAACGGTGTAAACCATCTCGGGTTCCTCACCCTGAGCAAAGTGCGTGAACAGCACCTGGTTTGTCTCGGGGTTGTAAGTGATGGTCAGATCATAAATACCGTCTGCAGGGCAGGTGTACTCATAGTTGTTCTCGGGCCAGCAGGTATCCCAGTTGGCGTTCTTGACAACCTTGAACTCAATGAAGGTATTAGCAGCCAGTTCAACATCTTCCCTAGTCCAGGTGTAGAGACCAGTCTCGGCATCCAGCACCATGTTGTTAGCGGCATACTCAGGATTCCACTCCTCACCGAACAAGCTTTCGGGAGCACCGGCAACGGTGTAGAAGTCGTCAACAACAACAGCTTCTGTTGCCGTGAAGGTAATATCCTTGGTGGAATCGTTGAAGGTGATCACAACGTCATAGTTGCCTTCATTCTCAATGTTGGCAACCCAGTTCTGAGAGGGCCATGCATTGGCTCCGTTGTTCCAGTTGTGGTCCATAACTACCTTGAACTCGATTGTACCGGCAGTGAGGGTAACATTGTTCTTTGTCCAAGTGTAGAGGCCATTAACGAGTGTCATGTCGTTGTTGGTGTCTGTCGGATCCCACTCGCTGCCAAACAGAGTAGTGCTGCTACCTGCAACGGTGTAGGTGTGATTCTCGATAATGGGATCTTCAATCTCCTCAACCAACGTCAACGTGCAGGTTGACTCCTCGGTGGCAGGATCAAAGGTGATTGTGATGTCGTAGTAACCATGTGTTGCTACAGCCTCTTCGAAGTTATTGCCATAACCCTGAGGCCACTCAAATCCCCAGTCATGATTGCCGACAATCTTGTACTCGAAATTACCGACACGCAACTCAATGTTCTGGCCTGACCATGTGTAAACACCATTGGCCAGCGTCATGTCATAGTCAGCATTGTTGCCTGACCAGTTGTCCAGTTCACTGGTTACAGAGTAGGTCGTGATTTCTACGGGAGGCACATAGCCCTCAATTTTGAACCTCGGTTCACCGTTGTTGGGATCAAAGGTGAACACGTATTCACCATTGCCATAGAACTTGTAAGCGTAGCCAGCGTGCTGAGTGTTAACCCAGTTGCCATCAGAGTTTACGACCTGGCCATCAGAGGTGGGACCATAGCGAAATGCCACGAAGTTGTCCCAGTCTTGGTCAGAATCAGTGAAGCCGTCACAGAAGCTGAAATAAACATTCTTGTTTTCAATAGTTACGGTATAAGACCATGTACCGTCGCCATTTTCAACCATAGGAGTACCGCTGTTGGTATGCCAACCAGCAAAGGGAGCATCACCAACAATGTACAGTGCAGCATTAGCGTTAAAGCCAATGAGTGCAATCATCATTGATAAAATTAACGTTAATTTCTTCATAATTGAATAAATGTGTTATGAATTAAACATGTGAATAAATGTGGTTTGTCTTAATTCCTGAAACCTTTTTTAAGTCCCTCAAAATTACAACTATTTTTTACACATACATTATATATTATAACTTTTTTTCTTAAATTATTGCGCAATCGTTTGCGTTAGGGTAAAGAGTGACCACACCAGCCGGTTAGGCTGGAGAAACAAGACGGACAAGAAAGAAGGCAATCAGATCGCCTTGCCGATGAGTTCAAACGGCAGGGCTTGGGTAATGTACACCAGAGCAAATTCGCCAATGGCGAGCGGTTTTTCTTTGGAAATCAGCACTTCAGGGTCCACTTCGGGGCTGTCCCACTGGGTGCGACCAATGTAATAATCGTCTTCCTCGCGGTCGACAATGACACGCAGGGTTTGTCCCACTTTTTGCTCTTGAATGTCAAGCGAGATGCTCTCTTGGAGCGCCATGAGGCGTTGCAAGCGGTCCTGCTTGACGTCTTGAGGGGTGTCATCGGTGAGATGTTCGGCTGCCCAAGTGCCCGACTCCTCGCTGTAGGCAAAGGCGCCCATGCGTTCAAAGCGTGCCTCACGCACAAAGTCCATCAATTCCTCAAACTCTTGCTCTCCCTCACCAGGGAAGCCCACCATGAGGGTTGTGCGGATGTGGATGCCCGGCACCTCGCGGCGCAGACGCGCCATCAAGTCGAGTGTCTCCTGACGTGTGATGTGACGACGCATATTGGTCAATACCTTGTCGCTGATGTGCTGCAAAGCGATATCCAAATAACTGCACACGTTGTCGCGATTAGCCATCACGGGCAAAATGTCATAGGGGAACTGCGTGGGGTAAGCATAGTGGAGGCGTATCCACTCCACCCCCTCGATATCGGCCATGCGGTCGATGAGTTCGGGCAACATCATGCGGTTCTCCAAGTCCAAACCGTAGGAAGAGAGGTCCTGGGCGATGACATTGAATTCCTTGACACCCTGTGCGGCCAGCCGTCGCACCTCGTCGAGCAACAATGGCATGGGAACCGAAGTGTGGCGTCCCGTGATGAGGGGTATGGCACAGAAGGCACAGAAGCGGTTACAGCCTTCAGAAATCTTGAGATAGCAGTAATGGCTGGGCGTGGTCAGGCAGCGCTCGTTGGAGAGGTCGTCACGATAGGCATGGCCCATATCATTGAGCATCCGCTTCCAGTCAAACTTGCCATAGAAGCGGTCAACCTCGGGCAAAGCCTGGATAAGGTCGGCACGAAAACGCTCGGCCAAACATCCCATGACGAACAGATTGCGTATTTTGCCCTCTCGTTTAGCTTCGCCCAATCGCAAGATAGTGTCGATTGATTCCTGCTGGGCGTCGGCGATAAAGCCGCAAGTGTTGACCACGACGGTCTCGCCGTCGATGCGATCGGCATTGTGCGACACCTTGTAACCGGCAGCCTGGAACTGACGCAAAAGGTGCTCGCTGTCCACAAAATTCTTGGAACAGCCCAGCGAGATGATGTCAATCTTGTTTTTCCTCATGATTGAAATGAGTGAAAACGATAGCAATAAGCCTTAGTCTTCGTTCGAGATACCGAAGAGTGATTTGACAAACTCGTGCTTGTTGAAAATCTGCAAGTCAGTCATCTGCTCACCCAGTCCGATGTACTTGACAGGTATCTGGAACTGGTCGCTCACACCGATGACCACACCACCCTTGGCGGTGCCGTCCAATTTGGTGATTGCCAGCGCATTGACTTCAGTAGCCGCTGAGAACTGCTTGGCCTGTTCAAAGGCATTCTGGCCTGTGGAGCCATCCAACACGAGCAACACCTCCTGGGGTGCGTCGGGAAGCACCTTGCGCATGGTATTTTTGATCTTGGTCAACTGATTCATCAGGCTGATGTTGTTGTGCAGGCGGCCTGCAGTATCGATGATGACCACGTCGGCATTCTGAGCCACAGCGCTCTGCACGGCGTCATAGGCGACAGCTGCGGGATCGGTACCCATCTTGTGTTTGATGACAGGAACCCCCACGCGGTTGCCCCAGATTTCCAACTGCTCATCGGCAGCGGCACGATAAGTATCGGCGGCTCCCAGCACGACTTTGTTGCCAGCCTGTTTGAACTGATAAGCCAATTTACCGATGGTGGTAGTCTTGCCCACACCGTTCACACCCACGACCATGATGACGTAGGGCTTGCTGTCCTCGGGGACGGTAAAGTCCTCAAGTTCAGCGTTATTGTTGTCAGCGAGCATCTGCGAGATTTCATCGCACAGCAGTTCGTTCAGCTCCTCGGTGCCCACATACTTGTCACGCGCCACGCGCGCCTGCAGCCGTTCGATGATTTTCACTGTGGTGTCCACACCGACATCGCTGGTGACGAATACTTCCTCCAGATTGTCAAGCACATCATCATCCACGGTGGATTTACCGGCCACGGCATGCTTAATCTTCTCAAACACGCCCTGCTTGGTTTTCTCTAAGCCTTTATCGAGCGTTTCTTTCTTCTCGCGTGAGAATAATTTTTTGAACAGTCCCATATTGGTTTGTTTTAAGTGATTTGGGTACAAAGATACAACAAATTCCTGCGGCTGCATGATGAGCATGGTGATTTTTTGCTATTTCATGCAACTTTCATTATCTTTGCGCTAATTATGAGACAAACTGCATTATACATTCTACTGATTGCCGTGATGACGGCTTGCTCTACCTCTCAAGAGCCACAGTCGGCCGAGCCGTCGGCTCTAGAGAAAGAGATGACAGCATTGTATGGCGAAAATCAAGTCATTGAGGGCGATTTCCCCGACTCGCTGGCAGTGGAGGCAACTAACGGTATTTTTGTAGGACAACGCGACAGCAACCTACTGGCTTTCAAGGGCATCCCCTATGCCGTGCAACCTACAGGCAAAGGCCGCTGGCAAGTCGCCCAGCCCGAACCCGACAGCCGCCTCGTGCGTGAAGCCAAATATTTTGGCCACAGCGCCATCCAACAGCGGTTTTCTAGCAATGCCGCGTCATTGTACCCTCAGGGTGAGGACTGCCTGACGCTGAACGTGTGGACGGCAGCCGACGGGATGCGCACGGCACGCCGCCCAGTGATGGTGTGGATTCATGGTGGATCCTATGTGAGCGACGGCACCGTTAATCCCCGCAACTGGGGCGAAAAGTTCGTCAAAGCTCATCCCGAGGTGGTCTTTGTTTCGGTGAATTACCGCTTGGGGCTGCTGGGTTTTCTTGACTTGTCACAATTACCTGATGGCAAGGAGTTTGACAGGAGCGGCTACCTGGGCATACTTGACCAGGTGGAAGCATTGCGCTGGGTGAAACGCAACATCGGCGCTTTTGGCGGTGACCCCGATAATGTGACCATTATGGGACATTCGGCTGGAGCGGGCAGCGTGTCGCTGCTTACCAGTATCGATGAGGCACAGGGACTGTTCAAACGCGCCATCATGCAAAGTGGCAGTGTTACATTGACGAGCGCCCCCGAGGACTGCCAACGACTGACCAAACGCGTGCTTGACGCCACAGGCGCCAAAACCGTTGTCGACCTGCAAGCCCTCACGCAAGACGAGATAATCGCCTTGAATGACGAGGTGGGCGAGTTCTTCCGTTTCCCCGAGCGTGACGGTGTGGTCATCCCTGAGGACCCTTACAGCCGCTTTGATGGCTTCAATGCGAGCATCGACATGCTCATCGGCACCACTGCCGACGAAACGCGCTATTGGATTGACGCGATGGGTGGTGAGGAAGAATTCGGTGCTGCCGTGCAATTGTGGTACCGTTACATCGCCAGTTCACTGGATGACACGCAACAAGAGAGCGCCAGCCGTTTCTTGGATATTGTCCCGAAGGGCAATCCCTGGCCCGTTGCCGAGTTGTTGAACGACCTGATGTTCCGCGGACCTGCCATCGAGATGGCGCAGCGCCATGCGGCAGCCGGCGGCAGAACCTATATGTACTATTGGACCAAGCCGTTAAGCGACCCGATTTATGGGGCATGTCACGGCTCAGAGGTATCCTATGTGTTGAACACTAGCCGCCAAATCAAGAACGGCGATAAGCACAACCCCGCCCTGGCTGCCGAAGTGCAACAGATGTGGGTGAACTTTGCCACAACCGGCAACCCTAGCACACCAGCCCACTACTGGCCCGCCTATGAGACCACCCAACGCGCCACGATGCAGTTGGGCGACAGCATCCATCTGGTCAACGATCCGCTGTCCGAGCAGCGACAATTCATCGCTCCGCTCATGAATGAATACATCTCGCCCATCTTCAGCGACTTGCTCGACAAGGCGCCATGGTATGCCGGCATCGCCATCGGCACGCTCATCATCGCATTGCTACTGCTCACATGGCTCATTGTTAAACTGCGCCGAACACTCAAGAGAAAAAACAAATAACCTAATGAAAATGAAAAAGATATTATCGACTCTCGCCCTGTGCTGTACAGCATGGCTATGCGCCACAGCACAGCAGATTACCTACATGCCCAGCGAGGAGAACCTCAAGGCCCGTGAGGAGTTCCAGGACAACAAACTTGGTGTATTCATTCACTGGGGCGTTTATTCCATGCTTGCCGACGGCGAGTGGGTGATGTACAACAAGCGCATCAACCGCGACGAGTACGCTCAGCTGCCTGCGGGATTCTATCCTTCACGTTTTGACGCTGACGAATGGGTGCGCGCCATCAAGGATGCCGGTGCCCGCTACATCACCATCACCTCGCGCCACCATGACGGCTTTGCGATGTTCAAGAGTGCGGTGAGCGACTACAACATCGTGGACGCGACGCCCTTCAAGCGCGACGTGCTCAAAGAACTTGCCGACGCTTGCCAGCGCCACGGCATCAAGCTGCATTTCTACTATTCCCATTTGGACTGGCATCGCCTGGATTATCCGTTGGGACGACACCAAAATGATATGCCGCACGACGCTTCTACCACCAACTGGCCGCAGTACTACAAATTCATGAACGACCAGCTGACCGAGTTGCTGACCAACTATGGTCCCGTCGGCGCCATCTGGTTTGATGGTAAATGGGAGCATGACACCGACCCCACCCCATTTGATTGGCAACTCGACGAACAGTATGCCTTGATTCACCGTTTGCAGCCCGCCTGCCTCATCGGCAACAACCACCACGAGGTACCGTTCCCCGGCGAGGATATTCAGATTTTTGAACAGGACGTACCCGGCGAGAACACTGCCGGCTACTCGGGTGAAAGCGGCATCAGCCAGTTGCCATTGGAGACCTGCATGACCATGAACAACACCTGGGGCTACCGCATCACCGACAAGAGCTACAAGAACGGTGACGAGATCATCCGCACCCTGGTGCGCACTGCAGGACGCAACGGCAATCTGCTCATCAACGTGGGGCCGCGACCCGACGGCTGCCTGCCGAGTGAAGCTGTGGAAAGATTGCACACACTGGGCGAATGGATGCACCAAAACGGCGAGAGCATCTACGGCACTCGCGGCGGCATCATCGCTCCCCACGACTGGGGTGTTACCACCCAACGCGACAACACATTATATATTCACATCTTGAATTTGAAGGATAACGCCCTCTACTTGCCATTGAATGGCAAGCGCGTGAAGCAGGTACGCATGTTCAGCGACAAGAGCAAGTTGCGCTACACCGCCACGGGCGATGGCATCACCATACAACTACAAGAGGTGCCCACAGCTGTGGACACCATCTTGGAGATTTTGCTCAAATAAAGCTTTTTACTTCAGGTAATCGTCAAAGTAACGGGTGATGCGCTCATGCAGATGGACACTCTGGTGTCCCATCATGTTATGCCCCTGCCCGGGATAAACGTAAAAATCGGGCTGCGTGCCGGCTGCGATGCAGGCCTTTAAGAAACTGTAAGCATGTTGCGGCACCACAGTGGGGTCGTTCAAGCCAATGATAATCTGAAGACGTCCCTTGAGGTCAGCAGCCTTGTTGATGAGGCTCGTCTGCTCATAGCCCTCGGGATTGGTTTGCGGTGTGTCCATGTAGCGCTCACCGTACATCACCTCATACCATTTCCAATCAATGACAGGACCGCCAGCGACACCCACCTTGAACACATCAGGATAATTGGTCATCAGGCTGATGGTCATGAAACCGCCAAAGCTCCAACCGTGAACGCCCAGACGTGCAGTGTCCACATAGTTGAGGGTGCGCAAGAAATCCACACCTCGCATCTGGTCCTGCATCTCGACCTGTCCCAGATGACGGAATGTGGCTTGCTCAAAGTCACGGCCGCGATTCTCGCTGCCACGATTGTCAAGGATGAAAAGCAGATAACCACGCTGTGCCATGTAGGTTTCCCAACTGCGGCTGCTCCAATGCCAGCGGGCATCCACATTGTGAGCATGCGGACCGCCATACACATAGACCACTGTGGGATATTTCTTGGTCGGGTCAAAGTCAACGGGCATCACCATGCGGTAATACAAGTCGGTACTGTCATCGGCAGCCTTGATTGTGCCACAACGATACTCGGGCATGGTATAGCCCTGCCAGGGATCGGGAGCAGTGAAATAACGATATTGACGATTGTCACGGGTGTTCACGATAGCGATGTTACGGGGCACGTCGGGCTCCTGATAGCTGTCGATGAGCCAAGCCCCACTGTCGCTCAAGCGGCCAGTGTGCCACCCTCGCCCACCCTCGTCGATGCGGGTCATCTTGCCCGTGGCGACATCCACGCGGTAGAGATTCTGCTGGATGGGATTATCGGCATTGGCACTGATGATGACTGCCTGACGCTTGGCATCAAAGCCCAGCAGGTCCATCACCACCCAGTTGCCGCTGGTGAGCTGTTTGCACTCCTTACCGGCCGTGTCCAAGACATAAAGATGGTTGTAACCGTCACGTTCACTCCACAAGAGGAACTTGTTGCTATCCCACGGCAAGAAAGTGATGGGATGCTGCGGCTCAACATATTTGGGATGCGACTCATGATAGATTGAATTGAGGCGCTTGCCTGTGACGGCATCATAGGCCACCAGGTTGACCACGTTCTGGTCACGGTTTCCCTCCATTACATAGATGGTCTTGCCATCGGGGTTCCATGAGATATTGGAGAAATAGCGGTCGGTGGGATCGCCAGTCTTGAGATAGACCGTGTCGCCCGTGCTCACGTCGAGCACGCCCACCCACACCTTGTGGGAGGTCTGCCCGGCCATGGGGTATTTCTCGGGAGCCGGCTCGGCGATGTAGCGACTGGTATCCGTCAGTTCAGGAACATCGACCAGCGGATAGTCGGTCACCATACTCTGGTCCATGCGATAGAATGCCAGTCGCGTGCCCTGTGGGTTCCAGAACAAGCCGCCCTCGATGCCGAACTCGTTGCGATGCACGCTTTGGCCATAGACCAGATCACGGGAGCCGTCACTTGTCACTTGGCGCGTGTCGCTATTGCTTTGCATGACAAAGAGGTTATCATCCTTGACAAAGGCCGTGGCACGGCTCAGTTTGTTCCATTCAAAAGCCTGCACGTCCCTATCGACCGGTTGGCGCCACACCACTTTGCCCGTCTTGAAATTAACGAGCATGCGATCGGTTGTACCCCAAACCATCACCAAGGGTTGGTCGGCATAAGGGAAACCATCAAAGAGCTGAATCATTTCGGAGTCATCGGTCAAACCCGCGCGTTTGTTGAGTTGATCGCGAGTAATCAGCACCTTTTCCTTGCCGTTTACAGGGTTCACTGTCCAGCAAGTGTCGCCCGACATGCGCACCAGCTGGTCACCCCACCAGGTGAGCGGACGATTCTGGGGAATCATCTTACGATAATTCTTACCGCCAAAGTTCAGGTCCTCAAGAGTGAACTGCTGCTGTGCCACGAGGGGCAACGCCATCAACGCTGCCAGCATCAGCAAAATGCCGTGTAGTCTATTCCTTTTCATTATTGCTAGGTTTTCATCGTTATTATCATGCAAATGTATTGCTTTATTTTGAGAAAACCTAACGAGAGAGCATAATTCGGACTTAAAGAGAAGTGATTGAACTAAAAAAACAACTATCTTTGCCCTTACAATGAAGCGAATCCTATATACTATCGCCATCTTGTTGAGCATGGCACTCGCAGGCTGCGGCAATGACACCCGCGACTATTCCGGTATGGACTACACAGTGACCATCACGCTGGACAACTCACTGCACCATGACAGCGCCACATTGCTGGTGCTGGAGGAAGAATACGACAAACTGCGGCAATGCGGCAATGCAGAATTGAAAAACGGCACATTCACGTTTACCGGACAGACCGACAAACCCAAGGTCGCCCTCATCCGTTGGGACAATGACTCGACCCAGCCGTTTCATTTCATACTCGAAAGCGGGGAAACACACATCACGCTCAAGCCCACCGCTTGGTCGACCAAAGGCAGCAAACAGAATGCCGATTACCTGGAGTACGTCAACTGGCGCAACGGCATCATGGACGCCCGCGTCGCCACCTGGCAGGAATACCTGAACATGGCAGCCGACTCATCGCTCACACATGAAGATGAGGTGCGCATGGCTCGTCAAGACAGCCTGCTTAATGACTCACTGCAACGCGTCACGGTTGAGCGCATCAACCGCAAGGATGCTGTGGGCCGCATCATCCGAGAGCGATACGGCAAGCAACTCGATCAAGCCCACAAAAGAATGCTGGAATAAGCTAGTGTTCAGAACAGGCGGCCACAGAGGCGCAATGACACAACGGGATAAACCGATACCTTGCGAATGATTTTGAGCAGACCGTGGTCCTCACCTTGAGCGCCCTCGTCTGTCAGCTGCTGACCACTCACACCGTCATACACCTTGGGAGTGCCCCAAAACTGCACACCCAGGTCAAACTGGCAATTCAAACCGGAATTGGGAACGGCACGTCCGAAACCAAGACCGGCATAAGGGCGAATCTTTTTCACTGTCACATAGGCATTGACATTACCGTTGTCATCGGGCATGAGATCATATTTTCCCATTCGGGCGGTCACTAAGCCGTAAGATTCCGGCACAAGTGCAAAAGCACCGCGACGGGCATTGAAGTCCGACACCATCATTAAAGAGCCTTCTTCCTGATTTCGGGCATAGAGGACTTTCTCCTTGCCAGCGAAATAGGCTCCCAGCGTGATGTGAAAGCCGTGGTCGCTCGACGGGTACAGATCAAGAAGCGCATGGCCAGTGAAGCTGTCAAATGTCCCTTTCACATCAACCGTTGTCGGCATGTCTGCGACATCAATGCCATCAGGCAGATAGTTGGGGTCAATATGATAATCATCAAACACATGGTTCAAATCCAGCTCATCGCTGTAATTAATTTTGGGCATGTAGTCGATGCCACCCCTGAGACCGATGTGGTTACCCACCATCGTTCCAAAGTCGGCGGTAAATCCCGTCGTGCCGATGCCGCCCGACAGGCTGTAATGGCTAAAGATTCCACTGTCCTGGGCATTCAATGCCATCAGGGTCATCACCATGCATGCACAAAGAAGAAGTTTTTTCATCTCGATGAAGCTGTTTTTGAGAATTAGTTTTTTCATGGTGCAAAGATAATTATTTTCCTGTTTGACAGCGACAACGTCGCCATGAAAACTAGCACAATAACTTTTTAAAAACAGGAAACCCCTGCGACACATGGGTCACAGGGGTTTCACGATGCGTTAATCGCAAATCTTCTGAATCTCGGTCAAGAATTAGTCCTTAACGATGATTTCGCAGATAGAAACGCGGTTCCAGCTGAGCTCCTTGAACATGTCGGTCTCACCACAGCCCTGAGCCTTGATGCGGCTAGCATCAATCTTGTACTTGTTGATAAGCATGTTCTTCACAGCCTCGGCGCGGCCATTGGCCAAGCGGATGTTGTTGTCGTGCGGGCCCTCGGGAGAAGCATAACCCTTGATTTCAACGGTGGAAGTGGGGTTGTTCTTGAGGTACATGGCAACGCGCTCAACATTAGCCTGCTGGTCAGGGGTGATGTTGGTCTTGTTAACCTTGAAGTGAACGAGGATGTTCATGTACTTAGCGTTGGGATCAACGGGCTTTGCGGGCTCGGGCTGCTTAGCCTTCTTGGCAGCATCCAGATCGCGCTGGAGCTGAGCGTTGCGAGCGTTAGCGGCGTCGAGGTCACCCTGCAGGCCGTTGAGCTGGTTGCGCAGACCATTGATCTGACCATTCAGAGCATCGATGTCATCCTGGCTGTACTTGTAGGGGCAGAAAGTGATGTAACGCTCGCCGTTGCTACCCTTGAAGTGGTAGGTGATACCAGCCTCAAGCTCTACAGCAGCGTGGTTAGCGTTCATCTGGCTCTTGCCATGACGAGGCTCGCCTTCCCACTCAGCGCGGGCATTGGTGTTGTGGCGATAAGGAATCATGATGTCACCATTCATGTCCCAAACAACGCTGGGCTTCAAGCTGAAGGTGAAAGCACGGCTCTCACCAAAGTTGAAGTTCAGGTTTGCACCAGCCTTGGTGTACCAGCTGTTGTAGTCGTTGCCATAGACGTTGGCCGACTCAGTGCGGTGGAAAGCGTGCAACCAACCAGCACCGATAACACCCTCGAGCTCGAAGAAGCGGGGCTTGCCAGCATAACCTGCGAAGAGGTTACCCAGGTTTACAGTACCAAACATACCAGCCAGGGTGTGGTCGATGATGTTCGGGCTCTTGGGTCCCCAGTAGTTGGGTTCCTTCTCCCAGCTGGTGGTGTTGATGGTGGCCTCACCCTCAACGCCCATGCCGAAGACCGGAGTCAGCTGCTTCTTGATCTCCATACCGAAGATGCCACGAGCGCTGGGCCAGAAAGCATAACCCTGGAAGGGCATGATGGCACCACCCTTCAAGGTTACCGACATGTTGTCAAAGAACTTGTTCTGCTCCAGAGACTGAGCCTGAGCAGCAAACACGCCCATCAAAAGGGCTAAAGTCAAGATAATCTTTTTCATAATAAAAAATTTATTAAACACTATTTATTAGTTAGTTATTCGCTAAATAACGTTCGGCAAAAGTAATACAAATTTCTAATACGGCCAAAATTTAACATTCATTAAGGCAAAAAACCTAGAAAAATAGGCACTTTTCTGTGCAAAACATGATTTTTTTAGCCTCTAAAATGCCCAATTTTGACATTTTACTACTTTAAGCAAGCAAAAATAGAAACATTTTTTTTAATATACAAATATTTCTAAATAAAAATGAGCTATAGGTCCAAAAAGAACATTTTTAGAGTCAATTTAGCCCAGCGAACCAAATTTCAGACCCATCAATCCGCCTTGTACACTGTCATTTGACAAATACAATTCCTGCAATGCAGTTTTTCCTCCTCCTTTGGGATTTCTATGAAACATTTATTATCTTTGCGCAGTGTATGAGATGGCATCGGCCATCGGCAAATCTGAAAGCAAGAAATCAAGAGATATGAAAAAGAAAAACAAAAGGCTTTTATACTATTGCCTGGCAGTGGTTCTCCTTGCCCTAGCGGGCTACCAAGGGTATCAAAAGAACTCCTTCTACAAGAGTGCCTATAATGACGAACTGCCCACCGAACAGAGCACTTCAAGCGGACAGAAAGAGATCCAAGACGGCAAAGAGTATCAATCCACTGGCGACCTTTCCCTGCTGGATGTGAAACTGCCTGCAGGGTTGGATAACCAAACGGTGTGCTACAAAGCCATCACGGTGTACTTCAACAAGTCTTACCGCGTGCCCAACTGCGTGGCCTATGAGCTGACTAGCACGATGACGTCGATGGCCGACTCAAAAGACGCCGAGAATCGCGCCAACTACAAGTTCGAGCGCGACCATGACGTGAAAGGATGCCCCGACTGGTGGGACTACAAGGATAGTGGCTACACGCGCGGCCACATGGCCCCGGCAATGGACATGCGATGGAACAAGACAGCAATGGAGGAGTGCTTCCTGATGACCAACATCTGCCCACAGCTCGACGAGATGAACGACGGCGAGTGGCGCCATGTCGAGGAAGCGGTGCACAAGTGGTCCAGGACTGCCAAACGCCTAATCGTGTTCACAGGACCCATCTTCAGTGATGACATGGACCGCATCGGCAAGCGCTATGACATTGCAGTGCCCGAGCGTTTCTTCAAGGTCGTGTACTCGCCCGAGCAGAATCGCGCCATCGCCTTTGTGATGGAGAACAAGGCGCTGCCCAACAGCTGGACCAACTATGCCACCACCATCGACAAAGTGGAAGAGTTGACAGGATATGACTTCCTCGCTTCGCTTGAGGACAATGTCGAGAACGTCATCGAGAGTAAAGAGAACATTAAGGATTGGCCCAAATACTATCCCAGACGATGAATACCATTGAACTGACAGGCATGGTGAGCGGAGACACCATCTGCGCCGTCTCTACCCCACCGGGTCGCGGGGGCATCGCCGTCATCCGCGTGAGCGGCCCGCAGGCGTTGGACATCGTTCAACGCCGTTGGCAGGGCAAACCGTTAACCGAGATGGAATCTCACACCGTCCACTTGGGAAACTTGACCGACAACAATAGCGAAATCCTTGATCAAGCGGTGCTGACCGTCTATCGGGCGCCCAACTCGTTCACTGGCGAGGATGTGGTGGAACTCGCTTGTCATGGTTCAACATGGATTCAACAACAAGTCATTCAGACACTTATTGACGCAGGCTGCCGCCATGCCACGGCGGGCGAATTCACTCGTCGTGCTTTTGCCAACGGCCGCATGGATCTGTCTCAGGCCGAGGCGGTTGCCGACGTCATCGAAGCGCAGTCGCGTGCCGCCCATCATGTGGCAATGAGCCAGATGCGCGGACGCTACAGCGACGAGTTGCGCGGACTGCGTGAAAAGCTGTTGCACTTTGTGGCGCTCATTGAGCTGGAACTGGACTTCAGCGAGGAAGATGTCACCTTTGCCGACCGCAGTGAAGTCACCGCCTTGGCACATGAAATCCAAGCTCTTATCAGCCGCTTGGCAGACAGCTACCGCGACGGCAATGCCATTAAGGGGGGCATGCCGGTAGCCATCGTGGGCCAGACCAACGCAGGCAAATCCACCCTGCTCAACGCGCTGCTGCGCGATGACCGTGCCTTGGTGAGTGACGTCCACGGCACCACGCGCGACACCATCGAGGACACCGTGGTGATGGGTGGCACACTATTCCGTTTCATCGATACCGCAGGCATCCGACAGTCAAGCGACACTGTCGAGCAGATGGGTATCAAGCGCACATGGCAAGCCATTGACAAGGCCAATGTCGTGCTATGGATCGTTGACGTCACCAGCGCCGACACCAGCATGTCACATGACATCCTATCCCACTGCGACAAGAAAGCTCTCATCACCGTGCTCAACAAGACCGACCTTGACGATGATGTCGCCGCGAGAAGCGAGTTAAACGACCTCCTGCCCGAGGGCACTCCAGTCGTGGCCATCAGCGCCAAGAGTGACAGCGACGTCGAAGCCTTGCGTGACCTCATCGTCAAGACAGCGACTCTGCCCAACGTGGACAGCGACACCGTCATTGTCACCAACGCACGCCATTATCAAGCCCTGACGCGCGCCTGCGACGCTATCACCCGAGCCATCACCGGTCTGGAAAACGGCCTGAGCGGTGACCTGCTGGACCAAGACATCCGCGAATGCCTTCACTGGCTCGGCGAAATCACTGGCGAAGTGACCACCGACGACATCCTCGGCGAAATCTTCGCCCACTTCTGCATCGGCAA
>CACZVR010000041.1:7216-24342 GCA_902784675.1 uncultured Bacteroidales bacterium | reverse complement strand
CGTGACTAGCGCGTCGATTCCGTTGACGATGGTGACCCGATGTCGTGAACAGTTGGCTGGCGATGACAATCATTGCCTCGCATGCGGTTTTGGTGTCGGATTGGCCTGGGCCAGCATGGAATTCCATGCCGGTGACGTGAAAATCAGTGATGTAGTCATCTATTAAAACGCTGTACAGATGTCTCAATTCATCAATTCAAACAAGGAGTTTCATTGGGGTGACTGGTATTTCAAGAACCATGTCATGGCCAATGACTTTGATTACAAAGCTCACAAGAAGGAGCTGTCGCCCTATTTTGAGTCGATGGACGTGTACTACTTCTATGTGATTCCCGCTTTGAATCGTCATGATTTCAAGGATGCCTATTTGGATAAGAACATCTATAGCATGCTCTTCCCTGATGTGAAGCAGCCCGTGACTGTAGTCAAAAACATGCATGGCTTGTTCTATGTCAATGGCGAAGAAGCGACCCTTGAACAAGCGGTCAAAGCAGTGTGCCAATCGGATAAAGAACTTATCGTCAAGCCCACGGTTGAGACGTGCAATGGTGAGGGGGTAGAGCAGATTTGTGGCTTGGACGCTGATGGTGTGAAGGCGTTGTTCCAGAACTATGGCTTCAATTTCATTGTCCAAGAGAAGGTGAGGCAGCATCCTGACTTGCAGCAAGTGAATCCCACATCGTTGAACTCGATGCGCCTCTACACTTATCGCCGCCTTGATGGAACGTATGCTTTCCTGTATCCCTTTGCCCACATGCGCTTTGGCGGCAAGGGCGCTATCAAGGACAATGTGTCGCAAGGCGGTGGTACATGCCTCATCAATGTGGATGGCTCAGTGGACGACCGTGTCTATCGTTTCAAGAATATGGCCGTTTCCTCGCTCAAGCAGGAGACTGGTGTGGAAAACCTCATCATCCCGAATTATCAAGGGGTGATTGACACCTTGCTGAAGATGCACCGCCGGCTGCCTTACTTCGATTTCGTGGGTTGGGACGTCACAGTTTTGCCCGACGGGGACCCCTTGCTCATTGAGTTCAACCTGGTGCCGAGTGTCGAGGGACCGCAGATGATGGCCGGCCCGATGTTCGGTGACTATTTGGATGAAGTCATTGACCGTGCGAGACAAGTGGAGTGCGCCAAATTCCAAACCTACAAGAAGACCTTCGCCAAGGACGCGAGGTTTTACTTGCACATGCAATAATGGAGTGGGGGATGGTTATTCGTCAGGTGGTCAATTCGGTTTTCAATTCATGCTCCTATGTCATCGCTCACGATGGCAAGTCATGGATTGTGGATTGCGGTGACGTGGATCATATTCTCCCCAGTGTAGAAGGGCGTGTGGAAGGGGTGTTGCTTACCCATGCCCATTTCGACCACATCTTCGGGTTGAACAACCTTTTGGCAATTTTTCCTGCGATACCTGTTTTCACTAATCAGGCTGGAAAAAACGCCTTGCTTAACGAAAAGCTTAATTTCTCAAAATATCACGAGGAACCGTTTGTGCTGGAATCGATTGACAACATAAAATTGATTAATGACGGTGATACGGTCCAACTTGATGAGAATTTGCAAGCCAAAGCGGTGTTCACACCGGGGCACAGTCCTGATTGTGTGACTTGGATTGTGGAGGATGCCCTGTTCACTGGTGACAGCTTTATACCTGGAGTGAAAACCGTGACCAATTTCCCCTTGTCGGACAAAGCTCTGGCTGCGCGCAGCGAGAATCTTATTCGGGAACTAGCGGCTGAGCGAACAGTTTATCCAGGTCACGCTTTAATAGATTAAGATATTACAAAAACAGAGATAATATGGCTAACAATAAAATTTTGCTGTGTCTTGCCCACATGAGCGGCAACGAGATGAAATACATCCAAGAGGCTTTTGACACCAACTGGGTGGTACCCCTGGGACCCAATGTGAACGCATTTGAGCAAGACTTGGAGCAACTGTGTGGAGAGGGAAAACATGTAGTGGTCCTCAGTTCAGGAACTGCAGCCATTCATCTGGCTCTCGTCAATTTGGGCATCACGCGCGGTGATGAGGTTATTTGCCAGTCCATGACCTTCTCGGCAAGTGCCAATCCCATTGTTTACCAGGGCGCTACACCTGTCTTTGTGGATAGTGAGCGAGACTCCTGGAACATGGATCCCAATCTATTGGAAGATGCTATCAAAGACCGTATCAAGAAGACAGGCCGCAAGCCCAAAGCGATCATTCCTGTATATCTCTATGGTATGCCTGGCATGATTGAGGAAATCATGGAGGTGGCCCGCCGTTATGAAATCCCAGTGGTGGAGGATTCGGCCGAAGCTTTCGGCTCCCGCTATCGCGGACAGCTCTGCGGCACGTTTGGTGACTATGGCATCATGAGTTTCAATGGAAATAAGATGATCACAACCAGTGGTGGAGGTGGACTTATCTGTCCTGATGAGGCCACCAAGAAAAGGATCATGTTCTTTGCCACCCAATCACGCGAACCCAAGCCTTATTATCTCCACAAGGAAATCGGTTATAATTATCGCATGAGCAATATCTGTGCAGGCATCGGCCGTGGGCAGATGACAGTCTTGGATGAGCATTTGGCTCATCACAAGCACTTGTGTGACCGTTATGTGGAACTGTTTGCCAATGTAGATGGAATCACTGTCCATACCAATCCTGACGAGCGTTATGACAGCAACTACTGGCTCAATACCATCACAATCGACCCCGTCAAGACGGGAACCGATTACGAGACCGTCCGTCAGCATCTGGAAGCATGCAACATAGAATCCCGCCCCTTGTGGAAGCCCATGCACACACAGCCCGTTTTCCAAGGCGCTCCAGCCTATGTTAATGGTGTGAGCGAAGAGATCTTCGGCGTGGGCCTGTGCTTGCCCAGCGGTCCCTGTGTGAGCGACGAGGATGTGGAACTCGTGGCACAAGAAATCATCAACTGTTGCAATAAATGATTCGTTGATGAGGAATAGAATCCCTTAAATGATGAGATTATGAAGATTGCTATTTATGGTGCAGGCGGCTTCGGTAAAGAGGTGGCGTGCCTCATCAAGAGAATAAATGACAACGGCGGAGACTGGGAGCTGATAGGCTTCTTTGATGATACCAAGCCTCAGGGCGAGCAGGTGTCGCTTTATGGAACGGTGCTTGGAGGAATGGAAACACTCTTGGAAGTTGATGAGCCGCTTGCTGTCGCTATTGCCATCAATGACAACAAGGCTGTGAGCCGCATACGCCGTGAAATTACCAATCCCAAGATTTCGTTTCCCAATTTGATTGATCCTTCATTATTCCTTGTGGATGAACGCACTGTGATCATGGGTGAAGGTAACATCATCCAAAATGGTTGTATGATTTCATGTGATGTCACCATCGGCAGTTTCAATCTCTTTAACGATCATGTTGTTGTTGGCCATGACAACAAAATCGGTAGTTTCAATGGTCTGATGCCTGCTGCTCACCTTTCAGGTGGCATCACCATTGGTGATAACAATCTGCTGGGCGTGGCAAGTGTAGTGCTCCAGGGCATGGAAATCGGCAATGGTGTCACCCTGGGTGCCAACAGTGTGCTCATGACGTTGCCCAAGGATAACAGCACTTATCTGGGCGTGCCTGCAATGAAATTTGATTATTAGTCTCAACTACACTTACGGGTTTGCATAGCTTTTTGCATTTGAGGCTCATCAATCACTTATTTTTTCATGAAAAATGTCGCGAAATGTGGTTGGTTAAGTTTTTTTATGTAATTTTGCACCCCGTGAAATAATAACGTGGATTTTGCGTTATTAAATTGAATAAATGAATCTGGAGCAATTCATAGAATATTTTGCGGATCTGTTCGATGAGACAGATGCCGACACTATAAAGGCCGACACTCAATTCAAGAGCTTGGACGAATGGTCGTCGCTGATTGCCCTATCGGTAATTGCGATGATCGATGAAGAGTATGATGTTGAGTTCCGTGGCGACGATATTCGTAACAGTGAAACTGTTCACGACCTTTACAACATAGTCTTGTCAAGAGTGAATTAATGGCCTGGTCATAATTGGATGGATGCCCTCGATATTTGTTCGAAATGGGCTCTTTTCTTGTTTATACCCGTATTTTTAGGAACTATTTTTATCGCCTGTCAGTATGGCAACAATCACTTTTCATGGTGTGGGCATCAAAGCCTTGAGCGCATGTGTCCCCCCAAGAATTGTTTACAATAAGGACTTGGGGTATTTGATTCCCGAGGAGGAGATTGAAAAGACGATCAACAATATCGGTATTGAGCAGCGGCGCATTGCCGACGACGATGTCACGGCTAGTGACTTGTGTTTCAAGGCTGCTCAACAATTGATGTCCGATATTGAGATTGATCCTGCATCAATCGATGTCTTGCTGTTCATGAGTCAGACGCCTGATTACCGCATTCCCGCAACGTCTTGCCTGTTGCAGGATCGCCTGGGTTTGAGTAAAGAGACGTTGTGCTTTGACATCTCGTTGGGGTGCTCAGGTTATCTTTTCGCTCTGAGCACAGCTTTTGCCTATGCCTCGATGCAGGGCGTGAATCGTGTGTTGCTGTTGGATGGTGAGACATTCTCCAAGATTGTCAATCGTCGCGACAAGGTTGATTGGCCTCTGTATGGCGATGCCGGAACGGCTACGTTGGTCGAGAAGGGTGACTTTGGAGATTCCACCTTTATCCTGAACACCGACGGCAGCGGCAAAGACGTGCTCAAGATTCATGCAGGCATGCGCAACCCCATCACAGCCGACTCTTGTGTTGAACGGGAGAGGGAAGAAGGAAACATCCGCACCGACCTTGAGGTCTTCATGGACGGCATGGATGTCTTTAACTTTGCCATCAGCAAGGTGCCTCGTAGCATCAAATCGTTGTTGCAATTCACCGAGAAGAGTGTTGATGACGTGGATTATCTTGTTTTCCATCAGGCCAATCGTTTCATGATGGATTTCTTTGTCAAGAAACTGAAAATCAGCCCTGAAAAGGCGCCTTATTGCATCCACAAGTATGGCAACACTAGCAGCGCCTCAGTGCCTTTGACCATTTCCAGCGAGTTAGTCGGTGCGCTTGACGGGGACAAAACAGTGGTGTTGAGTGCTTTTGGTGCAGGCCTCAGTTGGGGAGCAGCTCTGATGCAGATGCATGACTGCAAGGTATCGCCTGTCATTGAATATTGACAGATATGGACGAATTCCTCTTCTTTCATCACATTGGCATAGTTTGTCGTGATATCGACAAGTCCAAGGTGTTTTATGTTGACCAAGGCTACACGGCCGCACCCACAACGCTTGACCCCTTGCAGCGGGTGAAGGTGTGTTTCCTTGAAAAACAAGGCGCACCGCGCTTGGAACTACTGGAGCCCGTCGGTGAAGATAGCCCAGTGGCGCGAACATTGGCAGCATCCGGTGTCACGCCCTATCACATGTGCTATGAGGTGGAGAACCTTGAGGATGCGATTGCTCGTTTGCGAGCCCGCCGATTCCTGCTGGTCAACAGTCCGGTTCCTGCATGCGCGCTGGGAGATAGACGCGTTGCCTTCATGTTCCAAAAAGATACAGGACTTATCGAACTTGTTGAAGCATCACAAACAACCCGATGACTGAGTTGTCGCTCACTTATATTGTTCCTGTTTTTAACACCGAGCCCTTCTTGCTCAGGTGTTTGCGTTCTATTATGAACCAAGGCATCGCGAAGGATGATTATGAGGTGTTGGTGGTTGACGATGGATCTACCGATGGCAGCAGAGCGTTGGTGCAGTCTTTCGTTGATGAGGGACATGCCCGAGTGCGTCTGCTCACACAAGAGAACTCAGGGGTCAGCAAGGCGCGTAATATGGCGCTAGACCATGCCCGTGGCCGCTATGTGTACTTTGTTGACAGTGACGATTTCCTGCTTGATGGGATGTTGTCGGCATTGTTGGCTCAAGCGGTCGACCATGATCTCGATGTGCTGGTGTTCAACTATAACAGGACTGACGTTCAGGGTAATATCATCGATGAGGCGACTGGTGCTGATGTGGGCACCCAGTCGGTGATAACGGGAGTAGAGTTTCTACAGGACCACAGCATGACTCCATACATCTGGCGATATCTTATTCGCCGTGAGTTGATTGAGAGTGAAAAATGGCGTTTTGACCCAGCGCTCATCGTGTGTGAAGACGGTGAGCTCATTGCTCGTTTTATGCTCTCGGCACAGCGGGTGATGGGCAACAACGTGTCGCCCTATTGTTATGTGACCAGGGGTGACAGTGCCATGAACAGCAATGACGGCGCTCACTTGCGCCGTCGCATTTTCAGCCAGATTGATTCGGCGATAGCAATAGACAAGACGATAAAGCGTTATCAGGCCCATACAGGAAAGGATGTTCCTGCCAGTGTGACGGGATTGAGGAATCTTTATCTTTATTTCTCGATGACCAAGGCTTTGACCAATGGTGATGTCGATGGAGCGATTGGCCGAATGCGTGACGCTGGTTTGTATCCGTTCCCATGTGTGGGACCTGAGGCCGACTACAACGGAGTGAAGTGGAAAATCCTGCATCAACTGATGATGCGTCCCTCGTTGTGGACTGGCCTGAGTAAACTTTACTGCAAGATTAAGAAATAAGGAATGGCAACATTTGTCTTTCGCAATCAAACGGTTGAACCGTTCTTCGGTTATGGCGGTGTGACCTATTCGGGTTATGATGACATCAGTGTCATCCCCGATGATGTTGACCGCTACATCTGGTTCTATCAAGTGCCCGTGAATGCCGACAGCGCACAGCTGGCGCAGGAGATAGAGTCCTATAACGCAAAACTTGACCTGGTGCTTGATGCGGCTGGGGACAAGCCATTCATCGTTTTCTCACTGGTGAACCTTTTCAAGTTGAGGCTCACCGGCGATGAGATGGCCGTTGAGGAGGCGATAGCCGACTTCAACAGTCATGCCGTGCAGTTGGCTGCCACCCGCCACAATGTCAAGTGGGTGGACTTCGGCGAATTCACCTCGAGATATGACTCCTTCATGCTGATCAACTGGAAATATTACCTCATGTCGCAGACGATGCTCAATCCCAAGTTGGCGCATGAATTCCAAGCATGGTGGGAGCGTACGCAGGCTGAATTTGTGCTGCAGCGCAAGAAATGTCTGGTGCTCGACCTGGACAACACCTTGTGGGGTGGAGTGCTGGGCGAGGATGGCATCGACGGCATCCAGTTGGGCGGCGATTATCCTGGTAAAGCTTATTCTTATTGGCAAAAATCATTGCTGCAACTCTCGCGCAACGGTGTGATTTTGGCTGTGTGCAGCAAGAACAATGAGTCGGACGTGCAGGAGGCATGGGACAAGAATGCTGCAATGGTGCTCAAACGTGAGCACTTCGGTGCATTGCGCATCAATTGGGAAGACAAGGCAACGAATTTACGTGCGATGGCCGAGGAACTCAACATCGGCTTGGACAGCATGGTGTTTGTGGACGATAACCCTGCCGAAAGGGAACTTGTCAAGCAGCTGTTGCCTCAGGTGGAGGTTCCTGATTTTCCCGAGAAGCCCTATCAGCTGATGCCGTTCTTCAAGAGCTTGGTGGATAAATATTTCCGGATTTATGCGGTCACGGCCGAGGATCTTGCCAAGACCAGTCAGTATCGCGCTAATGCTTTGCGCAAAGCCGAGCAGTCGCGCTTCACCGATATTGAGGATTACCTCTATAGCCTGGATATCGCAATAGATGTGATACCCGCAGACGCACACAACCTGCCTCGTATTGCGCAGATGACGCAGAAGACCAATCAGTTCAACCTGACGACACGTCGCTATACCGAGGACGAGGTCCGCCAATGTCTTAATAATGGTTGGCACGTCTTTTGCATTGCAGTGAGAGATCGTTTCGGCGATAACGGCATCACGGGAACCGTGTTCCTGAAGCCAGTGGATGAACTCACGGTCGAAGTGGATGAGTTGCTGTTGAGCTGCCGCATCCTGGGCAGAGGCATTGAAGAAGCCTTCTTCAAGACAGTGCTCAATCTGCTGCGGTTGGATGGCTATCGCAAAGTGAAGGCTGCCTATCTGCCCACGGCTAAGAACGGACAGACAGCCGATTTCTTTGACCGCATGGGCATGACCTGTGTTGATCAGGGCAGCGACGGGACAAAGTGTTACCAGATGGAACTGAACGACATTTTTGAGATAAAGAATTACTACAATATCAGGGTTCTATGAATTTAGAAGAAAGAGTGTTAGAATTGATGCGTGAAGTTTTTGGTACAGAGGAGGTTACCACGGCTTCTTCGCAGAAGAACTGTGAGCAATGGGACTCATTGCGGCATTTGACCTTGGCCTCGGAGTTGGAGGATTCGCTAAACATTGAGCTGGAACCTGAGGAGATTGCCGAAATGACCGACTTCTCCAAGGTTATTGAGATGCTAAAAACTAAACTTTGAGTCCAGGCCGACAAGAGTGGGGGAGATGAATGGGGCACCACGCATTGCTTACATAGACTTCATGAAGTGTTTGTGCATCATGTTGATTGTGATGTACCACATTGACCATGAGTTCTTCAACTACCTAATCCCTCGCTTGAATGATGCTTTGCAGGCTTTCCGCTTGCCGATGTACTATTTTATCTCGGGCATCTTTTTTAAGCTTTACGACGGCTTTACCGACTTCACGCGGCGCAAGGTGAACAACATCCTTGTGCCGTTCGTTTTTTTCATTGTGTTGGCGTTTGTGGTCAGGTGGCTTATGTCGATCGTGTTGCATGCGATGGGCTCAGACGTCATCGATGCTTCTCCCATAGAACTGGTGATGCCGTTCTATATGCGCTATTGGCCCGTCACCACACCGTTGTGGTTCCTCTTGAGTCTGTTCTGGGTGAACATGATGTTCTACTTGCTGCAGCAGTGGATTAAGCCATGGTGGGGCATTTTGTTCGCTGTGGTCGCGATTTCGGTTGGCGGCTACATCTTGGCTGCTAACCGCATTTATCTGCCGCTCATGTTTGATTCAGCAATGGTGGCCATGCCATATTTTATCCTGGGATGGGGATTGAAGCGCTTGGGTGCGTTGGAGAAATCGCGGTGGGATTGTTGGGGACCGCTTGTGCTGATTATTGTGGCTGTGCCAGTCTATTACTTGAGTGAATTCATGAACCTGCACTTCATGGTTCTGCCCGCCTATTGGAAACTCTACCTTTTGCCCTTGGTTGCCATCACGGCGTTGTTTTGGGCTTGCAAGAACTTGCCACGCATTCCGGTTTTCTGTCATTTCGGACGTTATTCGCTCATCATTTTGGGAACTCATCCGTTGTTTTTCCTGCCCCTGCGCTCGTTGTTCATCCTGCGTTTTGGTATGGAGCCGGGAATTCAACTCACATTGATTGTTTTTGTTTTGACCATGATTTTGGAGTGGCCCACCATCTGGTTACTGAAGACCTACGCACCTCGTTTCACGGCTCAGGAGCCATTTTTCAAGTCGGGCTGGAAAATCTGATAAACCATCATGAAATATATTTTTAGACTGCTTGCTATCATTGCTTCCTTTGCATTGCTGTTTGCTGCCTATGGCGGTAGAGTGGACCCCAATGTCTGGACTTTGCCGTCGTTAGCCACATTAGCCCTGCCCGTGGTAGCTGTGGTGGTTTTGGCGCTGTTGGCGTTGCTGGTGTTGTTCAGGCAATGGCGTTCGGCTGCAGTGCTTGTGGGCGCCTTGCTTCTGTCATGGCCCACGCTGCGTTTGATAACGCCTTTTAACTTGGTTAAGCATGAAGCGGATTCACAGAAGACACAACTCAAGGTCATGACAATGAATGTGACAGAGTTCAATTGGGCCGGTGGCAACAAAAAGCCCAGCAAGAACATGCGATACATACTTGACCAGGATGCTGATATTGTTGTCATCCAAGAAGGTTTGGTCTATTTTTCCTATGAGAAACTCAAGACCGTAAAGCCCATGCTCGAAGAACTCTATAAGAAATACCCTTATCGCAAGAAACACTTCTTTGATGTGGGCATTCTTTCCAAATATCCTTTCACCGAGGTGGAATCACCCATCTTGGAGCAAGACTCGCTCAACTATTTCATTAAGGCGTGGGACGTGGAAGCACCTGGTGGCGACTTGAGAGTCGTGAGCATGCACTTGAGTTCGCTGCGTTTCACCAGAAATGATAGCCGTGTCATTGAGTCGATGAAAACCCCTTCGGGAAGGAAGAAGCGCATCAAGTCGGTGGCACGCAAATTGGATAACGGCTTCATCACCCATGCACATCAGGCCGCTGCGATGCGTAAATTGCTTGATGATACCAGTGGCGATGTGCTGGTGATGGGCGACATGAACGACACGCCAGGTAGTTTCGCCTATCGCACGGTGTGTGGTGAAGACCTGCGTGATGCATGGGCCGACACAGGTTTCGGTCCGATTTACACCTTCCATGCCCACCACCTGTATGTGAAAATTGACCACATCCTGTATCGTGGCGCGCTCACACCTATATATTGCCGGCGAGACAAAAAGGGAGAGAGTGACCATTATCCGCTTGTGGCCGTCTTTGAACGCGACGAGTGACGTGATGATGCGTGTGCACACTAAAACCCTTCGTTTCTCGTTCATTATATAAATGGATTTTAAGAAAGAAATGACTCATATTAGACAATCACTGTGGATATTTGCAGCATTGTGCCTGTCAATGGCAATGTTTTCATCGTGCATCGAGGATGGATTTACCACGTCGTCGAGTGATGTGCTGGCCTTTAACAAGGACACTGTTGCCTTTGACACCGTAATCACACTGCAAGGAACAGCCACCAAACAGATGGTGGTCTATAACCATAGTCCCAAGCAAATCAATATCTCGTCAATTAAGGTGGCTGGACTGAGCAGCAAGGGGCATTTCCACTTGAATGTCGATGGCATTCGCGGTGACGAGTTCCAGGATGTGGAGATTCGCGGCAATGACTCTATCTATATTTTCATTGAAGCCTATCTTGACGAGATGGAGCGTGACGAACCCACCTTGCTGGAGGATGAATTGGAATTTGTCACCAACGGCAAGAAGCAGAGTGTCTTGCTCAGTGCCTGGGGACAGGACGTGGTGCGCATCAACGGTGATACAATAGCCCGTAATACCAGTTTCACAGCCAACAAACCCTATTTAGTCTATGACACGATGTTTGTCGCTCCGGGCGTGACGTTGACCATGGATGCAGGAACGACATTGCTGTTTCATGATAAAGCCGCCTTGCGTTGTGCGGGCAAGATGCTCGCTAACGGCACATCCGAGGCACCTATCACCTTCCGTGGCGACCGTCTGGATCGCATCGTGGGAGAAACCAGCTTTGATGTCATGTCGGGTCAATGGGGTGGAGTTATTTTCACGACGCCCACAATGGGCAATGTTCTGAAGCATGTCATCATGCGAGGCAGCACCATTGGTATGCATTGCCGCAACGACTATGGTGACACGACGCAATGTGCCTTGAAACTTGTGAATTGTGTATTGACCAATTCGTCTTCTACGTGTCTTGCTGCGTTGGCCTGCAAAGTAGAGGCCATTGGAACAGAGTTCAGTGATGCAGGCGAAGATGTGGTCTATTTTGAAGGCTGTAATGTGAAGGCAAGCCAATGCACGTTTGCTAACTATTACCTTTTCGGTGTGTCCGATTGGCCTGTCATCAGCGTTTATAATGCACAATTCTCCAACGGCCAGCTCCTGAAGATGAAAGCCTACTTTGATAATTGCATTATCTATAATGGCCTAACTAAAAAGCCCGAGATTAATGATGGCAAACTGGATGATTTTGATGTCTATCTGCGTTACTGCTTGTTGAAGAGTTCAGGCAATGATGATGATCATTTCATCAATTGCGTGTGGCAGGGGAAACCTTGCTTCCTTACCGTTCGTGAAGACCATTTCTTTGACTACAGGCTTGGCAACGAGAGTGATGCCATCGGCAAGGGCAATCCTGATTGGTGTCCTGCCGAAGCCCGCTATGACCGCTATGGTAATGACCGCTTGGCGCGCGGTGCCATCGATCTGGGCGCTTACGTCTGGATTCCTGTCCCAGAGGAATAATTAATCAACTCAAGTATATGAAACGTCTTTTATTCTTGTCATTGCTCATCACGGCAATGACAGGTTGCTTGTCGGCGGCAGATTACACTGCCTCATCGTCTCTACAGCCCAAACACGAGTTCCGCGGCGCGTGGATGCACATCATCGGGCAGAAACAGTATGCCCTGATGAATCCAGAGCAAACCCGCCAGTATCTTATCGAACAACTCGACCTGTTGCAGCGTGCCAACTGCAACGCTGTTATCTGGCAGATTCGTCCGCAGGCCGATGCTGCCTACAAAAGTGACATTGAGCCATGGAGTCGTTGGATTTCAGGTGAAGCCGGCAAGGCACCTAACCCCGTTTGGGATCCCCTGCAGTTCATGATTGAGCAATCCCACAAGCGCGGCATGGAACTGCATGCTTGGATCAATCCCTATCGCGTGACCAGCAGCGAGGAGGACAAGCCTGCGCCTGGGCATATCTATTATGAGCATCCCGAGTGGTTCCTCAAGTATGCCGACGGCAAACTGTATTTCGATCCGGGACTGCCTGAGAGTCGCGACTTCATCGACACAGTGGTAAGGGATATCCTCACTCGCTATGATATCGACGCGCTGCATATGGATGACTATTTCTACCCTTATCCTGTCACTGGAGTGGAGTTTCCTGACACGGCCTCCTATGACCTGTATGGACTTGGCTGGGACAAGAACGATTGGCGGCGCCACAATGTGGATCTGCTCATCGAGCAGTTGCACAACACTATTCAGGAGGTGAAACCCTGGGTGCGTTTCGGCATCAGCCCCTTCGGCATTTGGCAAAACAAGGCCAGTGACCCTGATGGTAGTGAGACAAACGGCTTGCAGTGCTATGATGCCCTGTATGCCGACTGTCCCAAGTGGACTGCCGAGGGTTGGGTGGATTACATGGTGCCCCAACTCTATTGGGAGCTGGAGCACAAACTGGCCAGCGACCTCGTGCTCATGCACTGGTGGAATGACCATGCCAACGGTCGCCACATGTACTACGGCCAGGCAGTCAATAACGTGATGACTCATCAGGACATCGCTGACGAGGGCGGTGATCCCGCCAATCCCACTCAGCTTGACCACAAACTGCGGTTGCAGCGTGCAATGGATGATGTGAACGGTGTGACGTGGTGGCCTGCCTATAGCATCACCAGCAATTACAAAGGTGTGCTGGACTCCTTGTCAACCAACCAGATGAGCCATCCCGCCCTTATTCCTGCCTACACTTGGCTGGACGATGTGAAGCCGCATCAGGTGCATGGCCTTGACATCAAGAAGGTGGCTGGCAATAAATGCCTCGTGTGGAGTGCCCACAAGACCGATGATCCCATGCAGCAAGCAGTGCGTTATGTCATCTACCGTTTCCCCAAAGGCAAGAAAGGAAGTATCGACAATGCTGCAAATATCCTCGCTATCACTGGCGAAACCACCTTCGTTCTGCCTGACGGCGGCAAGGGGAAATGGCAATATGCTGTGACTGCTGTTGACCGTTGCTGGAACGAGAGCGATCCCACCTGGAAGTAACCCTCTTCCTCTCCCATACCTATTTTGCAGCGGCAGCCGCCCCACACTCGGGACGGCTGCCGTTTGTTATGACTTTCTAATCAGTGTTGTCGCTTTTAGAACAGATGGGCAATGTTCTCGGTCATCATTTTCACGCTCATGGCCAGCAGGATGATACCGAAGAACTTGCGGGAGAACATCATGCCGCCCTCGCCCAGCAGTTTCTGAATCTTGCCGGTGCTCTTGATGACCAGGAACACCCATACCATGTTGATGGCCAAGCCGATGAAGATGTTGACGTCATCATACATCGCCTTGAGCGAAATGAGCGTCGTCAGCACACCGGCACCAGCAATCAGCGGGAACACCATGGGCACCATCGTCGCACCCTTGTTGGGCGTGTTGTTCTTGAAAATCTCCACGTCCAGGATCATCTCGAGCGCCATCAGGAACATCAGGAAACCGCCTGCCGTGGCAAACGAGTGGATATCACAGTTAAAGATGCGCAGCAACCAGTGTCCCCCGTAATAGAAACCGACCATCAGCAGGGTGGAGTATAGGGTGGCCTTAACGGCATCCACATGGCGTCCCTTCTCCCTGAGCTGCAGGATGATGGGTATCGAGCCCACGATGTCAATGATACTAAGCAAAACCAGCGTTGCACTCAGAATTTGCGTGAAATTGATTGTTCCCATGACAATATTATTCTATTTCGGCGACAAAGGTACTGCTTTTTCAGCATTTTTTACTAATTTTGCCGTTTGAACGAAAAATAATCATTATTATAACCAAAAAATGAACGAGAAAGAGAATACACTGGCAACGAAATACGACCCTAAAGAGGTCGAGGACAAGTGGTATAAGTATTGGGAGTCGCACGACCTTTTCAAGAGCGTGCCCGACGAGCGCGAACCCTATTGCATCGTGATCCCGCCCCCCAACGTGACGGGTGTGCTGCACATGGGCCACATGTTGAACAATACCATCCAGGACATCCTCATCCGCCGCGCGCGCATGGAGGGCAAGAATGCCCTGTGGGTGCCCGGTACTGACCACGCATCCATTGCTACCGAGGCCAAGGTGGTGAAGCGCCTTGCCGAGCAGGGCATCCGCAAGCGTGACCTCACGCGCGATGAGTTCCTCAAGCATGCTTGGGACTGGACGCATGAGCACGGCGGCATCATCCTGCAGCAGTTGCGCAAACTGGGTGCCTCCTGTGATTGGAGCCGCACCGCCTTCACCATGGACGAGACCCGCAGCAAGAGCGTGTTGAAGGTATTTGTGGACCTGTATGACAAGGGTTACATCTACCGTGGCCTGCGCATGGTGAACTGGGACCCCAAAGCCCAGACAGCCTTGAGCAATGAGGAGGTTATTTACCACGAGGAGAAGAGCCATCTCTATTACCTCAAGTACTATGTGGACGGCCTGCAGGCCCTTGAGAACGAGGAGCAGCTGCGCGCCGAGGGCAACATCATCCACAAGGACGAGAAGGGCTACTATGCCGTTGTTGCTACCACGCGTCCCGAGACCATCATGGGCGATACTGCCATGTGCATCAATCCCAAGGACCCCAAGAACCAGTGGCTCAAGGGTCGCAAGGTCATCGTGCCTCTTGTTGGCCGTGTGATCAACGTGATTGAGGACCGCTATGTGGAAATCGAGTTCGGTACTGGTTGCTTGAAGGTGACCCCTGCACATGACCCCAACGACTACGTTCTTGGCAAGACTCACAATCTGGAGACCATCGACATCTTTAATGCCGATGCCACCATCAGTGAACAGTCTCCGCTGTATGTCGGAATGGACCGTATGGAATGCCGCAAGGTGATTGTCGAGGACCTGAAGAATGCAGGTCTGGTGGAGAAGATTGAGGACTATGACAACAAGGTGGGTTACAGCGAACGCAACAGCGACACCGCTGTCGAGCCGCGCCTGTGCATGCAGTGGTTCTTGAAGATGAGGCACTTTGCCGACATCGCTCTGCCCTGTGTGCTGAATGACGAACTCAAGTTCTATCCTCCCAAATACAAGAACACCTACAAGGCATGGCTCGAGGACATTCAGGACTGGTGCATCTCGCGTCAGCTGTGGTGGGGCCACCGCATTCCCGCCTACTTCCTGCCCACTGATGATGAAGAGAAGGAGGTTTATGTTGTAGCCCTGAACGAGGAAGAGGCCCTTGAGAAGGCCCGCAAGATTCCCGGATACGAGAATATCGAGGCCAGCCAGCTGCGTCACGACGAGGATGCCCTTGACACATGGTTCAGCTCGTGGTTGTGGCCCATCTCGCTGTTTGACGGTATCAACAATCCCGGCAACGAGGAGATCAAGTATTACTATCCCACTAATGACCTGGTGACTGCTCCCGACATCATCTTCTTCTGGGTGGCACGCATGATCATGTCAGGTTATGAGTACATGGGTGACATGCCTTTCCGCAACGTCTATTTCACAGGCGTCGTTCGTGACAAATTGGGCCGCAAGATGTCCAAGTCGCTTGGCAACTCGCCCGACCCGCTGAAGCTTATCGAGCAGTTCGGTGCCGACGGTGTGCGCATGGGTCTGATGCTTGCTGCTCCTGCCGGCAATGACATCCTGTATGATGACGCATTGTGTGAGCAGGGCCGCAACTTCAACAACAAGATCTGGAACGCATTCCGACTCGTTAAGGGTTGGGAAGTAGCCGATGTCGAGCAGCCCGAGGCCAGCCGTCAGGCTGTAGAGTGGTTCCGTCATCAGCTCAACGATGCCTTGATAACCGTTAAGGACCACTTCACGAAGTTCCGCCTGAGTGATGCCATGATGGTGCTCTATCGTCTGTTCTGGGAGGAGTTCTCGGCATGGTATCTCGAGGCCGTGAAACCCGCCTTTGGCCAGCCTATGGACCGTGCCACGATGAAGGCAACACTCGACTTCTTTGACACATTGCTGCGTCTGTTGCATCCGTTCATGCCCTTCATCACCGAGGAGTTGTGGCAGCATCTTGATGAGCGCAAAGATGGTGAGAGCATCATGTATGCCCTCATCCCTGAGGCTGGACAGGCCGACCAGTCGCTGCTCAAGGCAATGGCCGATGTCAAGGAAATCGTGGGTGGCGTGCGCAACGTGCGCAAGCAGAAGAACTTGCCTAACAAGGAGCAGCTCTCGCTGCAGGCCGTCGGTGGCTTGAACAATCCCTTCGAAGCCATCATTATCAAGCTTGCAGGTCTTGAGAAGATTGAGGCTGTGACCGAGAAGGATCCCACTGCAGCTGCCTTTATGGTAGGTACTGCCGAGTTTGCTGTGCCCGTTGCCGGTAGCATTGACGTGGAAGAGGAAATCAAGAAACTCGAGGCCGACCTGGCCTATACGCGCGGCTTCCTTGCCAGCGTTGATAAGAAGTTGAGCAACGAGCGCTTCGTCGCTAACGCTCCCGAGGCAGTTGTCGCCAACGAGCGTAAGAAGAAAGCCGATGCCGAGAGCAAGATTGCCACGATGGAGCAAGCCCTCAAGGCACTGAAGAAATAAATTAATAATTGCGCCCCATGTGGGCGCAATTATTTGATTAGAGATTAGAGA
>CACZVR010000041.1:0-7197 GCA_902784675.1 uncultured Bacteroidales bacterium | reverse complement strand
GAAAAGCGAACAGTGACTGAAGATATGAAGAATTCGATTTTAAAACCTGGTGTACCTGTCGCGCTGTGCAGCGATCATGCCGGTTATCCCACCAAAGAGGCCATTAAGCAATGGCTGGATGCACAGGGTATCGCCTATAAGGACTTCGGTACACACAACGAGGACAGTTGTGACTATCCCGATTTTGCCCATCCATGTGCTGCTGCGGTCGAGAGCGGTGAATGCTATCCCGGTATCGCAGTGTGTGGCAGCGGTGAGGGCATCAACATTACGTTGAACAAGCATCAAGGCATTCGCTCGGCACTGTGCTGGCGCCTTGCTGTGGCCCGTCTCGCCCGTCAACACAACGATGCCAATGTCATCGCCATGCCAGGCCGATTTGTCACCAACGAGGAAGCCATCATGATGGTTGCCGCGTTCTTGACAACCCCCTATGAGGGCGGACGTCATCAGCGTCGCATTGATAAGATACCCGTCAAGTAAATTTTATTGACACTCCGATAACGCAAGGAGGCTGTGCCTGATGAAAAGCACAGCCTCCTTGTTATTTAGGTATTTCAGGTTATAATCCCAAAATTGCGGCGATCACGGCATTAATGTCAGCGATGTTGACTTCGGTGTCTTGATTGACATCGGGATAGATGCCCTCGCCAACCTCTGCTCCCAAGATGGCACCGATGACAGCGTTGATATCAGCGATGTTGACTTCACCGTCACGGTTCACATCAGCATAGTTATCGATAGGTGGTTCCTCAACAGGGCCATAGATGGTGATGTCGTCGATATTGACGCGTGAGCCCGATGTCTGCACGATGCGGAAGCGCACGTTGCCTTCCATGGGAATTTCCATGATGACGTATTGCATGCGGCCTCTCGTGAAAGTGAAATCGCCCAGTTCGTTCCATGACGAACCCTGGTTGGTGCTGTAGTCAACCCTCAAATTAGCATCGGCATCGTTGCCGAAACATGTAGCCCAGAAGGCGATGGCACTCGTGCCCTCCACATCCTCGGTCATGGTGATTGAACTGCTGCTGGTTTTGCCAAGTCGGCAAGAAAGTTCGCCAAAGCTCATGTTGTCATTCCAAATGCCGGCATTGACGAAGTCCCAAGTGAAGGCATTGCCAATGACCATGTCGGTCCAGTAGCCGCCAGTTGTGCAACCTTCCCAGTCCTCAATAATGCTGTCACCCAATACTACGGGAGGTTCGGGGTCATCTGGATCTTTGGCTGTGGCAAAGACTTTGAATGAGGTGGATGCCTCGCTGCTGCTCAAGGTCATTTCGTTGTAGAATGTGCCTTCGCTGCTGGGGTTGAACGTGACAATCAGCATCGTGCCTTCGTTGACTTCACTGGCAGTGAAGGTGTTGGTGTTGACCCAGAAATTGACACTGTCGCTGATTGTCAGCGTGAGATCCTCGGTCAGGTTCCTGCCCTCAAGATAAATCATATACTCTAATTGGGCATCAACAGTGCATGTACCCATTTCGAATGCCAAACCATCTTGAGGTGCGGTAATTCGGGGGCTTGGATCTTCACCACCCCAAGACTCTCCTTGCTTGTTGCCCCAGATGTATTCGGCCAGTTCGGGATGATCAATGAAGGGGTTGCGGTTGCCCTGGATGCCGTAAACGGCATCGTTGCGCTTGATTTCTTTCTCGCTCACAGGGTCGAGTCGCGTCCATTCCATGAGCATATTGATGCTCCAAGTTGAGAAAGCCTTATAGCCGTTGGCGCTATAGTTAAGTTGGGAACTGCCGGGCCAGTAGGGCAATTCATTTTTGTAACAAGTGACCATGTAGAAATAGGTGCGCGCTAAATCGCCCTTGTACTCATCATCGGGTTCAAAGACGGTGCCCGTGTAACCCGGATAGGTGCTGTTGCCCAATTTGCCCTTGGCGACATAGTTGCCATAGGACAGGCGCGTGCCGTTAGCGCACACACCGTAGGGGTTGTTTCCTCGTTGACTATTCACACGGATGTCGGTGGGGTAGATGTGGAACACATCGGTGTTCATCGGCTGTACCTCTCCGCCAAACCAGCTGCGGGGAAAACTGTGTTCACGATTATAGCCTTCGCCCACGTTAGAGGCCGATGAGCCATTGTCGCTAGGCTTGTAGCGACAATTGCTATAGATATCGATAATGAAACCCTCATCATCGGTATCGGCAATAGAAAAAGCATTCAACAAGCCACTGGAATAGGAGACTTCGGTGTGATTGCGGATAATGTTGCGCAAGGCAGTCATTAAATCCTCGTCATGCTGACCCAAGGCACTGTTGTAGTAGCCAATGGGAATGCCTGCCTGTGCTGCAACTGATGTGAACAAAGTTGCTGCAATCAGGAGTGCGAAACGGTGAATCTTTGTCATGATAGTCAAAAGGTGCTGGGACGTTTAGCTGCAGGTTTGCCAGATTTAGGAGTCGATTTATCGACTTTACTTTCTTTAGCTTCCTTGGTCGCCTGCTGTTTGCGCACTTGGCCAGCCAGCTGGCCGCAGGCGGCAGCGATGTCCTCGCCGCGGCTGCGACGGATGGTGCAGGTCACGCCCTTGCTGTTGAGGTAGTCGCGGAAGTAGGTCATGCGCTCGTCGCTGCTGGTGCGTAGTTTCTCTATGCCGGGAATCGGGTGGAAGCGGATAAGGTTCACGCGCACATGTTCGTTAGGCAAAAGCTCACGCAGCTTTTCGGCATGCTGGATGTCGTCGTTGAACCACTGCCAACAGATGTATTCCACCGACAAGCGGCGCTGATGGGCGAAATCATAGTCACCCAGCACTTCCATCACGCGGTCGATGGGGGAGATGCGCTCGATGGGCATCATCGATGAACGCTCTTCCTGAACGGCATTGTGGACACTCACGGCAACATGGACGCTGGTCTGCTCACACAGGATTTTCAGCTCCGGAAGCTTGCCCACAGTGGATACCGTGACACGCTTGGGACTCCAAGCCAACCCCCAGGGCTCGGTGAGGATGGCGATGACGCGCATCACCTCGTCGAGGTTGTCAAGCGGTTCTCCCATGCCCATGAACACGACATTGGTCAATTTGTCGCTGTCGGGGATGCTCAGCACCTGGTTGATGATCTGGTTGGAGGTGAGGTTGCCGTGGAAACCCTGTTTGCCTGTCATGCAGAAGTAGCAATTCATGCGGCATCCCTTCTGGGACGAGATGCACAGCGTGGCGCGGTCGTCCTCGGGAATATACACCGACTCGACAGCACGGTTGTCACCCACGTCAAACAGGTATTTCACTGTTCCGTCTTCACTGGTCGCGGCTTGACTGGGCGGGTACAGGCCCACGCAGTAGTGGCTTGACAGCAATTCACGGTTGGCTTTGGAGATGTTCTGCATCTGTTCAAAGTCGTTCACTCGTTTCTCGTAGATCCATTGGGCCAGTTGCTTGGCCACAAACTTAGGCATACCCAGGCCTGTCACCGAGTCTTGCATCTCCTCGAGTGTCATGCCTGCTAGCGGCTGCAATGTTTTGACGTTGCTCATGTGTAGAAAGGTCTTGGTTAATGTTCAATCTGCAAAGTTAGTAATAAGTTTCTGGTTTCTGGTCCCAAGTCCCGAGTTTTATTTATTATCAGCCTGAAATGAAAAATGGAGATTACCGGATACTCATTTTCATTGAGCTCAAATTGATTAGGGGTTGACGGGTTGGTTGAGCATCTGTCGCAGGTGGGTTTCAAGGATGTGGAATCCTGGGGCGACCATGCCGCCGTGGCCGTGGCCGTCAAGCTCGTATAGATAGGTGTGCTGGTGCCCCGCGAGTTTCATCATGCGGGCGAGGTACTGGTTCTCGTCATAACGGCCGTAGAGTTCCAGCTCACGGTCACCGCAGATGAGCACCAACGGCGGGCAGTCGCCGCGCACCCAGTAGAGTGGGGCGTACTCGTCGATGGTGGGCTGCAGGGGCGGTATGCCCTGCATCTTGCGCACATTGTAGTGGGTGATGGCTTGGCCGCTGAAGGGGACATACATCATCACATTGTCGGCATTGATGCCATAGGCCGCCAGCCACTTTTTGTCCAAGCACAGCATCATGGAGATGTAGCCGCCAGCCGAGTGCCCAGTCACGACAATCTTGTGCGGGTCGCCACCATAGTCGGCGATGTGGCTGAATACCCATGCTACCGCCTCGGCGGCATCATCGAGGATTTCCTTGACGGTCACTCGTGGCAACAGCCTGTAGTTAACCCCGACAACGACCATTTCCTTTTCCTTGAGTTGCACCGGAATCTCCTTGTTGCCGCCCTCCAGGCCTCCGCCATGGAACCAGATGACAACGGGGCAGTCGGTCGTGCCATTGGGATGGTACACGTCAAGTTTCAGCCGTTCGAGCGAGTAGGCGTCGGTCTTGGCGGTATAGGAGATGTCATTGGCCTGCTGGTAGCCTTGAGCAGCCATAGTGAGGCAGAGAAAAGCTTGGAGAAGTGTTGTTGATATTTTGGTTATTGCATTCATGACGTTTAGTTTGTTTACAGTTAAGCCTTTGATAATATAATCACCCTGCGGGCGGGAAATAAACAAATTTTATTTTTTACTAGCCATTGGCTCGCACTACGGTACACTGAGGGAAGAAACCGTGACAGGGTGAACTGCAAGTGCTGTGATGTTGGGTTTTATTCTAAACGAGGGTGAGCCAAATGATTTGACGCACCCTCGTTGTTGATATTGTTAACGATTGATTGTTAACGCATTACTTCATGTAGGTGTAGCGGTAGTCGGTGGGCGACACGAGGGTCTCCTTGATGACGCGCGGGATGATCCAGCGGATGAGGTTGAACTCGCCACCGGCCTTGTCGTTGGTACCGCTGGCACGTGCACCGCCGAAGGGCTGCATGCCCACAACGGCACCTGTCGGCTTGTCGTTGATGTAGAAGTTACCGGCTGCGTAGCAGAGCTTGTCGGTCAACTTCTCGACCTCGAGGCGGTCACGGCCCCAAACGGCACCGGTCAGACCGTAAGGCGAGGTCTCGTCACACAAGCGTGCGGTCTCGTTCACCTTGTCGTCGTCGTAGGGGTAAACCGTGAGCACGGGACCGAAGATTTCCTCTTCCATCGATTTGAAGCGAGGATTGGTGGTCTCGATAACGGTGGGCTCAACGAACCAGCCTTTCTTCTTGTCGCACTTGCCACCGATGACGATCTTGGCGTCGTCGGCCTTCTTGGCGAAGTCGATATAGCTCTTGCACTTGTCGAACGAAGCCTCGTCGATGACAGCGTTGATAAAGTTCATGGGATCCATGACGTCGCCCATCTTCACTTCCTTGCACATGGCCTTGATGTCCTTCAGCACGTCGGGCCACAAGCTCTTGGGAATGTACATGCGCGAAGCTGCCGAGCACTTCTGGCCCTGGAACTCAAATGCACCGCAGAATGCAGCCGTAGCCACGGCCTTTTTGTCGGCACTGGGGTGAACGAAGATGAAATCCTTGCCACCAGTTTCGCCCACGAGGCGGGGGTAGGAGATGTACTTGTCCACGTTGAGGCTGGCCTGCTTCCACAACGACTTGAAGGTTGCGGTGCTGCCCGTGAAGTGGATACCGCTGAAGTACTTGCTGTCGGTGGCGACCTCGCCGATGAGGGCGCCGCTGCCGGGCAGGAAGTTGATCACGCCGTCGGGCAGACCTGCTTCCTTGTAGAGCTGCATCAGGTAGTAGTTGCTCAACAGAGCGGTGGTGGAGGGTTTCCACAATGCCACGTTACCCATGAGGACAGGCGTCATGCACAGGTTGCTGGCGATTGAGGTGAAGTTGAACGGGGTGACAGCCAGGATAAAGCCCTCGAGGGGACGATACTCGGTGTGGTTCAACTGGCCGATGCCATCCTTGGGCTGCATGGCGTAGATCTTGCTTGCATAGTGCACATTGTAGCGGAAGAAGTCGATGGTCTCGCAAGCCGAGTCGATTTCGGCCTGATAGAAGTTCTTGCTCTGGCCCAGCATCGTGGCTGCATTCATGATGGGACGATACTTGGTGGCGAGCAGTTCGGCCATCTTCATCACGATAGCGGCACGGGTGGTCCAGGGAGTGCGGCTCCACTCTTTCCAAGCCTTCATGGCGGCGTCGATCGCCATCTTGATCTCTTTCTTGGTCACCTTGTGGTAGGTGGCGAGCACGTGCTTGTGATCGTGGGGGCAGGTCACGGTACCCGTGTCACCGGTGCGGATTTCCTTACCGCCGATGATGATGGGGATGTCAACCACGATTTTGCTCTGGCGCTCGAGTTCAGCCTCGAGGGCAACGCGCTCGGGAGAACCGGGCATATAGGCCTTCACCGGCTCATTGGCGGGAAGGGGGAAGTTGATAATAGCGTTATTCATTTTTTAGTTGTCTGTTTTAAGTTTTAAGTTGTCAGTTTTTAAGTGGTTTTCTAAACTTCAAGTGCCGCAAGCAAATGGCTTGCGACACTTGAATGAGATATTATCCGAACATCTGTTCGAAAGTCTTCTTGATGATGCCGATGGCCTCCATGAGTTCTTCCTTGTTGATGCACAAGGGAGGAGCGAAGCGGATGATGTGGTCGTGGGTGGGCTTAGCCAGCAGACCGTTGTCACGCAGCTTGAGGCAGATGTCCCAAGCGGTCTTGCCCTCGACGGGCTTGGTGACGATGGCGTTCAACAGACCGCGACCGCGCACTTGCACGATGAACGGAGAGTTGATTTTCTCGATTTCCTCGCGGAAGATCTTACCCATCTTCTCGGCGTTCTGGACGAGTTTCTCATCCTTTACCACCTTCAAAGCCTCAACGGCAACGCGGGCTGCCAAGGGGAAGCCGCCGAAGGTTGAGCCGTGCTCACCGGGCTTGACGTTGAGCATGATATCGTCGTCGGCCAAGCAAGCCGAAACGGGCAGCACACCACCACCCAGGGCCTTACCCAGGATCACGATGTCGGGACGGATGCCATCGTGCTGTGAGCACAGCATCTTACCCGTGCGGGCGATACCGGTCTGCACCTCATCGGCAATGAACAGCACATTGTGCTTGTGGCACAGGTCGAAGCATTTCTTCAGGTAGCCGTCGTCGGGAACGAACACGCCAGCTTCACCCTGGATGGGCTCGGCGATGAATGCGGCAACCTCCTTGCCGTGCTCCTTGAGCGCTTTCTCGAGCGCCTTGGTGTCATTATAAGGAATGCGGATGAAACCGGGAGTCAGAGGACCGTAGTTGGCAAAGCTGTCGGGGTCGTTG
>CACZVR010000040.1:27250-37827 GCA_902784675.1 uncultured Bacteroidales bacterium | reverse complement strand
AGCGAACATACAATTCATGTCGGTCACCTCACTGGTGTTCAGGTATTTCATACCCTCGATGGCTTCGAGGTTGAGCATGCCTCCAAACCAATAGTATGTGCTTGTGGGTCGAACGCCGGCAAACGACGGGTCAAATACCACCTTCCTGACATCTTTGGATATGTCATCGATGCGCCAGCCAGGCCGGTTGCCGCCCGTGTTCAGACTGTAGATCGTGCCTGGGCGGATTTCTCGCTGGCGGTCGTAATAGAACGTCAGCGTACTATTCTCCGGCGTGTAGCAGGCATAGGCCTTGGCTTCATGAAAATAGCCCGGGTTGCTGGGACCGCCGTCGATATGGGCATAGGTCTTGTCCTTCGGGTTGGATTCGTTATAGGTCGTGCCCTGAGCGCCCACTATACTAAGGAGGTAATGGAACATATGCATGGAATTCTCTACAGCCTCAGTTGTCCAGCCCTCGCCAACATAAATAGTATTTAGGCTGATGCAGTCGTAGAACATATCATTCATTTCGGTCACCTTGGATGTGTTGAAAGTGCTCAGGTCAAGGATTTTCAGAGCAATACAGCCATGGAACATATAGCCCATAATGGTCACCTCGCTAGTGTTCAGGTACTCAATGCCCTCGATGGTTTCAAGGCTTTCCATGTTATAGAACCAGCAGAAAGTGCTCGTCGGGCGGGCATCAGCAAACGAGGGATCAAAGACCACCTTGGTCACATTGTAATTGGTCTCGTCAGTTTCCCAACCAGTGTTGTTGTGACCCGTGTTCAGGTCGTAGGTGGTGCCCGGGCGACTGCTACGCTCGTTGTCGTAGTAGAAAGTGAACGTCGTGTTCGACGACGTGTAGCAGGCATAGGCCTCGGCAGCAGCGGCGCCGAGGGCACACATCATGGCCGTCACCAGGACGGCGAGTCGAAGGAGTAAATTTTTCTGTTTCATATCGCTATATGTTAGAGGATTAAACAATAATTGCAACAAGGGCCTCAGCTTGTGGCGAGATGTTGCTTGAGGGGTGTTCTCAACCACCAAGAAGTCAAAGCAAACACATGGTCACCCTCATGGATGTGCAAATTTAACGATTTTTTTGACATTCTGCAAAAGTTTGGGGACTAAAGCAGAAAAATCATGTCAAAAAAAAGGATAAAAGTTGCTGAAGATGACAAAAAATCGTTACCTTTGTCATTTAAGTATAAAATCATTATTTATCAACCAATAAAAAACGATCAAGAGAATCATGGCAAAACCTTATGTTATCGGTATCGACATGGGCGGCACGAACACCGTCTTCGGTATCGTGGACGCTCGCGGCACCGTCATCGCCAGCGGCTCCATCAAAACTGCTAAACACAGCGAGTTCAGTGACTACATCGACGAGCTGCACACCGAATTAACCCGTCTGATCAAGGACAATGAAGCCGAGGGCAAAATCCAAGGCATCGGCATCGGCGCTCCCAACGGCAACTATTACACAGGCCTGATTGACCAGGCACCCAACCTGCCGTGGCCGACTCCCATCCCCCTGGCCGACATGGTGACCGAGAAATTCGGCATTCCCTGCCTGATCACGAACGATGCCAACGCTGCCGCCATCGGCGAGATGACCTATGGCGTGGCCCGTGGCATGAAGGATTTCATCATGATCACCCTGGGCACCGGTGTGGGCAGCGGTATTGTGGTGAACGGTCAGATGGTGTATGGTCACGACGGCTTTGCCGGTGAGCTGGGCCATGTGATCGTGAAACGCACCAACGGCCGCGTGTGCGGTTGCGGTCGCACGGGCTGCCTGGAGGCTTACTGCTCGGCAACGGGTGTAGCACGCACAGCACGTGAGTTCCTGGAGCTGCGCAAGGAGCCGTCAAAGCTGCGCGAATATGACATCGAGGCCATCACGAGCAAGGACGTGTATGACTGCGCTATCGCTGGCGACGAGCTGGCCAAGGAAATCTTCAACTACACGGGTACCATCCTGGGCGAGGCATTGGCCGACTTCACCAACTTCTCGAGTCCTGAGGCGTTTGTGCTGTTCGGCGGCTTGACCAAGAGCGGTGACCTGATCATGAATCCCGTGAAAGAGGCCTTTGACCGCAACGTGCTGGGCATCTACAAAGGCAAGGTGAAAATTCTCATCAGCGAGCTCAAGGAGAGCGACGCAGCTGTGCTGGGTGCCAGTGCCCTGGGCTGGGAGGTAAAAGAGTAACCCAAAGCCGAGAAGAGATGAAGAAAATCGTTTCTATCTTGATGGCCGCCGTGGTGTGCTGCTGCGTGATCTCGTGCAATGAGAAGCCCAAGAGCTACAAGTTTGTGAAAATCGTCGATGACGGCAAGGAAGAGGTGGAGGACATCGAGGCGAAGAACGACACCGATGCGCTGAAGCAGTACTTTGACCGCATGGAGAAAATCATTGTGGCCAACATCGGCAAACAGGAGAAGCCGTTCAAGGCGATGTATGTCATCTCGCCCGACGGTGACACGCTCAACACCAACGAGCAACTGCTGGAGGCCGTTGCCAAGACGTTGCCCGTCATGGCGGCTCCCGCACCCCAGCCTGCCGCAGAACCTGCCGCAGCGCCAACCGTTGAGACCCAACCCGGGAAGTAAAGGCTAACGCCTGTCCCATCCTGCAAGACACAAGAAACCCCGTGCAACGGTTGCACGGGGTTTCTTGCAATATCTCGAATCGAGTGAATTACTCTTCGGTCTTGGGAGCCTCGGCTGCAGGAGCTTCGGCAGCGGGTGCCTCGGCTGCGGGAGCAGCGGCTTTCTTGCGGCTGCGACGAGTCGACTTCTTGGCAGCGGCCTTCTCCTGACCCTTGGCCTGGAGCATAGCCTCGTTGAAGTCCACGAGCTCGATGAAGCAAGTCTTGGCGTTGTCACCCAGACGGTTGCCGAGCTTGAGGATGCGGGTATAACCACCGGGACGGTCAGCGATCTTGGCTGCTACGGTCGAGTAGAGTTCCTTGACGGCTTCCTTGTTCTGGAGGTGCTTGAAGACGAGGCGGCGCGAAGCGGTGGTGTCGTCCTTAGCCCTGTTGATGATGGGCTCGGCATACACGCGCAGGGCTTTAGCCTTGGCGAGGGTCGTGATGATGCGCTTGTGCATGATGAGCGAGATGGTCATGTTGGCCAACATGGCTTCACGATGGGCGCTCTTGCGACTCAGGTGGTTGAATTTCTTATTATGTCTCATCGTTATTATTCTTTTTCTAATTTGTATTTAGTGATATCCATGCCAAAGTGCAGATTGAGCGTTGCCAACAGCTCCTCGAGCTCGCTGAGCGACTTCTTACCGAAGTTGCGGAACTTGAGCAGGTCGGTCTTGTTGAAGACAACGAGCTCACCCAGCGTCTCGACCTCGGCCGACTTGAGGCAGTTGAGTGCACGGACTGAGAGGTCCATGTCGACCAACTTGGTCTTGAGCAGTTGCCTCATCTTGAGTACTTCCTCGTCGAACTCCTCGTTGCCGTTGTTCTCGGTGTTGTCGAGAACGATTTCACGGTCGGTGAAGAGCTGGAAGTGCTGGATCAGGATTTCGGCAGCGCCCTTGAGGGCGTCCTTGGGGTGAATTGAGCCATCGGTGGTGATCTCGATGATGAGCTTCTCGTAGTCGGTCTTCTGCTCGACACGGAAGTTCTCGACAGCGGTCTTGACGTTCAAGATGGGCGTGTAGATCGAGTCGATGGGGATCACGTCGATGGGGTCGTTGGCATTCTTGTTCTCCTCGGCGGGCACATATCCCCTACCCTTGTTGATTGACAGCTCCAGCTGGAAACCGCTGGTAGAAGGATCGAGATGGCAAATCTCAAGCTCGGGGTTCAGGACCTCGAAAGCGCTGAGCACCTTGCCGATGTCGCCAGCCTTGAAGACGCTCTGACCTGAAACCTTGACAACGGCCTTCTCGGTATCGGTATCTTCAACGATGCGTTTGAGACGCACCTTCTTGAGGTTGAGGATGATGTTAGTGACATCTTCCTTGACGCCCGGGATGGTTGCGAACTCGTGCTGCACGCCGTCGATACGGATGCTGCAGATTGCGAAGCCCTCGAGACCTGAGAGGAGGATGCGGCGCAGGGCGTTACCGACAGTAACACCGTAGCCGGGCTCCAGGGGCCTGAACTCGAAGCGGCCGAACGCGTTGTCGGCTTCGAGCATGAGGACTTTGTCTGGTTTCTGAAATGCTAAAATAGCCATGGATAAAAATTTTACTGTTTAGAATACAACTCGACGATCAACTGTTCCTTGATGTTCTCAGGAATGTCCTCACGAACGGGATGATGCAGGAGCTTGCCGCCCTTGATGGTCTCGTCCCATTCAATCCAAGGATACTTGCTGTGGTTGAAGCCAGCGAGAGCGTCTTGAATGACCTCAAGCGATTTGGACTTCTCGCGAACAGCGACAACTTGACCCTCGCTCACCGAGTAGGAAGGAATGTTAACGACCTTGCCGTCGACGGTGATGTGGCGATGGAGGACGATCTGACGTGCGGCAGCACGAGTGGGAGCGATACCCAGACGATAAACCACGTTGTCAAGCCTTGCCTCGAGCAACTGAAGGAGCACCTCACCGGTGACACCCTTCATGCGGGAAGCCTTGTTGAAGAGGTTACGGAACTGACGCTCAAGTACGCCATAGGTGTACTTAGCTTTTTGTTTTTCGCGAAGCTGGGTGCCGTACTCGGACATTTTCCTGCGGCGGTTGGCACCATGCTGGCCCGGGGGATAGTTCTTCTTGGCAAAGTACTTGTCTTCACCGAAGATGGGTTCACCCAGTTTACGGGCAATTTTACTTTTAGGACCGGTGTATCTAGCCATAGTCTCTTTTCTTAAAAATTGATTAACATTGTGAATTGGAATCGCTACAGTGCAGCCGCGATTGCAGAGAGGTCGTTAAAAATGCAATCCAATCACTGATAGGGATTCGCGAAAAATGATTGTTAATAAAACCTGTTAGTAACAGTGTTGAGCGTGAAGCGCCTAAATCGCTTAGACCCTTCTTCTCTTGGGAGGACGGCAACCGTTGTGGGGCAGCGGAGTGACGTCGATGATCTCGGTAACGGCAATGCCAGCGCCATGGACAGTGCGAATAGCCGATTCACGGCCATTGCCCGGACCCTTGACATAGGCTTTCACCTTGCGCAAGCCGAGGTCGTAAGCGACCTTAGCGCAGTCTTCGGCAGTTGGCGAGGCACACAATGATGTTGTTGAATGAAGAATGCACGTGCAGTTGACCAATACCGTCAACGCGAACGACTCTCTTCTTAGCTGCGACTGTCTTTTTAGCCATAATTCAATAATGTTATTTAGTAGCTTTCTTCTTGTTAGCAACAGTTTTCTTGCGACCTTTGCGGGTGCGAGCGTTGTTCTTGGTGCTCTGACCACGCACGGGGAGACCATTGCGGTGACGGATGCCACGATAGCAACCGATGTCCATCAATCGCTTGATGTTCATCTGGACCTCGCTGCGCAGGTCACCTTCCACTTTGTATTCGTTACCGATGACTTCACGCACTGCGGCTGCCTCGGCATCGGTCCAATCCTTGACGCGGGTGTTCTCGTTGACACCAGCCTTCTTGAGGATCGTAGCGGCTGAGCTGCGCCCGATACCAAAGATGTAGGTCAAGGCGATGACGCCGCGCTTGTTTTGGGGAATATCAACCCCGACAATTCTTACTGCCATATATCTAATTCAAAAATTTTTGCAAAGTTAATACTTTTTTTTATCCCTGACGCTGTTTGAACTTGGGATTTTTTTTGTTAATCACATAAAGGCGCCCTTTGCGACGGACGATCTTGCAGTCCTCATTGCGCTTCTTGATTGATGCTCTAACTTTCATAGTTGTATTGTGATTTTGTTATTTGTATCGAAATGAGATTCTTCCTTTGGTCAAATCGTAGGGGGACATCTCCACTCTCACCTTGTCACCGGGCAGGATTTTGATGTAGTGCATGCGCATCTTGCCGCTGATGTGTGCGGTGATCTGGTGTCCGTTCTCGAGTTCCACACGGAACATCGCGTTGGACAGAGCCTCGACGATCGTACCGTCTAATTCAATTGCTGTCTGTTTAGCCATATAAAATCTTGTTTAACGTTGTTGCTGTCTTGTAAAGTGAATTGTGTTGTCTCAATCAGATGAACCTGTCACCCAGGACCTCCTTGATGGGCTCGAAGGAGGAGAGGATGTCGGGCTTGCCATGGTGAATGGCGATGGAGTGCTCGAAGTGAGCGCTGGGCTTGCGGTCCCTGGTGCGCGTCGTCCAGCCGTCATGCTCGGTAACAATGTTCTTGCTACCCAAGTTGATCATGGGCTCGATGGCGATGGTCATGCCATTGCGCAACAGGGGGCCGGTGCCACGGCGTCCGTAGTTGGGCACCTCGGGGTCCTCATGCAGCTTGCGTCCCACACCGTGTCCGCACATCTCACGCACGACGCTGTAGCCGCGACGTTCGCAATAGAGCTGGATGGCATTGCCGATGTCACCGATGCGGTTGCCGGGCACGGCGTGCTCGATGCCCACATAGAGTGACTCCTTGGTGGTGCGGAGCAGCTGCAAGGTCTCCTCGGCCACATTGCCGACACAGAAGGTGTAGGTGCTGTCACCGTTGAACCCCTCGGGGGTGACGGCGCCGCAGTCACAAGACACGATGTCGCCATCCTCGAGAACGGTGTTCGACGGGATGCCATGCACTACCACCTCGTTGACCGAGGTGCAGAGCGTGGCCGGGAAGCCGTACAACCCCTTGAAACCGGGGAGACAGCCTTGAGAACGGATATACTCTTCGGCGATTTGGTCCAGACGACGCGTGGTCACACCAGGGGCTACCCACTTGGCCACCTCGGCCAGTGTGCCTGCCACGACCAGATTAGCCTTGCGCAGCATCTCGATTTCCTCGTCGGTTTTGAGATATATCATAGTGTTGTAGTGGTTGAGATCTTCACTTTACAATCCAGCCGACAGCGTTTTAGCGACGGCCCTTGATTTTACCTGACTTCATCAGACCATCATAGTGGTGCATCATCAAGTGTGTCTCGATCTGCTGCAGGGTGTCAAGAACGACACCGACAGTGATGAGCAACGAGGTGCCGCCAAAGAACTGTGCGAACGACTGGTTCACACCGAAGTAGCGTGCGAAAGCAGGCAGGATGGCGACGATGCCCAGGAAGATTGAACCGGGCAGGGTGATGCGCGACATGATCGAGTCGAGATACTCGGCGGTCTTCTTACCAGGCTTGATGCCGGGGATGAAACCGCTGTTCTTCTTCATCTCCTCGGCCATCTGGGTGGGTCGCACGGTGATGGCGGTGTAGAAGTAGGTGAAGGCGACGATCATGAGGAAATAAACCACGTTATACCAGAAGCCGTTCATGTCACCAAAGGTGCGTGACAGCCATCCACCGAAACCGGCAGCGTCCTGACGGGCGCCGAAACCAGCGAGCGTGATGGGGATGAACATGAGCGCCTGGGCGAAGATGATGGGCATCACGTTAGCAGCATTGACCTTGAGGGGGATGTACTGGCGGGCGCCACCATACTGCTTGTTACCCACGATGCGCTTGGCATACTGCACGGGGACCTTGCGGGTACCCTGGGTGAGCATGACAGCACCAGCGGTAACGGCGAACAGGATGACGATCTCGACCAGGAACATGACCAGACCACCTTGAGCCGTGTTGAGACGGCTGGTGAACTCTTGGACAATAGCACCCGGGAAGCGGGCAAGGATACCCACGAGAATGATGATGGAGATACCGTTGCCGATACCCTTGTCGGTCATCTTCTCACCCAGCCACATGATCAACATGGCACCAGCGGTGAGGACGATGGACAGATAAATCATCATCAGGCCCGAGATGTGGGCGTGACCACCGGCGGCGTTCACCTGATACTGCAGGTTCATCAAGTAGGCAGGAGCCTGAACCAGCAGGATGGCCACGGTCAAGTAGCGGGTGTACTGGTTGAGCTTCATGCGGCCACTCTCACCCTCGCGCTGCATCTTTTGGAAGCTAGGCACTACCATACCCATCAATTGGATAACGATAGAGGCGGTGATGTAGGGCATGATACCCAATGCGAAGATCGAGGCCTGGCCGAATGCACCGCCCGAGAACATGTCGAGCAGCTGCATCAGACCGCTGTTGGTGAAATTGCGCATGGCCTCAAGGTCGGCCGGGTTGATACCGGGCAGCACCACATGGCATCCAAATCGATAGATGAGGATGAACAGGAATGTGATGGTGAGGCGCTTGCGCAGATCCTCAATCTTCCAGATGTTCTTTAAAGTTTCAATGAGTTTCATCGTCGGGTTAGAGTTTTACGATTGAGCCACCGGCAGCGGTGATAATCTCCTCGGCCTTTTTGGAGAAGGCATGGGCTTCAACCTCGATCTTGTGGTTGAGCTGACCCTGGCCCAAAATTTTAACAAGTTGGTTCTTACGCACCATACCAGCCTGGATGAGGTCGGCAACGGTGATTTTCTCGAGGCCATTCTTCTCGGCGATAGCCTCAAGGACTGCAACGTTGATGGCCTTGTACTCCACGCGGTTGATGTTCTTGAAACCACCCTTGGGGACACGGCGCTGGAGAGGCATCTGGCCGCCTTCGAAGCCGACCTTCTGCTTGTAACCCGAGCGCGACTTAGCACCCTTGTGACCACGGGTCGAAGTACCTCCCTTGCCTGAGCCGGGACCGCGACCGATGCGAGTTTTCTTCTTATTTGAACCTACAGCAGGTTTTAAATCATGTAATTCCATAATGTTGTTTTTTTTCTTTTTTAGCGTTAAGAATTAATCAACATTGGTGACTTCCACCAGATGACGAACTGCGTTTACCATACCCAGAACCTGAGGAGTTGCCTCGAGGGTGACGACGTGGTTGAGTTTCTTGAGTCCCAGTGCGTCGAGGGTCTTCTTTTGGCGAGCCGGACGATTGATGCGGCTTTTCACTTGCTTAATCTGAATCTTAGCCATAACTTGTAAACACATTATTAACCGTTAAACACCTTGTCCACAGTGATGCCGCGGTAGTGGGCCACGATGGCCGGGCTGCGCATCTCTTCAAGAGCCTTGATAGTAGCCTTCACGAGGTTGTGAGGGTTGCTGGAGCCCTTGGACTTACAAATAACATCGGACACGCCGACGGTCTCGAAGACGGCACGCATAGCACCACCAGCCTTCACACCGGTACCGGCGCTAGCGGGCTTCATGATGATGCGGGAGCCACCGAACTTGGCGACCACCTCGTGGGGAATGGTACCCTTGTGAACGGGGACCTTGATCAGGTTCTTCTTAGCCACCTCGGTACCCTTAGAGATTGCGGTGGTAACCTCATTGGCCTTACCCAAGCCGTAGCCGATAATGCCATTGCCGTCGCCAACGACCACGATGGCGGCGAAGGTGAAGGTGCGACCACCCTTGGTAACCTTGGTGGTGCGGTTGATGGCAACCAGACGCTCCTTGAGTTCGGCGTCGGCAGCGATCTTTACTCGATTATTTTTCTTCAACATGATGATTCTTAAAATTTAAGTCCGCCTTTGCGTGCGCCGTCGGCCAACGATTTAACTCTACCATGGAACAGGAAGCCATTGCGGTCAAACACAACGGTGTTGATGCCAGCCTCGAGGGCTTTCTTGGCAACGGCCTCGCCCACCTTAGCGGCGATCTCGCTCTTGTTACCCTCGGTGATTCCCTTAGAGGAAGCCGAAACGATGGTGTTACCAGCGACGTCGTCGATGACCTGGGCATAAATTTGCTTATTGCTGCGGAAGACACACAGCCTGGGGCGCTCGGGGGTGCCACTGATGCGACCGCGAATGCGCGCCTTGATCTTGTTTCTTCTATCGTTCTTGGATATCATAATGTTTCCTTTCTACTTAATTATTTGGCAGCTGCCGTTTTACCAGACTTGCGGCGAATAACCTCGCCCACGAACTTAACACCTTTACCCTTGTAAGGTTCGGGCTTGCGGAAGGAGCGGATCTTGGCACAGATTTGTCCCAGGAGCTGCTTGTCGCATGACTCGAGAGTGATGAGCGGGTTCTTGTTGCGCTCGGTCTTAGCTTCGACCTTCACCTCGGGCGGCATCTTCAAGTAGATAGCGTGTGAGTAACCGAGAGCCAGCTCCAGGATTTGACCGTTGCTGGTGGCGCGGTAACCAACGCCGACAATTTCCAATTCTTTCTTGAAACCCTCGCTCACGCCGACAACCATGTTGTTGATCAGCGCACGGTACAGGCCGTGCTGAGCGCGTGACTCACGCTCGTCGTTGGGGCGGGTCACCTTGATTTCGTTATCCTCGACCTCGATGGTGATGTTGGGGTTCAGGGTCTGCTTGAGCTCGCCCTTGGGGCCCTTGACGGTGAGGATGTTGTCCTTTTGTTCAACAGTTACGCCAGCGGGGATGGCGATGTGCAATTTACCGATTCTTGACATAGCTTAATCCTCCATTGATTAATAAACGTAACACAAAACTTCGCCACCAATCTTCTGGTTCTTGGCTTCCTTGTTGGTCATAACGCCCTTGGAAGTCGAGATGATGGCAATACCTAAACCATTGAGCACGCGGGGCATGTCCTTGTAGCCA
>CACZVR010000040.1:0-27212 GCA_902784675.1 uncultured Bacteroidales bacterium | reverse complement strand
GTAACCCTGGTCGAAGAGAATCTTGGTGATCTCCTTTTTGAGCTTCGAAGAAGGGATTTCAACGACACGGTGCTGTGCCTTGATCGCATTCCTCAATCTAGTCAGATAATCTGCAATAGGATCTGTCATTATTGTTTGTTGTTTTAAATTGATTCGACGTTGTCGAACAATATTTAATACTTGTTTGTTTAATTAAATCAGGATAATTGGTTGAAATCACCAGCTGGCCTTGTGCACACCGGGGATGAGACCGTTGGAAGCCATCTCGCGGAAGTTGATGCGGGAAATGCCAAACTGACGCATGTAGCCCTTGGGGCGACCGGACATCTTGCAGATGTTGTGCAGTCTCACGGGAGATGCGTTGCGGGGCAGTTTCTGGAGAGCCTCGTAGTCACCGTCCTTCTTGAGCTGGGCGCGCTTGGCAGCGTACTTAGCGACGAGGCGCTCACGCTTGGCCTGGCGGGCTTTCATTGATTCTTTTGCCATAATTTAACGCTCGATTATTTGTTGTTAAAGGGGATTCCGAATTCCTTGAGCAGTGCATAGCCTTCCTCGTCGGTCTTGGCAGTGGTGACAAAGGTGATGTTCATACCGGTCATCTTGGTCACGTTATCGATGTTGATCTCGGGGAAAATGATCTGCTCGGTGACGCCAACGGTGTAGTTGCCGCGGCCGTCAAGTTTGCCGTTCACACCCTTGAAGTCGCGGATACGCGGCAGGGCGATGCGGATGAAACGCTCCATGAACTCGTACATGCGGTCACGGCGCAGAGTGACGCGGACGCCGATGGGCATCTTCTTGCGGACCTTGAAGTTGGAGATATCCTTCTTCGACAGGGTCTGCACGGCCTTCTGACCAGTGATTGCGGTGAGCTCGTTGATAGCGGTCTCGATGATCTTCTTGTCCTGGGTGGCATCGCCGAGTCCCTCGTTGAGGACGATTTTCACCAGACGCGGAATCTGCATCGGGGTGCTGTAGTTGAATTGCTTCATCAAAGCGGGAGCAATCTTCTCATCATATTGTTTCTTCAGCGTGGTACTCATTACTTGATCTCCTCTCCAGATTTTTTAGAATAACGTACTTTCTTGCCATTCTCATCGAACCTGAAACCAACGCGGGTGGGCTTGGGGTCGCGGCCGCTCTTGGGATCAACGACAGCGAGGTTGCTCAGGCTGATGGGGGCTTCCATCTTGATGATACCACCCTGGGGGGCCTTGGCGTTGGGCTTCGTGCTCTTGGACACGATGTTGATACCCTCAACGATGGCCTTTCCCTTCTCGGGCAGCACATTCAGGACACGGCCAGTCTTACCCTTGTCGTCGCCGGCAAGAACATAGACGGTGTCACCTTTCTTGATTTTTAATGTAGCCATATAATGTTGTTGTGCTATTTAATTTGATTAAAGAACCTCGGGAGCGAGCGAAACGATCTTCATGTTGGTAGCACGCAGCTCGCGGGCCACGGGACCGAAGATGCGCGTTCCGCGCAACTCGCCGGTATTAGTGAGCAATACACAGGCATTGTCGTCGAAGCGGATGTAGGAACCGTCCTGACGGCGGATTTCCTTGCTGGTGCGTACAACGACTGCCTTGGAAACGGTACCCTTCTTCACCTCGGAAGCGGGGATGGCCTTCTTGACAGTGACAACGATGATGTCACCAACCGAAGCGTAACGACGGCCTGAACCTCCGAGCACCTTGATGCAGAGGACTTCCTTGGCGCCGCTGTTATCGGCAACTGTCAATCTACTTTCAGTCTGTATCATAATCTGTAATTACTTGGCTTTTTCGATGATTTCTACTAACCTCCACCTCTTGGTCTTGCTCAACGGGCGTGTTTCCATCAGTCGCACGGTGTCGCCGACGTTGCACTCGTTGTTCTCGTCATGAGCGTGGTACTTCTTTGTCTTGTTGACAAACTTACCATAGATTGGGTGTTTCTCCTTCCACTTGATGGTCACAGTGATGGTCTTGTCACCCTTGTTGCTGGAAACAACCCCAATTCTCTCTTTTCTTAAATTACGTTTTTCTTCCATTGTAGTAGCTGTTGGGATTATTTGTTCTTGAGTTCACGTGCACGGATCTCGGTCTTCAGTCGCGCGATGAGTTTCCTGTCAAGCGTGATCTTGGCCGGATTATCGAGCGGGGAAATGGTGTGCTGGATCTTCTCCTGCACATACTCCTTCTGGACTTGCTCCAGGCGGTCCTGCAATTCCTTATCGGTCAGTTCCTTGATATTTTCCTTTTTCATAATGCGGTCAATGATTAAACGAGTTGAGTGGGATCATAGTCGCGGCGAACGACAAACTTAGTAGCCACGGGGAGTTTCTGAGCGGCGAGGCGCAGGGCTTCCTTGGCGATATCAAAGCTCACACCGTCAACCTCGATGAGGATGCGTCCGGGGTGAACAGGAGCAACGTAACCAGCCACATCACCTTTACCTTTACCCATACGCACGTCGGCGGGCTTGCGGGTGTAGGGCTTGTCGGGGAAAATGCGCAGCCAGATCTGACCCTGGCGCTGCATGTAACGCGTCACGGCGACACGGGCAGCCTCGATTTGGCGAGCGGTGATCCACTTGCTCTCGAGGGTCTTGATGCCGAACGAGCCAAACGCGAGCTGGTTGCCGCGCTTGCTGTACTGGCGGGGATGCCCATCACTAGGACGACGGTATCTTAATCTCTTAGGTTGTAACATTTTAATTTTCGTTTTTTAAAGTCACACTTCAAGTTACTGGTTGTGACTGGGTTTAACGATTGTTGTTTCTCTTGCCACCACGGAAACCGCGACGCTCGCCGCGCTCACCGCCACGACCACCGCCACCGCGGCGCTCGCCTGCATTGCTGGCAAAGTTAGGAGCAAGGTCACGCTTGCCATAAACCTCACCGCGGCAGATCCACACCTTCACGCCGATGACACCAACCTTGGTGTGGGCGGGCACGAGTGCGTAGTCGATATCGGCACGGAGGGTGTGCAGCGGTGTGCGACCTTCCTTGAACATCTCACTGCGGCGCATTTCGGCACCGTTCAGACGGCCCTTGACCTGGATCTTGATGCCCTCGGCACCCATTCTCATGGTGCTGGCGATAGCCATTTTCACGGCACGACGATAGGCGATCTTGCCCTCGATCTGGTGAGCCACATTGGCAGCGACGAGTTGAGCGTCGAGTTCGGGGCGCTTCACCTCGTGGATGTTGATTTGAACGTCCTTGTTAGTGAGCTTGATGAGCTCTTGCTTGAGAACCTCGACCTCAGCACCCTGCTTGCCGATGATGATACCGGGGCGCGCGGTGCAGATGGTGATGGTGACGAGCTTGAGCGTGCGCTCGATGACGATGCGTGCTACACTAGCATTTGCAAGACGCTCATTGAGATACTTGCGGATCTTGTCGTCCTCAAGAAGGGTATCTCCATATTTGCGGCCACCGTACCAGTTGGAGTCCCAACCGCGGATGATGCCCAAACGATTACTGATTGGATTTACTTTCTGTCCCATGTTTATGCGTCTTTTTCTTTGTTAATAGTGTCCACGAAGATAGTCACGTGGTTAGAACGTTTGCGGATGCGGTAGCCGCGACCTTGGGGGGCCGGGCGCAGGCGCTTGATCATGGGGGCTGCATCAACCATGATGGTCTTGATGTAGAGCTCACCACTCTCGGCCTTCTTGCCATTCTTCTGTTCCCAGTTGCTGATAGCTGACTTCAGGAGCTTCTCAACGTCGGTAGCAGCCTGCTTGTTTGAGAAGTGCAGGAGACCGAGAGCCTTGAAGACTTCCACGCCGCGCACCATGTCGGCAACGAGGCGCATCTTGCGGGGCGAGCTGGGAATGTTGCGCAACTTAGCGAAGGACTCACTGCGGCGTGCTTCCTTGTGCAAGTTAGCTGATTCTCTCTTTCTTTTACCCATTGTAGTATTTAATTCTTTTTTGTTCTAGAAACGTTAAATATTCCCGGGCCCATTATTTCTTGTTGTTGCCGCTGTGGCCACGGAAGGTGCGCGTGGGAGCGAACTCGCCGAGCTTGTGACCTACCATGTTCTCGGTAACGTAGACGGGAATGAACTTGTTGCCGTTGTGCACGGCGAAGGTGTGGCCGACAAATTCAGGAGCGATCATCGAAGCGCGCGACCAGGTCTTGATCACCGACTTCTTGCCACTCTCGTTCATGGCGTCAACCTTCTTCTCAAGCTTCACACTGATGTAAGGGCCTTTTTTAAGTGAACGACTCATAATTAATCGAATTTAATCAAATTACTTCTTTCTTCTTTCAATGATGTACTTCGAAGACTGCTTCTTCGGCGCACGGGTCTTCAAGCCCTTAGCATACAAACCGTTGCGGTTGCGGGGATGTCCACCACTCTGGCGGCCCTCACCACCACCCATGGGGTGGTCAACGGGGTTCATCACGACGCCGCGGTTGTGGGGACGACGTCCCAACCAGCGTGAGCGACCGGCCTTACCGGACTGCTCGAGAGCGTGGTCGCTGTTACCAACCACACCAACGGTTGCCTTGCATGCGGCAAGGACCTTGCGTGTCTCACCCGAAGGTAATTTGATGATTGCGTAGGTACCCTCGCGGCTGGTGAGCTGGGCGAAGGTGCCGGCTGCACGTGCCATAGCGGCACCCTGACCGGGACGCAATTCGATGTTGTGAATTAAAGTACCAACAGGAATCTTGCTGAGTGGAAGCGCGTTTCCCACTTCGGGGGCCACGTTCTCACCGCTTTCGATCGTTGCACCCACCTCTAAGCCGTTGGGGGCAATGATGTAAGCTTTGTAGCCGTCTGCGTAGTAGAGCAGAGCAATGCGAGCCGAACGGTTGGGATCGTACTCGATGGCTTTCACTACTGCCGGCACACCGTCCTTGTTCCTCTTGAAGTCGATCAGGCGGAGTTTGCGCCTGTGACCGCCACCACGATAGCGGGCGGTGAGGTGACCCTCATTGTTGCGACCGCCGGTGGAGCGCTTGCCGACCGTAAGAGACTTTTCTGGTGTACGCTTTGTAATGTCGTCAAATACACCAATAACTTTGTGTCTTTGCCCCGGTGTTGTGGGCTTCAATTTTCTTACTGCCATTTTGTATTATAAATTACTGTAGAAATCAATAGTTTGTCCTTCGGCAACGGTAACGATGGCCTTCTTGAAAGCCACGGTGTGACCCTTGACGATGCCGCTCTTGGTATAGCGCTGCTTGTTCTTGCCGCCATAGTTCATGGTGCTAACGTCAACGACCTTCACGTCATAGAGCTTCTCGATGGCGTCCTTGATCTGGTACTTGTTAGCATCGGGGGACACCTTGAATGTGTAGCGGTTACCCTTCTCAGAGATTGCGTTGGCCTTCTCGGTCACAACGGGAATGATTTGAATGTTCTCCATTGTTTGTCCTCCTTTATTACTTTAAGTTGTTGAGCGTTTCCACCGAGCTCTCGGTAACGAGAATCATGCGGTTGTCAAGCACGCGGTAGGTGTTGATGTCGTTGGCGGTAACCACGCTAGCGGTGGGCACGTTGCGCAGCGACATGTACAGGTTGCGCTCTACACCATTGAGGACGAGCAGCAACTTCTGACCCTCGAGCTTGAGGTTGCGGGTGATGTTCACGAACTCCTTGGTCTTGGGAGCATCGAACTTGATGTCCTCGATAACCATGATCTGGTTGTTCTGGGCCTTGTAGGTCAGCGCCGAGCGGCGAGCCAGAGCCTTCACCTTCTTGTTCAGCTTGAAGCTGTAGTTGCGGGGACGGGGACCAAACACGCGGCCACCACCATGGAACAGCGGAGACTTGATGTCACCGTGACGAGCACCGCCGCCACCTTTCTGGCGACCGAGCTTCTTGGTCGAGCCAGCGATTTCACTTCTCTCTTTTGCTTTGTGAGTGCCCTGACGCTTGTTAGCCAGGTACTGCTTAACATCGAGATAAACTGCGTGCTCGTTGGGTTCAGCGATTGCGAAGATCTCGTCGTTAAGGTTCACCTTGCGTCCGGTGTCCTCACCCTTGATATTATAAACTGCGAGTTCCATTCTTACATTTCGATAATTACGATTGAACCTTTGCTGCCCGGTACTGAGCCTTTTACCATGAGAAGATTGTTCTCGGGCAATACTTTAATCACTTGCAGGTTTTGAGCGGTGCAGCGCTTGTTGCCCATCTGGCCAGCCATACGCATGCCCTTGAAAACCTTGGCGGGATAGGAGCAGGCACCGATGGAACCGGGAGCCCTCTGACGGTCATCCTGACCGTGAGTGGTCTGACCCACGCCGCCGAAGCCGTGACGCTTCACGACGCCCTGGAAACCTTTACCCTTTGTTGTGCCGATAACATCAACAAATTCAACATCATTGAGCATCTCAACGGTGAACTCGTCACCTGCCTTGTGCTCTCCATCAAATCCTTTGAACTCGGCCAAGAATCTTTGCGGTTTCACTCCGGCTTTCTTGAAGTGACCGGCCATGGGCTTGGTGGTGTGCTTGTCCTTCTTCTCGACAAAACCCAGCTGCAAAGCCTCGTAACCGTCGGTTTCAACAGTCTTCACTTGAGTGACAACGCAAGGACCTACTTCGATAACAGTGCACGGTACATTCTTACCGTCGGCACTGAAAACGGACGTCATTCCGATTTTCTTTCCTAATAATCCTGGCATTTCGTTTGAAATTTTAATTACTGTTTGTTAATGCTGTTAATTTTTCTCGTTGTTCAATCTTTGTACTACACCTTGATCTCGACCTCAACTCCGCTGGGCAACTCGAGCTTCATCAGTGCGTCCACGGTCTTAGCGGTGGAGCTGTAGATGTCGATGAGGCGCTTGAAGGATGCCAACTGGAACTGTTCGCGGGACTTTTTGTTGACAAAAGTCGAACGGTTCACGGTGAAGATGCGCTTGTGTGTGGGCAGGGGGATGGGACCGCTCACTACAGCGCCAGTGCTCTTCACTGTGCGCACGATCTTCTCGGCCGACTTGTCAACCAAGTTGTGATCGTAGCTTTTCAATTTAATTCTAATCTTCTGGCTCATATTTATTTATTGATATAAGTTGTATTATTGCAATAATTCGACGTGTCCTAAGCACTCGCTCAGCACCTTGATGGCGATCGGGGTTGCCACGGGTGCGTAGTGCGAGAACGACATGGTGCTGGTGGCACGGCCGCTGGTGATGTTGCGCAGGGCGGTAACGTAGCCGAACATCTCGGCCAGCGGGGTGCTGGCTTTAACGATGCGGGCACCGCTGCGTGCAGTTTCCATGCCCTCGACAATGGCGCGACGCCTGTTCAAGTCGGCAATCACGTCGCCCATGTTCTCCTCGGGGGTCACCACCTCCAGGCTCATCATCGGCTCGAGCAGCACGGGGCGTGCCTTGCGGCAAGCGCTGCGATAGGCCTGCATGGCGCACAGCTCGAAACTGAGCGTGTCGCTGTCCACGGGGTGGTAGCTGCCGTCCAGGACGGTCACCTTGAGGCTCTGCATGGGGAAACCGGCGAGCACTCCGCTGCGCATTGAGTTCTTGAAACCCTTCTCGATGCTGGGGATGTACTCCTTGGGGATGTTGCCACCCTTGACCTCGTTGACGAACTGCAAGCTGCCGTCAAAGTCGTCATCGACGGGCTCCACGCGCACCTCGATGTCGGCGAACTTGCCGTGACCGCCGGTCTGTTTCTTGAAGACCTCGCGCACGGTAGCAGCCTGTGAGATGTTCTCCTTGTAGGTAACCTGGGGACGACCCTGGTTGCACTCAACCTTGAACTCGCGGCGCAGACGGTCGAGGATGATGTCCAGATGCAACTCACCCATTCCGCGGATGATGGTCTGGCCGGTCTCCTCGTTGCTCTCGACCTGGAAGGTGGGGTCTTCCTCGGCAAGCTTTGCCAGACCCACTGCCATGCGGTCAAGGTCGTTCTGCGTCTTGGGCTCGACGGCGATACCAATCACGGGCTCGGGGAAATCCATTGCCTCGAGAGCGATTGCCGTTTCCTGGCTGCTGCACAGGGTGTCGCCCGTGCGGACGTCCTTGAAGCCGACTCCCGCGCCGATGTCACCACAGCCGATCACCTCCATGGGGTTCTGACGGTTGCTGTGCATCTGGAACAAGCGGGAAACGCGCTCCTTGTGACCAGTGCGCACGTTGTACACCTGAGAGCCGGCATCGAACTGACCCGAATACACGCGGAAGAACACCAGGCGGCCCACATAGGGGTCGGTAGCGATCTTGAACACCAGGGCACACAGGGGCTCCTCAAAGAGGGGCTTGCGCGAGATCTCCTTCTCGGGGTCGTTCACTGCCACGCCTTTCACCTCACCGGCGTCAGCGGGGCTGGGCAGGTAAGCGCAGACGGCGTCGAGCAGTGTCTGGACACCCTTGTTCTTGAACGAGCTGCCGCACAGCACGGGAACCATGTCGCGGTTCAGCGTGGCATTGCGCAGGGCACTCTTGATCTCATCCACGGTGATCGACTCGGGGTCGTCAAAATACTTGGTCATGAACTCGTCGTCAAACTCGGCGAGCTGCTCAAGCATCTTGTCGCGGTATTCGCGGCACTCGTCAACCATGTCGGCGGGAACTTCGGCGGTCTCATACTCGGCACCGAGCGTCTCGTCATGCCAGTACAGGGCCTGCATCGTGATCAGGTCAACGACGCCCTTGAAGTTCTCTTCGGCACCGATGGGCAACTGAATGGGGCAAGGATTGGCCCCGAGGACCTCGCGGATCTGGCGCACCACGTCAAGGTAGTTGCAGCCCACACGGTCCATCTTGTTAACATAGGCAATGCGAGGCACCTCATACTTGTCGGCCTGCCTCCACACGGTCTCGCTCTGGGGCTCTACACCGCCGACAGCGCAGAAGGTGGCGATAGCGCCATCCAGCACGCGCAGCGAGCGCTCCACCTCAACGGTGAAGTCCACATGCCCCGGAGTGTCGATCAGATTGATCTTGTACTTGCTGCCGTCATAGTTCCAGAACGCGGTGGTAGCGGCGCTGGTGATGGTGATGCCCCTCTCCTGCTCCTGCTCCATCCAGTCCATGGTGGCGGTACCCTCGTGAACCTCGCCCATCTTGTGGGTCAGGCCCGTGTAGTACAGGATCCTCTCCGACGTGGTGGTCTTGCCGGCATCGATGTGTGCCATGATGCCGATGTTGCGTGTATATTTCAGTTGTGCGTCAGTGCCCATTTTTAGTTCACGTCGTCGCTATATCAGAATCTGAAGTGAGCGAAAGCACGGTTAGCTTCGGCCATGCGGTGCATGTCCTCTTTGCGCTTGAATGCGCCACCCTGCTCGTTATAGGCATCCATGATTTCGGCAGCGAGCCTGTCGGCCATCGTCTTGCCGCCACGCTTGCGAGCGAAAATGATCATGTTCTTCATTGAAACCGACTCTTTGCGGTCGGGGCGGATCTCAGTAGGAACCTGGAAGGTTGCACCACCAACGCGGCGGGACTTCACCTCTACCTGAGGAGTAATCTTCTCCAAAGCGGCTTTCCAGATTTCGAGAGGGGTCTTCTCTTCATTAGCCATCTTCTGGCCCACGAGGTCGAGGGCGCTGTAGAAGATACGGTAAGACGTGTTCTTCTTACCATCATACATGAGGTGGTTGACGAACTTAGTTACGCGAACGTCACCGAACTTAGGATCGGGGAGAATGATCCGTTTTTTTGGCTTAGCCTTTCTCATTTTTTTACACAGTTGTAGTTTTAAGTCTGCTTGGTTGTCTTTTGCTTTGTTCTTCAACGCCCGCCGCTGCGGTGCGTTTACTCAACCAAATATCCAATCCAATAAAACTGAAAACTAAGTTAAAATTAATTTTACTTGTTGAATTGTTTTAGTAAGTAAGGGCCTAGACTGCGTCACGGCTTATTTTTTCTTCTTGGGACGCTTGGCGCCGTACTTGCTGCGGCGCTGGGTGCGGCCTTCAACACCGGCACACCGGGAAGGTCCTTAACGCGTCCACCGCGTACCATGACGATCGAGTGCTCCTGCAGGTTGTGGCCCTCACCAGGGATGTAGGAGTTCACCTCCTTGCCGTTGGTCAAGCGGACACGAGCAACCTTACGCATTGCCGAGTTCGGCTTCTTAGGCGTGGTCGTGTAAACACGAACACACACACCGCGACGCTGGGGACATGCGTCCAGAGCGGGCGATTTGCTGGTCGATTCCAGAGCAGTGCGGCCTTTTCTTACTAATTGCTGAATAGTAGGCATCTTAGTTTGTTAGTTTTTTAATTAATTTGACAATAATTTTTCAGTTTGCTTCCCTGCCCTCAGGCTACTTAACTCCTCACGCTATCAAGCGGTTAGACGTCATTTTTCTTCCTATCGGCGCAAAAAAGCGATGCAAAATTACAAACAATTTTCCTAATAGCCAAACATTTAGCCTTTTTTCCTCCTTATATAATAAAGCACCCTCTCACAGCACAATCATCTGTTTCACAACACATTACGAAAGTTTTGGCACTTTTTGATGCGCGTTAAACCTCGATAAATAATCAAATATTAGCATTATTTAACGTTTTTTAGCGGAGTATCGGGGGATTTCGTCACCAAAATCGGGCAAAAGAGGCTCAAACCCCTACTCATCTCGGCAGGACATAAACAAAATTTGTGCCGCAACATCAGCTGCGACACATTATATATAATATATAGGGATGATTATTGGGGCAATTCACCTCCAGCATCTTCACCTACTCCATCTTGAGGGTCTTCAGTTACACGATCATCGGTATCGTCCAAGTCTTCGAGGTTTTCCCAACCGCCGTCGCTGACCACCGTGGGATGCTTTTCAAAGTATTCCATACCGCCGGGATTGATGATCTCCATATATTCCTCATAGGGGATGAAGCGTCCGCCCATCGACCGCAAGTGATCAGTTTCCAACTGGCAGTCAATGAGTTTGCCACCACCAATTTGCATGATCTGCGCCAGGCGGATCAAAGCAATCTTGGACGTGTTGGGCTCCTTGGAGAACATGCTCTCGCCGATGAAATTGAGTCCCTTGACGACACCATAGAGGCCGCCGACCAAATCGCCTTGCTGGTTCCACACCTCGACACTCACGGCAAAGCCGTAGCGATGCAGGTTTGTATAAGCCTTGATGATTTCCTCGCCCAGCCACGCCCCTTGCTGGTTATAACGGTCGTCTACCTCGCCACAACCCTTGATGACACCGGCGAAATCACGGTTAAACGTAATTTCATATTTATCCTTGTTCAGCAAGGTGCGCATCGAGTGCGAAATGTGAATCTCATCGGTAAAAATCACGAAACGTTGCATGGGGCAATACCATGCAGGACGGTCCCAATCGCGGAAGGAGAACCAGGGAAAGATGCCATAACTGTAAGCCAGCAAGAGCCGCGGGAGGCTCAAGTCGCCCCCCACGGCCAGCAGTCCATTCTCCTGTCCCAGCCTGGGGTCAGGGAAAACAAGTCCGTCACCAAGTTCAAATATCATTGTTTACTGTTCAATTTGATCTATCACACACTCGCCGCCCTGTTTGAGCGACCCGAATAACATCTCACGCACCAGTTTGGACTTGAGGCGATTGTGAATGACACGGTCCATCTCGCGGGCACCATATTCCTGGCTGTAGCCCTCTTTGAGCAACTGTTCGCGTGCCTTGTCGCCCAGGCGCAGCGTCACACCCTTGGGGGTGAGCATCTCCTGCAACTCGCGCAGTTTCTTGTCCAGAATCATACCCGCCATCACGAGGTCCATGTCATTGAACACGACGATGGACGAGAGGCGGTTGATGAATTCGGGCTTGAACGTCTTCTTCACCTGCTTGAGCATCGCCTGTCCTGCGGTGACCGTCGATGCGAAGCCCACCGAGGCCTGATGAGCGAACTGCGCGCCTGCGTTACTGGTCATGATGAGCACCACGTTGCGGAACACCGCCTTGCGGCCCTTGTTGTCGCTCAACGTGCCATAGTCCATCACCTGCAGCAGCAAATTGAACACATCGTCGTGAGCCTTCTCGATCTCGTCGAGCAGCAGCACACAGTCGGGATGCTTGCGCACGGCGTCGGTCAACAAGCCACCGTCATCATATCCCACATAGCCCGCCGGCGAACCGATGAGTTTGGCGACGGTGTGTTTCTCGACATACTCGCTCATGTCGAAGCGCACGAGTTCCACACCCAGCTCCTGGGCGAGCACACGGGCCACCTCGGTCTTGCCCACACCCGTGGGTCCCACGAACAGCAGGGAAGCCAGCGGTTTGTTCTCGTCGGTGAGTCCGGCCTTGGCCATCTGCACCGCCTCGACCACCTGCTGGACGGCGACATCTTGACCATAGATCTTGTCCTTGATGCGCGACTCCAACGTTTCCAGTTTGCCGTTGTCCTCCTCGTCCATGGTCAAGGCATCCACCTTGGCGATGCGTGCAAGCACACTGGCAATCAACGCCTTGTCCACGCGGCGGTCCTCGTCAGGCTTACGGTTCATCTGCACCCAGGCGCCGGCCTCGTCAATCAAATCGATGGCCTTGTCGGGCAAATAGCGGTCGGTGATGTGGCGAGCACTGCCCTTCACGGCAAGTTCCAGCGCGTCATCGTCATACTTCACCTGATGGAAGGACTCGTAACCCTCCTTGAGCATGCGCAGGATCTTGAGCGTCTCGTCGATGCCGGGCTCCTCGATGGCTACCTGTTGGAAACGGCGCATCAGGCCCTTGTTGCGCATGATGTAACGGTTGTATTCCTCATAGGTCGTCGCACCGATGAACCGCACCTTGCCACCCTCGAGATAGGGTTTGAGCAGGTTTCCCGCGTCCATTGAGCCTTCACCGGTCTGGCCAGCACCCACGATGTTGTGGATTTCATCGATATAGAGGATGGCACCCTTCTCGGCTGCAGCGCCGTTCAACACCGTCTTGAGGCGTTTCTCGAACTCGCCCCTGTATTGTGTGCCAGCGATGAGCGACCCCAAGTCCAACATGTAGATTTTGGAGTCCTTCAATGTCTCGGGCACGTTGCCGTCTTGGATGCGCTGCGCCAGACCATAGACAATAGACGTCTTGCCCACGCCAGGCTCACCGATGTGCAAGGGGTTGTTCTTGTCCTTGCGGCACAGCACCTGAATCGTGCGGTCCAGCTCGTGCTCACGTCCAATGAGTGGATTGTGGTCGGCCAGATGATCGTTGATGCATAGCACGAAGTCGCGCCAGCTTCCGGTCTGACTGTCAGCAGCACCATCTTCGTCATCAAACTCACCCTCATCAAATTCACCTTCCTCAACGTCATCGTCATCATCCGCCTCGGCAGCAGCTAAGACAGGAGCATTTTGAACCCTGTCCTTGGGATAAGCACCTTCCAGAGCCAAGAGGAAATCCCCGCGGCACTCTTGAGGTACCATTGCATGAAGACAATTGGCTGCATAGGAGTCTTTCAAGTCCATCATGGCATTCATCATGTGGGGCACATCGGCCACGTCATTATCTGAACTCTCGCATTGCAGAATCATCATCTTCATCATTTGCTGATACTGGAATGACATGATCGTTTCGTCGTCCTCTTCGTCGGCAGGAATGCGCTCCATTTCACCGATGCGTTCTTTCAGCTTTTTCATCACCTGTCGGATCTCGCTGACAGAAATGAGTGACGACTTGCGCAACGCCACAATCACACGTCCCTGAAGCAACGCGATGAGCAAGAGATGCTCAGGCGTGAGCAGTCGCGCCCTGCCAGAATGAGCGAGTGCATAAGCGCTCTTCATCATTCTTTCAACATCCTTTGAAAACTCTATTTTATCGTTAGGCATATCCTTGAAAATCTGTTTTACTGTGGTTTTACACTCATTCCGGTTCACAGGTGATGTGCAACGGGAAGCCTTCCTGACGCGCCATGGCCGTCGCCAGGGACGCCTTGGTCATCGCCACATCATAGCTGTAGATGCCCACCACGGCATGGCCTTCGCGGTGCACCTTCATCATCAGCGACACAGCCTCCTCGACCGATTTGCCGAACACCGTCTGCAACACCTCGGTGACAAAGTCCATTGTCGTGAAATCATCGTTATGAAACAGCACTTTATATTGTCGGGGCTCCTCGATGAGAGTCCGGTTGCGCGTCGCGACGCCTGTTCCTGAACCAGGTTGATTATTGTCTGCCATACTGCTTGATTATTGTTTTACTAGGGCAAAAATACATATTTTTGACGAGAGCAGCAAAAACCATGCCATGAGGGCTACTCATTTCACGAAATGAGGAAAAACCTGCCAAAGAGGCTTGGCTATCAGAAAAAATGACTATTTTTGCAGTTCATGAGTCAACTTGCTGCCATCATTACCTGTAGACACCGCTTTGTGGCCAGCCTGCTGGCTGTTGTCTCGATTATCGCTTTTCATCAGCCGATGAATGGCGAGGCTGTTGACTCACTATACCACATCTACCTGAACGCATCGACAGCCGACAAACCCAAGGCTGCTGACGCCGTGCTCGACGAACTGCGCGCGGCACAGGCTACCGACAATCCACTGCACTACAGCGAAATGGGCAAAGCCGCCCAAGCCGACACCCGACTGCACTACCTGATGTCGGAGTATTATTACAATCAAGAGCAATTCGAGAAATCGCTTCAAGCCGTGCTGCGCGCCAAGGACTTGCTGGGACAGGTCACTGACTTGTCACTGAAAAGCGATGTGCTCTGCACGCTTGCCAACACGCAGTTCCGTCTCGATGAATATGACGAAGCCCTCGTCTCGCTGCTTGCCGCCTACAAGATCGACCGCCAGCTGGGAGACGATAAGCTCATCAGCAGCGACTTGAACACGCTGGCCGCCATTTATCTCGCCGTCCACCAGCCCCAGCCCGGCATCCCCTACATCGAAAAAGCCATCGCCCTGGAACGCAAACTCAATCGCCCAGACTGCCTGGCCATCAGGCTGGGTATGGCGAGCGAGCTGTACCTGATGAACGGCGACACCGACAAAGCGTTGAAAACAATTCAGGAGGCCTATCGGCTTGACTCCAACGGCGGTCGCGAGGAAAAAGCCGCCATCAGGAAGTCACAGATGGCGGCCGTGCTGGAAAAAATGGACCAGTTGGACGAAGCCCGCGCCCTGCTCAACGAGTCACTTGACGTGCTGGTGAAGGTGGACAACACCTACTCCATCGCCGTGTGCCACAATCAACTAGGTGTCATCGCACAAAAGCAAGGCCGCACGGCCGATGCCATCAACCACTTCAAGCAAGCCCTGGAACAGAGCATCCAGTGCGGCTCGGCCAAACAAGAGCGCAACGCCGAGCGCGGCCTTTGGGAGACGATGCGTGAGGATAATCCCACAGTCGCCATGCTCCATCTCGAACGTTACGCGACACTGAGCGACTCGCTGCGCAACCGCACCACATCGCTGCAGATGAAAGTCATGGATGCCACCTTGCAAGAAATCGAGCAAACCGAGGCCAATGACACTGCACAGCGCAATCACCGGTTCTTCATTTGGGCAGGTACCCTGATGGCCCTACTGCTGACAACCGTTGCCATCGCACTGTTCCTTTCATGGCGACGCAGCAAAAAAGCCCTGCAACTCCAGCGTCAAAATCACGAGCTGCGCTCCCACTTCTTGAGCAACATCACACGCGAGCTTCACACTCCCCTGACCTTGATTATGGGCGCTGGCCAACAACTGCGCGAATCGCCCAAAGCCACTCGCGATGAAAACAAACGCATTGGCGAAATTATTGTCAGCCAGGGAAATAACATGCTGGAGATGATCAATAAACTCATCGACATCAAGATGGTGAGAGATGATGACGAGAAGCCCGACCGAAAAGACGGCGACATCGTGCTCTTCACCCGACTGCTGGTGAGCAATTTCACCGACGAAGCCAGCCAAAAAGGCATCAGACTGGATTTTACATCACCAGTAAACTCATTGATGGTCAGCTTTGTTCCTGATTACATCCGAACAATCATCCACAACCTGATTTCCAACGCCATCAAATTCACACCACCCAACGGATCCATCACGGTGGACCTGACGCCTCTCAGTGATGAAGAACTGCGTTTCACCATCGCAGACACCGGCAAAGGCATTCCCCCCGAAGAAAGGAAACGGATATTTGAACCTTTCACACAAAGCGCAAACGGTGACGATGGCGTGAATGCCGCACTCAGTCTGTCGCTGACACATCATCTGGTAAAGACCTTGAACGGTACCATCACTGTCGAAAGCGAGGTGGGACAAGGCACCACATTCACGATCACCCTTCCAACTCAACTCGCGCACAATGAGGCCATCAAGCGGCAAAAAGCCGCCGAACTCTTTGTGCGTCAATCTCCTGACAAAGATGACGACAACGCACTGAAGCCACTCATCTTCATCGTCGAAAACGATGATGCTGTCGCCTACCTGACCGCTAGCCATCTGCGTGATAATTACAACCTGCGTTTCCTCAGCGACGGAGAAGAAGCCTATGATCAAATTCAGGCCATGATGCCCGATTTGGTCATCACCAGCATCCGCCTGTCCCCTATCGACGGCAAAGAACTCATCAACAGAGTGCGCTCCAATGAAGAGTTGAAACACATCCCCATGATCGCCGTCACATCGGTGAGAAGCGACCAAGAACGCATTTCCTGCCTTGAGGCCGGAGCCAATGCCGTTCTTGTCAAGCCGTTCAACACCATGGAGCTGAGACTCGAAGTGAAGAATTTGCTTGATCAGAGCATCGCCCTGCGCGAACGATTCCTCAGGAGCAATGACACTGTCCCCGAGAAAATTGCCGCAAACCTCAGCAAGGAAGACCAGCAGTTCATCATCAAGTTTGTTGACACCATCTATGCCCAGATGGCCAAGCAGGAGACTAACATGGATCACATCGCAGCCGCCATGTCCATCAGCCGCAACCAGTTGCGGTCACGCGTCATGGCCATCACCGGGATGTCCCCCATGACCTATGCGCTGCAAGTGCGCTTGAACTACGCCCGTCGCATGATCATCAACGATGAGGACCTTCCTCTCACCACAATCGCCGCCAAATGCGGCTTCCAAAGCCTGCCTCATTTCTCCAACTCGTTTAAGCAGCAGTTCGGGATGAGGCCCACGCAATATCGCAAGAACCAACTTTAACAGCCCGACGACTGAACAGTCTATGAAACGATTACTCCTGATAGTCTTTATGTTTTGGAACCTTCTTTGGGGCCACTCGGCGCAAGCCCAGACGTGGGCCAACCATGAGCGCTATGCCCAAGCAAACCGTGAATTAATGGCAGCCGAACCCGACTCGTCGCGTGTAGTCCTCATGGGCAATTCCATCACCGAATTCTGGGAGGAGATGCACCCCGGATTCTTTGTGGCCAACCACCTGGTGTGCCGGGGTATCAGCGGTCAAGTGTCCAGCCAGATGCTTGCCCGTTTCCGTCAGGATGTCATCGACCTCAGCCCCAGCGTCGTGGTCATCAATTGCGGCACCAACGACATTGCCGAAAACAACGGCCCCTATGACGAAGATATCACAATGGACAACATCATGTCGATGACCGAACTGGCGCTGTCTCATGGCATCAAGGTGATACTCTCGTCGGTGCTGCCGTGCGACAATTTCGGGTGGAATCCATCGGTCAAAGACGTCAACAGCAAAATATTAAGGCTCAACGGGCGCATACACAAGTATGCATTATCCCGCAACTTGATCTACATCGATTACTACACGCGCATGAGGACCCCTGACGGCGGCATGTTCAAGGACTATTCGGACGACGGCGTCCATCCCAACAGCGAGGGATATAACGCGATGGAGGCGATGCTGAACATCGCGCTAGAAATGCTGCGCAACTATCATTGACACATTAACAATTAACATTCATATCTTTATTCACAATCATGAAGAAAATCTCTTTAACATTATTCATGGCATTCTTTGCAATGACAATGGTCGCCGGCGATGTAGTCAAAGCCGTGGACCGCGACAATCTGGATCCCAGCACCTCGCCGGGCCAAAACTTCTATCAGTATGCGTGCGGCGGATGGAAACTCAGCCACCCGCTCGACCCGCAGTATGCCCGTTTCGGCACCTTTGACCAGTTGGCCGAGAACAGTCGCAACCAGGTCAAAGAAATCATCACCACGCTGGGCACCAACAACCCGCGCGGCAGCATCAAGCAGAAGGTGGGCGACCTCTATGCCATGGGCATGGACAGTGTGCGGCTCAATGCCGAGGGCATGGCGCCGCTCAAGAGCTACATCAACCAGCTCAAGTCACTCACACGCGATCAGTTCATGGCCGCCATCGCCGATCAGCACAAGGGCATCGCATCACCTTTCTTCAACTCGGCAGTGATGGCCGACCTCAAGGACTCGAATACCAACCTGTTCTACCTCATGCAGGGCGGACTGGGCATGGGCGACCGCGACTACTATCTGGACAACGACGCCAACACCACCAAGGTGCGCAATGCCTATTCCAACTACATCCAGCAGATTTTTGAACTCATCGGCTACAAGAAGGGCGCCGCCAAAAAGGCTGCACAGCATGTGATGGCTATCGAGACCGCCTTGGCCCGTGTGGCAATGACCCGCGAGGAGACCCGCGACTACAGCAAGCTCTACAATGTGGTGAGCCTGTCGCAATTGCGCGCCGACTACCCCAATATCAACTGGAGCCAGTACTTCGCAGGCCTCGACATCAGCGAGCTGGACAAGGTGTGCGTTTTCCAACCCAAGTCGCTTGCCAAGGTCAATGAGATGATGAAAACACTCAAGGAAGAGGATGTGCGTGAATACCTCATCTTCAAGTATGTGGACGCCGCATCTCCCTACCTGAGTGACGCATTTGCCGACGCCAACTTCGACATGTATAGCCGCGCCATGAGCGGCAAGCAGGTGAAAATGCCGCGTTGGAAACACTCGCTCGACGTGCCCAACACCATGCTGGGCGAGGCCGTGGGACAACTCTACGTCGAGAAGTATTTCCCTGCCGACTCCAAGAAGAAGATGCAGCAACTGGTGGACAACCTGAAGCGCGCCCTGGGTGAGCACATCGCCACCCTGTCGTGGATGAGTCCCAAGACCAAGGTCAACGCTCTTGTCAAGCTCAACAGCTTCACCGTCAAAATCGGTTACCCCGACAAGTGGCGCGACTACAGCGCGCTGGACATCGATCCGAGCAAGAGCTACTGGGAGAACATCCTGGCAGCCCTTCGCTTCCAGGCCGAGTATGAGTACGGCCAGCTGGGCAAGCCCGTGGACAAGGAGCGCTGGTTCATGACGCCGCAGACGGTCAATGCCTACTACGAGCCCTCGAGCAACGAGATCTGCTTCCCCGCCGGCATCCTGCAGGCTCCCTATTTCGACCCCAATGCCGACGATGCATGCAACTACGGTGCCATCGGCGTGGTCATCGGACACGAGATGACTCACGGTTTTGACGACCAGGGCCGCAACTTTGACGCCAACGGCAACATGGTGGACTGGTGGACTCCCGAGGACGCTGCCAAGTTCCAGGAACTGGCCGACAAGCTGGGTGCACAGTACAGCGCCGAGATCGTTGCCGATGACGTGCATGCCAACGGCACCTTCACCATGGGCGAGAACATCGCCGACCATGGCGGACTGCGCGTCGCCTACAGCGCCTTCAAGAACACCGACCAGGGCAAGGGCGATAAGATGATTGACGGATTCACACCCGACCAACGTTTCTTCCTGAGCTATGCCAACGTGTGGGCTGCCAACATCACCAAGGAGGAGATGCTGCGCCGCACCAAGGTTGACCCGCACAGCCTGGGCGTGAACCGCGTGAACGTCGCCATCCGCAACCTGGAGGAGTTCTTCAACGCATTCAACATCAAGCCCAGCATGGAGATGTGGCGTGATCCCGCCGACCGCGTGATCATCTGGTAACCGCCACACACTGCAATCATCAACCTCACGCTAAGGCGTGAAGCCGCTGAACCATCAAAAATATGACTTCAACGACTTTGCGGTTTAGCGTGAGGTTTTAATTTAATAGCGGTGTAATCGCAAAAAAATCATAAAATAACGGAGCCTGAAAGCAGAGTTGGCAATATTTTTGCTATCTTTACGGCTCAAAACGACAAAACGCATGGCATCACGCGAAAAATACGACGAGGCGAAAGTCATCGAGGGACTGCGACGACAGGAGACCTGCAAAGCGGCATTCAGTAAAATCATCGAGCATTACAGCTCGCAGCTTTACTGGCAGATACGTCGCATGGTCATCGACCATGATGACGCTAATGACGTGTTGCAGAACACCTTCCTGAAGGCATGGACCAATATTGACAGTTTCCGCGGCGATGCCAAACTCTCGACATGGCTCTACAAGATTGCCATCAACGAGTCCATCACCTTTGTCAACAAAAAGAAGGCCATGAACCAGCTGTCGATTGATGACGACGAGAGTTTCCTCGTCAACCAACTTGAAAGCGATGACTGGTTTGACGGCGACCAGGCCCAACTCAACCTGCAAAAAGCCATTGCGTCGCTTCCCGAAAAACAGCGATTGGTGTTCAACCTGCGCTACTATGATGAGATGCGGTATGATGAAATGAGCGAGATTCTTGGCACTAGCGAGGGTGCCCTGAAAGCCTCTTATCATCATGCGGTGAAAAAAATCGAACAATATTTGGGTGAAACCGATTAAACTTTTTTGACATTCGTTAGTCAAATAGTCGTTATGAAACACGAAGACTCCACATTATTGAACAAATACGGTAGGGATTCCGGCTTCAAAGTGCCTGAAAACTACTTTGATGACTTCAACAAGCGCATGTCGGCAATGCTGCCCGATGTTGAAATCACACCCGTTGACGTCAAGCCCACGATGTGGCAGCGCGTGAAGCCGCTCGCCTATCTGGCCGCCATGTTCGCCGGTGTGTGGTGCATGATGTCGGTGTTCAGCCACTTCAACGGCTCGGGCAACATGAACAGTGTGCGTGCCGTGGCCGAGAAGATGACCGAGGACAAAAACAATGTTGAGGATTTCATTATGAGTGGCTCGGTGAGCGACTATGACATCATGAACTATGAGGACTCGGTCGCCATGAGCAATGAGGAGCAGTTCACTGACGACAATTAATTGAAATTGTGAAAGATGAAGAGATTAGTTTCCATATTCTTTACCGTGCTTATCATCACCACCGCGATGTGGGGCCAAAGCAACACAGGCCGGTCGAAATTTGCGACCGACATGTATCAGGCCAAGCATGAAATGATCATCGAGGAACTGGGGCTGACTCAGACACAACAAAAGCAGTTCATGCCCCTCTATGAGCAGATGGAACGTGAAATCTATCAGGTGAACCGCAATGCACGTGCCCTGGCCGCCGAGGTAGAGAAAAAGAAGAACCCCACCGACCGCGACTACGAAGCAGCCGCCTCGGCCCTGTCCAACACTCGCGTTCAAGAAGGTGACATCGAGGCCAAGTACTTCGAGAAGTTTTCCAAGATCTTGAGCAAGAAGCAGCTCTTCCTTCTCAAACAGGCCGAACGCAAGTTCACCCAACAGATGATTTCCAAGAAACGCAACAAGAAATAAAGAAACGCAAATTTCCGGCAGGGCTACCCTGCCTCAACATACTAAAATCATATCACGCTTTGCAAATTTCCTTGCAAAGCGTGACTTTTTTACCCCCACCAACCAGAAACTAGCGAGCAAATAAGTTCGTCTCGTTGAAATTGTTAATAACTATTGGTCAAGATGTTTTGTTCGTTGGTCAATTCATTTGTAATTTTGTAGGTTAATTAATGTGCACTCCCCTCAATGTGCGGCAAAAGTTTGTATAATCATAATCATTAAAAATAAAAGTAAAGCATGAGACTGACTACTCTATTTTCGTTGATTTTATTGTCAACAGTAATGGCGTTGGCCGGGCCACGCCACTATTCAAGCAACATCCCGGGCGACGTGAATGCCGACGGTGATGTGAACATCGCCGACATCAACATGGTGATTAACGACATCCTGAAAGGCACGGGAAACACCATGTGCGACGTGAATGAGGACGGTGACATCAACATCGGTGACATCAACATGCTCATCAAGATCATTCTTGAAGGTCCCGACATCCACATCACCGACAACGGCATGTATATGGGCATTATCGGCTATAACCAGACGCTGAGCACCAAGGAACTGTCGTTGCTTGACACCACAACGGTGACCGGATTCAATGACTTTGTGGAATCACTGAATACTCAGCCGGGCCGCCTGCTGTACTACTCGGTGGACAAAGCGCTTGACGCGCTCAATGCCGCCAACTGCCCCACCAACCTGCAGAACGTGGCCGTGATTACCTTCACCAAGGGTCTGGACCAAGGTTCGCTGATGATGACCGACAAGTATGACACCGAGAGCGAGTATGCCGCTGCACTGAACAGCCGCATCACCAACGAGAGGGTGTATGGCCGTCCCATCAAGGCCTTCAGCGTCGGTCTGTTGAATGACAACATCGTCGACGAGACTCAATTCCGCAACAACCTGTATGCCCTGTCAAGCGACTCTACCAAGGCGATGGAGGTCAACACGATGGCCGAGGTGAACAACCGCTTCCAGGCAATTGCCGACGATCTGGTGAGCCGCAACATGTCCGAGACACTGACGCTCATCTTCCCGGGCGTGGGCACCGGCACACGCATCCGCTTCACGCTTGATGAGATTTACAACAACAATGTTGAGAATTCCCAGGTTTACATCGAGGGCACCTTCTCGCTCAAGACGCGCAGCCTCACCGACATCACCTATCACGGCCTGACCTGCACCGCCGGTGACAGCGTCGCCGCAACCAGTGTTGACGGTATGTTTGTAACCCTCGTGTTCGACGGCATCCAGCTTGACTCCGAGGAGCGCATCATGAAGGATCAGATTCGCGAATGGTATTGGGTTGAGGACCAAAACAACTGGGAGGCCAGCACCGAGTTCTCGGCCAGCCAGCTGCCCGAGATTGAGAGCACCTACTCCAGCGCACTGGTAATGCTGCTGCTCGACTGCAGCTCGGTACTTGATCAGGACTTCGCCGACCTGAAGAATGCCGCTAACGCATTCATCGAGCGCATGGAGAACTACAACACCATCCCCGGCCTGTTCACGGTCAACGGTGTATCGTTCCAGATGGTAGCTGTTGACGGCGGCACATTCGAGATGGGAGTGGACAGCGCAGCTGTTGAGGCAGGTCTTGCCAATGCCGACGAGTTGCCCAAGCACACGGTGGACATTGCTTCGTTCTCTATCGGTCAGACCGAGGTTACCCAAGAGTTGTGGACAGCAGTGATGAACAACAATCCCAGCGGTTTCACCGGTGACCCGCAGCGTCCTGTTGAGCAGGTGAGCTGGGAGGACTGCCAGGAATTCATCGCCCGACTGAACGCGTTGACAGGTAAGAACTTCCGCTTGCCCACCGAGGCCGAGTGGGAGTATGCAGCCCGTGGCGGCAGCAAGAGCCGCGGCACCATCTATGCCGGAAGCGACGAGATTTCAGACGTAGCATGGTACTATGGCAACAGCTATGCTGTTGGCGCTGACAATCCCAACTACGGCACACATCCCGTCAGCACCAAGCACGGTAACGAGTTGGGCTTGTATGACATGAGCGGTAACGTGTTTGAGTGGTGCAACGACTGGTATGGCCCCTACAACGAGGAGGCACAAGCCAATCCCACCGGTCCCGAGAGCGGCCTGCGTCGCGTGACCCGTGGCGGCAGCTGGTTCAGCGTTGATCGCGACAGCCGCGTGACCTACCGTAACTATGAGGCACCCAGCAGCCGCAGCTATTCACTCGGTCTGCGTCTGGCACTTTAATTCACCTTATTTCCGCAAGCGGCTCGCCCTTACTGAGCCGCTTGTGGTGTGTTTAAAAGCATGGAAAATTTTGCTGTAACCCTGCTCGATGATCTGCACCGTTACCTGGTGAAGCGTGACGCTGTGGATGAGCGATTGCCCGAGTGCCCTGATGTGGAAGGCAAGTGGCCCGCCATTGCCGAGGCCTATCTGCCCGACGGTGCTCGTGAGTTCTCGAACTACCCAGTGGCCTCGCTGGGATGGATGATGTTCATCGCCATGGCGGTGACCAAATTCTGGGATCAGGACTGGGAGCGATATGACAAGGTCGAGGACTTGTACCTCATGCTCAGGGACAAACGCGGTTTTGACAACCTGGACGAATATATCCTTGACGAAGTGCTTGACCTGCACGGCGACGATGCCGAGCAGATGCAGACGCTCGTGGGTGACACTGCCGAGCGCGCCAAGCGAGCCCTCTACCGCCAGGATGTTGAACCGGGCACTGTGGATGCCTTTAAGGCCTATGTTGCCTGCTTGCAATGCATGTATCAGCTGGGAATGGCTGTCCAGCTCAAGGCAATGGGCTATCACATGGTTAAAGCATAAAGTTCAAGTATTAACAATTAAAAATCTAGTTCATCCAGATGCTCTAGATTGCTTAGACCATCTGGTAATTAACAAGAAATCAAAAAACGATGATATGAAAAAAGTCTTATTGATAAACGGGTCGCCCCATGAGAAGGGCAACACCTACTTTGCGCTGAACGAGGCCGCGAGGACCCTTACCGAACAGGGGTTCAAGACCGAGATTGTCTGGATTGGCACTAAGCCCGTGCGCGGATGCATCGCGTGTGGCGGATGTGTGCGTGCCGGTGACGGCCACTGCGTGTTCAATGACGATCTGTGCAACGAAGTGATTGACAAGATGAACGAGGCCGACGGCCTGATTGTGGGTACGCCAGTCTATTACGGCACCCCGACAGGCAACGTGCTCAACCTGGTGCACCGCATGCTGTTCGCCGGCGCCAAGGTGACCGGCAAACCCGCTGCCGCTGTTGCCGTGTGCCGCCGTGGCGGTGCCACCGCTGCGTTCCAGACGCTGCAGATGCCGTTCCAGATGGTGAACATGCCACTGGTGACCTCGCAATACTGGAACATCTCCTATGGCCGCGAGCCCGGCGAGACTCGTCTTGACGGCGAGGGCATGCAGACGATGAGGACCATGGCCCAGAACATGGCATGGATGATTCGTCAACTGGAATCGGGCAGCGCACAAGCGCCCAAATACGAGCCTTGGCAAGGCACACATTTCATCCGTTGATGACGACCGAAAAAGATCCGATGGGCAGTGCCATTGCCGACTTTCACAAGACCGGCAAGGCTGCCCGACTGCGTGTGTTCTCGCCCATGTTCGATGAGGACGAGATTCCTGTCAAGACGCTGTTCCGCACCCTCGACGAGATGCCTGCCATCGAGCGGGAGGCCCTTGAGGTGGCCAGCGGCAGCATCCTTGACGCGGGCGCCGGCGCCGGGTGCCACTCACTGGCATTGCAGGCCATGGAGAAGAATGTAACAGCCATCGACATCTCACCGTTAGCAGTAGCGGCAATGCAGGAGCGCGGCGTGCATGACGTGCGTGAACAAGATTTCTTCGCGATGCAAGGGCAATTCGACACCATCCTGATGCTGATGAACGGCATCGGCATCGTCGGCACACTCTCGCGCCTGCCCGCTTTCTTCATGCAGGTGGACCGTTTGCTGTCCCCTGGCGGACAACTGTTGTGTGACTCAAGCGACATCTGCTACATTTTCGAAGACGAGGACGGCATCATCGACCTCACGGGTGTTGAGGGTTACTATGGTGAACTGACCTACCAGATGCAGTACCGCAACATCAAGGGCGAAGCGTTCCCCTGGCTCTTCATCGACCCCGAGACCCTGCGCGAGCATGCTGCCGCACACGGTTTCCATTGCGACATCCTCATGCGCGGGCCCCACTACGACTACCTGGCCCGCCTCACCCGCAACTCCCAATAAAGAAAACAATAAATGCAATAAGAGCTATAGCATCCGCGCTCAAGACAGAGTGCGGATGCTATTTTTTGCGCTTTTTTACTGCTTTAGCGCGGGGTAAAAATGGTTTTCATGGTATCAGTTTCAGAGGGTTCAAGAGGCTTGCAATGCAGCTTCGATGGCTGCGGCGGTGTCGGGGTTGTCGATGAGGAACTGCTTAGCGGCTTCCCTGCCCTGCCCCAGTCGCTGATCCTGCCAGCTGAACCAGGCTCCGCTCTTCTTGACCACGCCGGCCTCGACGCCCATGTCAATGAGTTCGCTCTCGCGGCTGATGCCTGTGCCGTAGATGACATCAAACTCGGCCTTGCGGAAGGGAGGCGCCACCTTGTTCTTCACAACCTTGACGCGCGTCTGAGCGCCCAGGACACGGTCACCGTCCTTGATGTGCGCCAGCCGTCGAATGTCGAGGCGCACGCTGCTGTAGAACTTCAGCGCGTTACCACCCGTCGTGGTCTCAGGGTTGCCGAACATCACGCCCAGTTTCTCGCGCAGCTGATTGATGAAGATGCAGCAGGTGCGCGTCTTGGCGATGGTGGCAGTGAGTTTGCGCAGCGCCTGACTCATGAGTCGGGCTTGCAGTCCCATCTTGCTCTCGCCCATCTCGCCCTCGATCTCGGCTTTGGGGGCGAGTGCCGCGACACTGTCGATGACAATGACATCGATGGCTGCCGAGCGGATGAGCTGGTCGGCAATCTCCAATGCCTGTTCACCGTTGTCGGGCTGCGAAATCCACAGGTTGCGCGTGTTCACGCCCACGGCCTCGGCATAGGAACGGTCAAAGGCATGTTCGGCGTCGATATAGGCCGCAATGCCGCCCATCTGCTGCGCCTGGGCAATGGCATGCAGCGCCAGTGTCGTCTTGCCCGATGACTCGGGACCGTAGATCTCGACGATGCGTCCTCGCGGATATCCGCCCACGCCCAATGCCTTGTCCAGCCCGATGGAGCCGGTGGGGACGACATCGACGTCCTCGACGCTCTCGTCGTTCATGCGCATGATGGCACAGGAGCCGAAGGCCTTCTCAATCTTGGCCACAGCGTTCTGCATCACCTGGAGCTTCATGGGGTCCACCTCGACGTTGTGCGCCGTGTGCAGGGCGCTCTCGGCAACATGGTTGCTCACGATGTCGGGCGTAGCGATGCTCAGCACCTGTTGCCCGTCAATCATCACTTCTTGTTTCAAAATCTGCTCAGTCATAGTTGTTATCAGTTTTAGTTGTTCGTTTTAAGTTGCTGGTCTTTGTTTGACGATGCAAAGGAACAACCACAAAGTGCAACAACATAGCACTGCAAGTGAAAAGAAAGTTAAAACCTCATAGTCAAAATGTCTTTCCCTAGAATTACTTGACAGAATTGAGAGCGATTAACTAAGTTGGTTTACACTATTTTTATCGTTCACCTAAACCAGGTTGACAGTTTGGCG
>CACZVR010000039.1 GCA_902784675.1 uncultured Bacteroidales bacterium | reverse complement strand
GTCGTTTAATTGCAGCCCTGCTTGGGCAGCGTCTCCATTGCGCGTGAGCGATGAAACAATCCAGCCCTTGCCGATGTCGGTGCGGTTTCTGAAATCGAAATCATAGGTGGGCTTGACGGGGTGGTCTGCCTTGAAACGCTTCAGGTAGAGAACACTGTGCGGAATGTCAATAATCAGATTGAACTTGGATAACACCTTATTGCCGATGATGCCGACAAAATCCTTCTCGCCAAATGCGCCTGTTCCGTCGGGCAAATAGGAAATCACCTCGTTACTGGTGGTGTCAGAGCCGATGACGATGCGCTGTGACTGCATCTCGATAATTGACTCTTGTGACTTGTCTCCAATGCCAAATTGCGTCATGTCCTTAACATATCTCTTGCCTGGCAGCGATTCAAGTCCGTACTGCTTAACGGTACTTGCCGTGAAGTCAACCGCGGCACCTGAGCCCGTGTCCACAAGAAACCAACCCTGGATGCTCTTTCCGCCAACGAGGACCTCGGCCTGAACCTGGATTCGGTGGTCATGGCAACGGATCGGCAATTTCTCATAATCCTCGACCAGTGGATTTCCATCCTTGTAATACTTCAAGAAACTGTGCTCAAAGTTGATTTCCAACGGATGCTGCTCAATGTCCTTGATGCCCCAGATGCCATCGACATGGCAATCCACCACATCCCTCAACTTGAAAATCGGCACAATCTGGTAAGTGCTCTTTAACGACCCGACGCTCAACGGTGTAAGGTCCATGATGACGCGCACACTGGTGCTGCCCGCGGCGCCCCCTGTCCTTGCCCGGCCGAGGCTCTGCGGATGCCATTCCGAGGCCGAGAGATAGACACTGTCGATGCCGAACAGGTCAGAGCCGCCCGTGTCAAAGATAACGTTGGCCTGATATTCATAGTTGATACAAGCAGGGAGATAGAGATGCCCACGGTACAGGAATGGGATGCTATCATTGCCCCACGCCACTGCAACCCATGACCAAAGTACGGCAAGGACGATAATGGGCAATCGCTGATTATTCTTTAAAAACATCATCTATGATAATTGATTAGATATCAATAATTCATGCACACCTAGCGTGAGTCCAATGACATCTAATCATAGAACTCACGCTACTGTAATCACATAGGATAATCAACTTTATATTAACAAATTAAACGGCTTGATGCTGGGCTTACTGCTCCTGGGATTTATCGTCCTTTCCCTGGGGTTTGAAGGTGCCATGCACGGCTGGCGTGTTCTGTGTCTCAACGGGATTCCCCTGGGGTTTGAAGGTGCCATGCACGGCTGGCGTGTTCTGTGTCTCAACGGGATTTCCCTGGAGTTTAAAATTGATGGGCAGGGTGTACCACACTGAGACGGCTTCACCGTCCTGGCGGCCAGGCTCAAACTTGGGTAAGGTCTTGACCACACGGACAGCCTCGGCATCAAGTTCCTCACTGACCGAGCGGACGACTTTGACTTCTCCCACCTGACCAGTCTCGTCAATAATAAACTGAACAATGACACGGCCTTCAATATCGTTCTTTGCGGCCTCTGGCGGATATTTGATGTTTTCGGACAGGTATCTCATCAGTCCAGCTACGCCACCAGGGAACTCGGGCATCTGCTCGACAGAATTATACACCTTTTTGGATTGAGGTTCAGTTTCTTGGGGAGCCTGTTCCTTAGTCTTCACATCATCAGACTGGGAAGCAGCGTCGACCTCGGCAGCCTGGTCGGGACGCATGCCTACTAAGACGATCTCAGGCAGCTCCTCTGCTGACTTGACAACGCGGTTCTGCTGAACATCCGCCGTCACTACTGCTGCTACACTCTTGGGGTTGGCAAAGGCCAACAGCGCCAATGCTATCACGGGCACCACAGCCAGCGCACGCAACGTCTTCCATCGGCTGCTTTTGTTCATTGTCATCATACGGATTCGTTTTTTTAGAGATTGATAATTGAAGTTATTTGCCATCGAGAATAGCTGGTTCCCGACGGACTTTCGTATCAGCAGCAACTGGTACTGCTTCACGTCGACGCCTTGGTTAAGGACGGCCATATCGGCCTCGTATTCATGCACCTGGCGCAACTCGCGGCACAAGAGCCAGGCAGCAGGATTCCACCACTGGAACAGCGCCACCACACCCATGAACATCACATCCAGGGAATGCCATAGACGGATGTGTGCCTGCTCGTGAATGAGTATCTCACGCGGGTTGTCGCGATAGTCCTGCTCGTTGATCACAATGTGCCTGAAGTAACTGAATGGAGCCTGTTCACCAGGGAGCACATGCAGGGTAATGCCATCGGGCAGCGACTCGCGACGCCCTTGTTTTAACAAGCGGCGCAGGCTCCACTGGCTATGCAGGAGCCACAGGGCCATCATCGCCATCCCGATGAAGTAGATTGCGGCAGTGATGTCCGTGGCACTCCACAACGTGGTGGACCGCTGAGCGGCTGCCGCTCCAGCGGGCGTGACCATCATTTCCTCGAGCACTACCATCTGCTGGGCAACTGGCACCGGGACGCTCATCGAGAGCCGTATCCACGGTAACACCAACGCTATTGCCATGACTGCAAGCAGCACCACTCGGTTAAAACGGTGGAACGTCTCGCGGCTGAGCAGCAGCTTCCACAGCAGGTAGAAGACGATGAGGCACAAGCCCACTTTGATTTGATAAATGAGTAACATGGCGATTGAGGGCGTTTACTGTTGGTTGTTCTCTTCTACTTCACGGATGAGTTCCTTCAAGTCCTCCACGCTTACCTTCTCACTCTTGACGAGGGCCGAGACGGCGCTCAGGTAGGACTTGCCGAAGAACTTGTTGACCACATTGGCCAACGTACCGCCGCGGTACTCCTCGCGGCTGATGCGGGCAAAATACTGGAAGCAGCGGGCCGTGATGGCCTTGTGGCCCAGAAAACCCTTCTCCTCCAATATCTTCATCAATGTAGCCAAGGTATTCACATGGGGGCGGGGCTCGTCATAGCAGGCCTGCAACTCGCGCACGAGCATGGGGCCATGGTCCCACATCCGCTCCATGATTTCCTCTTCTTTTTGCGTTAATTGTTTCATTTTTCGACCTTTTTTAAAATTCACGACGCAAATTAACTAAATGTTTTAGTTATATAACAAATTAATTTAGTTAATAAAACTAAAAATATTAGTTTTTCTCGGTTTGGAAACTCAACTTGCAGGTTGGCACGGGAATTGCAAGGATATGAACAAATGAATGTTATGAAGTTAATGAAAGAAAGGAGTGAACGATGTCGATTTTCAGAGTGATATTATCGATTATTTTCCCGCCGCTGGCTGTAGTGGACAAAGGCTGTGGTTCGTTCCTGATTGTGACGATTCTCACCCTTGTCGGATGGGTTCCTGGCGTGATTGGCGCCCTGGTGATCCTCAATAAGGACACCGAGGTTCCCCGCTCTAACTACCCCACCTATCCCACCACTACGAGTCGCACACGCTGCGACTACTGATGCGACACTGGCTGCCCGGGAAAAAGCGCCAAGAAAAACACAACAGCACAAAGGGACACTATGGGGCCTTAGCGCCCTGTAGGTCCTTTTTTTTCATGTTACTGCTACCCGCCCAACAAGCTCCTTCAGGAGCATACCATCAGCTAAAGCACAGATGCCCTCCGTCCCCTCCGTCTAGTCCAGTCCATCCAGTCCCTCCAGCTCATCCAGTTCATCCAGCTCATCCAGTTCATCCAGCCCCTCCAGCTCATCCAGTCCATCCATTCTCGCGGATGCCATTGTATTTATTGTATTTATTGTTTTCATTTTCTTCTTCCCGCCGTCTGATAGCTCTTGGACGCAAAAACTGTTAAAAAACAGTAACGGGGCAAAAAAAAAGACGATAATTTTGCCAGTTCGCCAAGTTGCCGTAACTTTGCATAAAATTTGAATATAATTACCTTTTTAGGAGACTCAAATTTGCTGCATTAAACGAAAAAGTTTAACCTAAATATTTGACTATCAATGGAATTACCATTTGCTGAATCTTGGAAGATCAAGATGATCGAGCCGCTGCGCAAGAGCACTCGTGCCGAGCGCGAGCAGTGGCTGAAAGAAGCCCACAACAACGTGTTCATGCTCAAGGCCGAGCAGGTTTACATCGACTGCCTCACCGATTCTGGTACGGGCGCGATGAGCGACCGCCAGTGGGCCGAGATGATGCTGGGTGACGAGAGTTACGCCGGTGCCACTTCGTTCTACAAGTTTGAGAGCGTTGTACAACGCATCTTCGGCTTCAAGTATGTCATCCCCACCCACCAGGGCCGTGCTGCCGAGAACGTGCTGTTCTCCTATCTGGTGAAAGAGGGTAACGTCATCCCCGGTAACGCACACTTCGACACTACCAAGGGTCACATCGAGGCTCGTAAGGCCAAGGCCATCGACGTCACCATCGACGAGGCCAAGGACACCCAGCTCGAGATCCCCTTCAAGGGTAACGTGTCGCTCGAGAAGCTGGAGAAGGTGCTTGAGGAGAACAAGGGTAACGTCCCCTTCATGGTACTCACCGTGACCAACAACACCGTTGGCGGTCAGCCTGTGTCGATGAAGAACATCAAGGAGACCTGCGAGCTGTGCCACAAGTATGGTGTGCCCGTCGTGATGGACAGCGCCCGCTTTGCCGAGAACTCCTACTTCATCAAGACCCGTGAGGAAGGCTACGCCGACAAGACCATCAAGGAGATTGCCCGCGAGATGTACTCCTACGTTGACGCCATGACGATGTCGGCCAAGAAGGACGGCGTTGTGAACATGGGTGGTTTCATCGCTACCAACAACCAGGATTGGTACGAGGGTGCTAAGCTGTTCTGCATCCCCTTCGAGGGCTTTATCACCTACGGTGGTATGAACGGCCGCGACCTCAATGCCCTGGCAGTCGGTCTGGACGAGAACACCGAGTTCGAAATGCTCGAGACCCGCATCCACCAGGTTCAGTATCTGGCTAAGAAGCTTGACGAGTATGGAATTCCTTATCAGCGTCCCGTGGGTGGTCACGCCCTGTTCATCGACGCCGACAAGGTGCTGTGCAACGTACCCAAGGAAGAGTTCCCCGCTCAGACCCTGACCTGTGAGCTCTATCTCGAGGCTGGCATCCGTGGTTGCGAGATCGGCTACATCCTGGCCGACCGTGATCCCGTGACCCGCGAGAACCGCTTCGGCGGCTTGGACCTGCTGCGTCTGTGCATCGCTCGTCGCGTCTACACCGACAACCACATGAACGTCATTGCCGCTGCTTTGAAGAACGTCTATGACCGTCGCAACGAGATTACGCGCGGTGTAGCCATCGAGTGGGAAGCCCCGCTGATGCGCCACTTCACCGTGAAGCTCAAACGACTGGGATAAGAGAAAACTCAATACCATTAGCAAACCTTAATGACGATAACGGCGGGGCACTCCCCGCCGTTGTTTTTTGCCCGTACTCCCGTTTTTGTTCATGGGTGTTTTAGAGGCAGCTATTGATTTTGTTGAAAAAAGAAGCGCTCATATCTCTGATATGTGGCGCAAAAGTTATAATTTTGTCAGCGAATTAATTATTGACAAATAACTTTATCTCCCTATGGATTATGGCTTAGTCAATTTTCTGGCCTTGCTAGGTTCGGTTTGCCTCTTCCTCTATGGTATGAAAATCATGAGTGAAGGTTTGCAGAAAACCGCTGGTAAGCGCCTGCGTTCTATCCTTGCATGGATGACCAAGAACCGTTTCCTGGCTGTTGTTACCGGTATCGTCATCACGGCTTTGATTCAGAGCTCCTCGGCTTCGGTGTCGATGGTGGTCAGCTTTGTCAACGCCGGCTTGATGCCGCTCGAGCAGTCGCTGGCAGTGAGCTTTGGTGCCGCATTGGGTACCACCTTCACCGAGTGGATCATCGCCATCTTCGGCTTCAAGGTCAAGATGTCGGCATTCCTGCTGCCGTTGTTGGCATTTGCCGTGCCCATGCTCTTCATCAAGCGCAACAACTACAAGAATATCGGTGAGTTGCTCATCGGTTTCGCCTTCTTGTTCATGGGTTTGGACGCCATCAGTGCCAATGTGCCCGACTTGTCTAAGTCGCCCGAGGTGTTCGCCTCGTTGCAGCAGTACACGTCGATGGGCTTCATCTCCATCCTGTTCTTCACCTTGGTGGGCTGGGTAGTGACCATGGTCATACAGTCGAGTGCCGCCACCTTTGCCATCGTGTTGATTATGGCTGCCAAGGGGTGGATCTCCTTCGACATCGCCTGCGCCATGGTGCTGGGTGCGAGCATCGGTACCTCGATCACGCCGCTGCTGGCATCGCTGGGCGGTAATGCCGAGGCCAAGAAGGCCGCGTTGGGTCACGCCCTGTTCAACCTGTTCGGTGCCGTGTGGGTGCTGATTATCTTCCAGCCGTTTGTGTCGATGGTGACCTGGGTGGTGAGAGACTTCTTCAGCTTGGGCGACCCGTTGGCATTATATAATAGTGTGAAAGGTGGCGCCAGCGTCGAGGGCAATGCCTTGGCCCAGGAACAGGTGGCCATGTCCATCGGCATGACGATGTTCCACACCATCTTTAAGATATGCAACCTGTTGATCATGATATGGTTCACCAAGTTGTATGTCAAACTGCTCAACGCACTTGTCAAGAGCAAGAAGAAGGAGGACGAGGAATTCCAGCTCAAGTACATCCAGGGTGGTCTCATGAGTGCCAGCGAGTTGAACATCCTGCAGGCACAGCGCGAGATTCTCGTGTTTGCCAATCGGGTAGAGCGCATGCTGGGTATGGTCAAGGAACTCGTCCACACCAAGACGGGCACACCCGAGTTTAACAAGGTCCTGTCGCGCGTCGAGAAATACGAGGATATCACCGACCGCATGGAGTTTGAAATTGGTAGCTACCTCAACAAAGTGCTTGACGGACGATTGAGCAGCCAGGCCAAGGCTCGCGTGGCCAGCCTGCTGAGCATCATCAGCGAGTTGGAGAGCATCGGTGACAGCTGCAACAACATCGCCAAGGCACTCGTGCGCAAGGAGGAGGCCGATGCCCACTTCAACGAATATAACTACAAGAACATCGACGAGATGCTCAAACTCGTGAGCGAGGCCATGACCAACATGATTGCAGTGCTCAGCGATATCGACAACGTCACCCCCGAGGACCTCATGCGCAACTACAACAAGGAGCGCGAGATCAACAACTTCCGCAACGCTTGCCGCACCGAGAATATCGACAACGTCAACCAGAAGAAATACCCCTACAAGGCCGGTATCTTCTACATGGACATCGTGTGCGAGGCCGAGAAATTGGGCGACTTCATCGTCAATGTCATCGACAGCATGGAGGACATCATGCGCAGCAGCTCGTCGGTCACCAGTGGCTTGTCGGTGGGCGAACTCAACCCCGAGAAGACCGCCAAGCCCGTCATGTGATCCTCACACGACATAATTTAAACTACGAATTACGCGAATTCAACGAAGATAACTTCGTGAAAATTCGCGTAATTCGTAGTTTAAAACAAGTTGACTATTCGACCTTAAAGTCGCTCAACTTGGGGCCGTTCTCCTCAAGAGTGACTGTGGCACTGATGGTGGGCATGTCATCATAGTGAAGCACCTTGCCCACTACAAAGTTCACGCCAGGAGTGACATGAACCGTAATCGGGCCCTCGATGCCGTAGCTGATCTGCTCGCCCACATAGATGGCGTCATCCATGAAGCCACCCATGTCCTTAACAGTATTGGTCACCGTGGTCAGAGGCTTGCCCTCGGCATAGAAGGTGATTTCCTCGCCGTTGATGCTGTAGGTCAGCACCTTGCACAGCGCCTGCTGCATCTCGTAGGGATCAATCGAGTTGGCGATATTGGCATAGCCATTCTCATCAAAGCGCAACAGGTAGGGGCGCTCTACATTCACGCCGGTGCCTTCCATATCGCTGCCCAGGATCCACAGGTCGCCCGTCGAGGCGTCAAAGCGTGCCCGTGGCATGCGGCCGTGGCGCAGTTGGGGCAGGGCAGTCTTCACGTCACCCTTGGCAACGACCATGCCATAGCCCTCGCACGAAACCGTGTCGCCGCAGTTGAGCAGGCTCCACACGCTCACACCGGTCGTCTTGTCCTCCATCAGCGTCTCGTAGCACTCATCGATGTTGACTTTTTTCATCAAGTCCACGACTGCTTGGGGCGCTTCGCCTGGAGCGACAGCCTCTTCCATCGTTCCGTTCACCGGGCGCTGAGCTTTCTCACCATTGCAACCCGTCATCGTGCCGCACAGCATCATTACTGCGGCTACCATCAACCACTGTTTCATGTCTTTCATCATTGTAATTATTGATTTCAGTATTTGTTTACTCGCGACAAAGGTAGTGCAAGCCGAGAGGAGAACAAAACAAAAACCAAAGTTTTTGTTTTTTATCCCGAGGCGCCGCCTGCCTTCGCCCCCAGGCAGCGGTAGTGCAAGCCGAGAGGAGAACAAAACAAAAACCAAAGTTTTTGTTTTTTATCCCGAGGCGCCGCCTGCCTTCGCCCCACTGGCAGTCTCTCCCGTCCGTCGTGTCCCGTAGTACGAGCCTGTGGCTCGTAAAAACCTCCCGGACTAATGCCTCCCGCCCCTTGATGACCTGCGGTAGCGGTTGCGCAGGAAGACGATGGTGTACAAGGTGCCGAACAACACGGCGATGATCGAGGCCTCGGGGCCGAAGGCGCCGCCCGTGATGATGTCGGGACCGTTGATTGTGGTGACGAGGATGGTGTCGCCAGCATTGGTGCCCGAGACAGCGAGCCCGAAGACGTTGCCCTGCACATAGTTCCATGCCCAATGGATGCCGATGGGCACCCACAGCGTGCCTGACCACTTGTAGGCCGCTGCCAGCAACAGGCCTGCCTCGATGGCGATGGCGAGTGATGACCACCAGGTGGCATTGTCATTGCTGATGTGGGTCCAGCCGAAAAAGACGGCCGACACCAGCAGAGCCGCCCAAGTGTTCCAGCGATCGTCAATCCAGCGGAAGATGACGCCGCGGCAAATCATCTCTTCACCCACTGCCACGGCAAGAAACATCATGAGTACACTGAATTGCTGCTGCCCCGAGAAGCCTTTCCAATCTACTGTGGCACAGCCCGATGCGACAATGGTGCTCACCACGAGAATCATGAAGACTAAGCCCACGAGCAGACCCAGCAGGGTGTGGGGGACGAGGCGGCGCAGCGACAGGTCGGTCGGCCAATGTTTCTCGATCAGTCTCACAAACAGGGCATATAGTACGAGCGTTGCCATTACAGCCACAATGGTCCAGCTGGGGTGGCCAAAATGGTCACCCACCTCAAATCCGGTCATCACCAACGCATAGCCCATGATGGACAGGATGAACGCTGCGATAAACAACAGACCCCATTTCCACAGGGGGCGTTTCTTGTTATGCTCTTGTGGTTCCATCACTTTTTTATTGAACGTCGCAACAAAGGTAATGATTATTTCGTATTTTTGCAGCAATGGAAATGCAAGAGTTGAGATTCGGTCATCGTCGCGTGTGTCTGTACCATTTGGTTAATGGTCCAGCACCGCTGGTCTATTCAATTGATTATCATGAGAATGGGCAGTTGCTGCTGGATGCCTGCAAACAAGTGGGCTGCAGTGGTTTCAACTTGGTGACCATCAGCGGCTTGCATTGGAATCAGGAACTGTCGCCATGGCCTGTCGAGACGGTAGTTTCCAAGGATGACAACTTTGCGGGCGAGGCCGCCCAGTGGCTGTCCTTGCTCACTGGCGAGGTCGTGCCACAAGTCGAGCAATTGCTCGACTTGCCGCCCACATGGCGCATGCTGGCAGGCTACTCGCTGGCGGGGCTCTTTGCCGTGTGGACCGCCTTCCACAGCGACTTGTTCACGCGCTTCCTGTCGGCCTCGGGCTCGATGTGGTACCCCGGTTGGCTGGAGTATGCCCGTGAGCATGAGCTGGCTGTGTCGTTGCATGGGATTTACCTCTCGGTGGGTGAGCAGGAAAGCACCTCGCGCAACGCAGTGCTGCACACCGTGGGCCAACGCACCAGGGCGCTGGCCGAACTGATGGCCGAGCGCGGCATCCCGTCGCACTTTGAACTCAACCCTGGCAACCACTTTAAAAATCCGCCTCTGCGCGTCGCCAAGGGCATCTGCTGGCTGCTCGAGAACACATAACCAAGAGTTTTTCCTGTTATTACGGCTTTGACCAAAGGTTAGAAACTAAGGACTAAAAAACTAAGGTCTAAAGTCTAAAGTCTAAAGCCTTTTTTGTACCTTTGCACCTTCAAAATTTGTACTAGCCGAATGTCATGAAACTTATTTTAATGGCTGAGGCGACGTCAAATTTATTCAAAAAATGCCAAGATTCTCGATGCGCAAGCAAGACAATTATACTTTCCTGACCACGGCACCCATTCGTCGCGTGATTCCCGCGATGGCGGTGCCCACCATCATCAGTATGCTTGTCACGAGCATCTATAACCTGGTGGATACCTATTTTGTGGGCCTCATCAACACCCAGGCCACCGCTGCCGTGGGTGTAGTGTTCCCCGTGATGGCGATTATCCAGTCCATCGGCTTTATGTTCGGTCAGGGGTCGGGTACCTATATGTCGCGTCACCTGGGAGCGCGCCGCTTGGACGAGGCGCGTCAGATGGCTGCCACCTCATTTGTGGGCAGTATCGTTTGTGGCTTGATCATCACCATTCTGGGCCTCATTTTCCTGAAACCCTTATCCGTGGCGTTGGGTTCCACCCCCACCATCTTGCCTTACACGATGCAGTTCATGGGTGTGATCTTGCTGGGTGCGCCGCTGATGACAGCCTCGATGGTCATCAACAACCAGATGCGATTCCAGGGCAATGCCACCCAAGCGATGTATGGCATGATCTCGGGCGCGGTGCTCAATGTGGTCCTGGTGCCGCTGTTCATGTTCACCTTCGGGCTGGGCATACTGGGCACGGCCATCGGCACGGTACTGAGCCAGTTGTTCGGTTTCATCGTCCTGTGGGTGATGTCGCGCCGTGGCGAGAACATCCCCATCGACCTCAAGCAGGCCTCGAGCCGCTGGCATTTCCAGCAGGAAATCCTCAAGGGCGGCACACCGTCGCTCACGCGACAGGCACTGGCCAGCATCGCCACGCTCTTGCTTAATGTGGCTGCAGGCGTGTATGGCGACGCGGCGATTGCCGGCATGTCGATTGTCTCGAGGCTCGCGTTCATTATCTTTGCCATCATCATCGGGGTGGGGCAGGGCTATCAGCCCTTCTGCGGCTTCAACTACGGTGCGGGGCTTTACAAGCGCCTGCGTCGTGGTTTCTACTTCACCATCCTGCTCGATATGGCTGTGCTGGTGGTGATGTGCGGTCCAGCCTTTTTGTTCGCCGAGCAGTTGGTGGATATCTTGCGTGATGACCCCGAGGTGGTTGCCGTGGGTGCCGTCGCTCTGCGTTGGCAGCTGGTCGCTTTGCCCATGGCGGCTGTGGTTACCGTGTGCAACATGACTTTGCAGACCACCGGCCAGAGTCTATCGGCCAACATCCTTGCCGCTGCCCGCAACGGCATCTTCTTCATCCCCTTGATCTTGATTTTACCCCGTGTGTTGGGCCTCTTCGGCGTGGAAATCTGTCAAGCCGTGTGCGACGTCCTCGCCTTCCTCCTCGCCATCCCCCTTACCGCTCACTTCTTCCGCTCTCTCAACCATCTCCCCAAACTACAATAAATACAACGCTATCCAGCTCCACCCAATAAAAACAACTCCAACAACTTGAACAACTGATTTTTCTAAACAACTGAAAAATCTGATGCTTCTGACGGGCATCCGCACTCACTCCTAACTGCGGGCGCCAGCCCGCAAAGCCTGAAAATCATTTCATCTTTGATTTACTTTTTGGACTACAGCGATAGTGCCGTTACTACTGTAAATCAGAGTTTTGTCATTAGTCAGCAGTTTACTTTATCTCTCGTTGAGGGTGGAAAATAGTTTAGAAAACCTTAAATTTGTAACCAGAATTTTTTATCATTATCATTACCTATTTATTTACAATAATTGTTTATTGCTTATGAAAAATCAATCATTACTGCGCAAGCTGCTGGCATTACTGCTGGCATTGCCCTTGCTGATGTCAGCCCAGGATGTGACCTTCTGGAACTTCAGCGACACTGAAATGTTCCCTAATGACACATTGTGGGAGACCACAACCCTGCATGGCCTGACTTTTGTCACCGACGGCTCCTCGATTGACCGAGTGCCCATCTTCCAGAGTTGTTCGGACCGCACTTGGACGTCGGACGACGGCATGGAGGTGCTGACCTTCACTCAGCGCCTGAAGATTAATGGTAAGTCGAGCAGTGCCTATCGCTGGGTGTATTTCACTGCAAACCCTGGTGACACCATCGAGGTGTGGGGTAATTCCACGTCCTCGTCCTCGGCGCGTACGCTCACCTTCAAGAGCGGCGGCTACAACGGTGTGTCGTGTGGTGATGTGGACTTGGCGACTGGCTCCAATCCTTCTTACGGCTATGTCGTGTATGGCGGCGGTGAGGAAACCATGATGGCCATGGTTTCGTCGGGCTCGTGGTACACCTATGCCATCCGCCTGAAACCCAATCCCGACTATAGCGGCGGTGAAACCCCGCCCACACCCACCAAGCGGTGGTTCCTCAAGCACCCTTGGGCCGGCGGCTCGTGGGAGTGGCGAGAGGTTTTTGCCAACGAAGACGCGTCGTTATATAGCCGCCGCGACGTCTTCGGCGGTAACGGCTGCAACTATGCCGACAACATCAACGGCAGCGGCTCATCGTGGGTGCCCCTTGAGAACATTGAGGTCATCAACAGCCCCATGGTGGGTGACTCCTGTGAATTCACCTTTAACCCCGCCACTGGAGCCATCAGCATCCGCAACCTGGGCGAGGGTCAGGAGGAAACAGGTCCGCGCTGGTTCTTCAAGCACGGCTGGGGCGACGGTCTGGATGCCTCGTGGGAGTGGCGTGAGCTCTATCCTAATGCCGACTCCACCTTATATATCCGTGAGGATATCTATGGCGGCACGGGCTGCAACTACGCTGACAATGCGTTGGGCATCAACTCGGTGTGGGTGCCTTTGGCAGACATTACACTCATTGACAATCCCGTCGTGGGCGACTCGGCAGAGTTCGTCTTCGACCCCGCTACCAAGGCCATCTCCATCCGCTTGACCAAGGCTGCTCCTCAGGACGAAGTCATCATTGAGCCCGATCCCACTAAGTCGTTCTCGCTCGTGGGAGGCCGCGTATATCTTGACAACAGCCTTGCCGGCTGGGACGACGAATGCATTTATCTGGTGGTCGGCAACGACAGCGAGTCGCTGTGCGTACGTTTCCTGCCCGACACGCTGGGCCGTCTCACTTGCCCCGTACCTTATGTCAAGGAAGACATCACCTATGCCGCCGTCATCGGCAACAGCCATTATAGTAGCGGCTCATGGGGTCCGTCCAACCTGAGCTCCGCCAACCATTACTCGGCTGTTTACAGCGAGGGCTGGCAATCGGGCATCCATGACGGTTGGCAGATTACCCTCGGCGCAGCCGACAATGGCTGTCCGTTGACGCTTACGCCGCTGGAGGGTGACTATGGTGAGGTGTTCACTACCACCGAAAAGAACAACTGCTATCGCTTGAATGACGACTTGAAGCAAATTACCTTCGTCTTCTCGACGTCACGCACCCGCTTCGTGATATCTCCGCTCAACGTTCAGAAACTGTTTGTCTATGGGTCAATCTCCAACTGGGGCAAGACGGATTCGGATTACAGGATGCCGGGATTCAGCGCCGATGGCTGCTTCTATGTGACATTGCCTTACAGCGCTATTGAGCGTACCGGCAACGGCGGCCAGCCCGAGTTCCTGTTCAACGTCTATCACGTGAACGGCAACTCCTATGTCACCCAGTCCTGGCCCACTCTTGCCGAGGGTTGCGAGGACTACCTGACCTTCTGCTCCAACGGCTGGAAACAAATTGTCGCATTCAACGACGATGATATCGAGGATCTGGCTCAGCGCAAGGAGACAGCACTCTACATCCGTCCGCTCGCTGACTTTGACCTCACCGACAGGATGGAGCAGGAGCGCATCTCCAACTTCCGCCGCGTTCCCGGTACCCAGCATCTGTATCGCTCCTATCATCCCTACCATTCGTCACGTTCGAGCTATGACACCGAGCGTGCACGACTTGAATGGGTAGCTGCACTGGCCACCGAGGCAGGCATCAATTGCGATATTGCCTTGTCGGGCAACTTGGAGTCGGAGGATGGCAATGCAACCTATACCGTTTCGGGCACGACCTACACGACTACCATTCCCGATTACTACCGTGAGATTATCAATAACCACAGGGTGCTGTATGTGGGTCGTCAGAATGGCCACACGCCGTCCTATGACCACGCGCTCTACTACACCGACCAGAGCCGCTTTGCCGAGTGGATTCAGGAGATTGTGAACTTCATCAACGATGATGATCACCCCGTACCCTTCCAGATTCACTGCCACCTGGGTGCCGACCGCACCGGTGTCTTCTCGGGAGTCTTGGCCGCCATGTGCGGTGCCTCGTGGGATGACATCGCCGCCGACTACAACCGCACGAGCGATCTGCAGATTTCGGAATACCGTCATTCCAACCAGCTGCGTCATGCCCTGTACTTGCTGACTGGCTTTGACCCGCTGATTCTGCCGTCAGGTCCCGATGCTGTGCCCACGGTTTACACCGCTACGACGCTCGAGGAGGCCATCGCTTCACATACCGCCTATAGCGGTGGCAAGGCGCTCTACAACTATCCCGCCCTCGGCACCCTGCTGCCTACTCTGCAGGAAGCAGTCGCAGGCCACTTCATTGAGGGTGGCTATCTGGAAATGGACGAGATTGAGACCTGTGTCGCCAAGTTGCGTGGTGAGGAACAGCCCACCACAGGTGTCACCGATATTCGCCAGAACGAGGTGATGCCACACGTGCAGAAGGTGCTGCGCGACGGCCGTGTGCTCATCATCCGCGACGGCATTACCTATGACGTCTATGGACACATTGTTGCCCAATAATCCTCTTCTTCACTAAGGTTTTAAGCCTAATTCAACGAATAGCATCCGCTCCCATCTTTAGGGAAGCGGATGCTATTATGATAAAACGTGGGGTCTTCGCGTCTTAGCGCGAGGTAGGAAGTTACAGGTGGCGTACACGTGAGATGAATTCCTCCTTGGGCAGGTCTGAACGGTTGCGGGTCTTCATGCGGTAATTATACACCGTCTGGGGGGAATAATGCAAGAAACTGGCAATCTTGACGCTGTCGTTGATGCCCAAGCGCACCAGCGCATAGATGCGCAATTCGGGTGAGAGCAGGTTGTCGCCTTTGGCTTCGATGCGTTCTCCAGGGCGCAACAGTGAGTTGAAATTGTCAATGAAGTCTGGGAAAAGCTCCAGAAAAATCATGTCAAAGTTGTAGAACAACTGGCTCAAGTCCTTTTTCATTGTTGATTCGTCGAGTTGTTGCTGCACCTCCTTGCTTTTTCCAGATTTGAGCTTGCCCAGGATGCGGATGCGGTTTTTCTCGGACTCGTTGATGTAGCTGGAGCAAAGGTTGAACAACTGTCCGATATATTCCTCTTTAATCATGTTGCTTTCGACCAGTTCATGGTTAAGTTCTTCCAAGCGGTTGTTAAGGGACTGCAGTTTGTCGTTGTTGGCGGCAAGCTCGTTGTGCATCATGGCCAGATGTTTATTGCGCTGATAGATAATCCACAGCAAAACACCCAAAATAATGGCAGCTAACAGCGAGACGGCAATCAAGATATTGCGCCTGGTGGCCGAGGAATGCTGTTTTTGCTCATAGGCGGTGGTAATGATGGGCAGGTATTCGCCCACGAGCGAAAGGCGGCTGCGGGCATTGCTCGCCATCACGTCATTCAGTGAACAGGTGATGTAGCGGTAGGCGCGCTCGGTGTCCCCCTCGTTATACAGCATCCATGCCAGCGATTGCAGCGAAGTATAGGTCTTATTGCAGTTGCGCTTATCGATAATCGACGACATGGTGTAGCAGTACTTTGCCCCTTGGGTATCACCCATGTCACGGTAGGTGTCGCCGAGCACAAACCAGTAGACGGCTGAGTTATCCACCATGTCCCTATGCGCTTTGCCGAATTGCAAAAGCCCGTCGAGGGCCTGTTGGATGTGCCCCTGGCTCTTCTCAATTTCGCAGGTGTTCACACACACCGTCAGGGGATCATCGCCGTTCACCATATTCACCGTGTCACGGTAACTCATCAGCAACGGTTTGTAATAGGCCATCTCATCAGCATCGGTGGTCATCTTGGACAAGGAGAGTAAGATGCTGTGGTACAGATAGTAATAATGGGCATTGGAGTTGATGTAGGGGGTGTGGGGTATCCTGTTGAGCACGGCGAGGGCATCATGCAGGCGACCCAAGCACTTGAGGGCGTCGGACTCGTCGAGGCGCGCCGACGACAAGGAGTCGGGCGACGGAATGTCGGCAGCAATATGGACGCGCTGGCGGGCATAGTAGAGCGCCGAGTCCAGTCGGTATTTACGGTAATTGAGAAATAGTGTGTGGGCGATGTCAAATCTTGCCTCTTGATTGGGGGCATTCTCAAACATTTGCCTGTAGTGAACTAAGTGTTGCTGCAGTTGGTGATTATAGACCTCACTACTGTCGATTACGGCATCCAGAACTTTGAGTAGCGAGTCCACATTGTATTGACTCCCTGCACGAGCTGTTGAACAACACAAGCATAGCCACAACAATGCGGCTAGAATTCTCCAGCGGCAAATGATGGTGTTACGGGATGGGAACGTCATCAGTTGGTGATCAATACTCACTAGGCACTTAGTTTTCAGTTGTGTACGGATTCCTAACCCCTAACTTCTAACTCCTAACTCCTAACTTATTAGTATTGTTCGTTTTCGTTGGGGAAGTCGCCGCTCTTGACATCGGTGATGTAGTTGCCCACGCTGTCGATAATCTGTTCGCCCAGATTGTTATACACGCGCAGGAACTTGGGCTTGAACTCGCGGTTCAGACCCAGCATGTCGTGCAGCACCAGCACCTGGCCGCTGCAGGCGCCACCGCCGCCGATGCCGATGGTGGGCACGTTGATGCTCTGGGTGACCTTGGCAGCCAGCGTGGCGGGAATCTTTTCCAGCACGATGCCGAAGCAGCCGATTTCGGCAAGCACTTTGGCGTCGGCGAGCAGGCGCGTCGCCTCGGCTTCGTCCTCGGCGCGGGTGGCATAGGTGCCGAACTTGTTGATCGACTGCGGCGTCAGGCCCAGGTGTCCCATCACGGGAATGCCGGCCCGCAGAATCATCTCGATGGCAGAGCGCATCTCGCGACCTCCTTCAAGTTTCACACCGTCGGCGCCGGTCTCTTGCATGATGCGCACGGCATTGCGCTGCGCCTCGATGGGATCACCGGTATAAGTACCAAAAGGCATGTCGATGATGACCATGGCGCGCTTGACGGCGCGGACAACGGTGCGGCCATACACAATCATCTCGTCGATGGTGATGGGGATGGTGGTGGCGTTGCCTTGCATGACGTTGCTGGCGCTGTCGCCCACCAAGATGATGTCGATGCCGGCTTGGTCCAGATGCGCTTGGTAGTGACCTTGCGGGGGTCAGATACGGTATAGGTTGACATAAGTTTTTGTTGTTAGTTCTAGAATGGGTGCAAAAGTAGTGGTTTTCCTGCATAAATCAAATTTTGGGGCACGATTAAACCAAAAAAACCTTAAAACGTCTAATATTTCGGTTTTTATTACTACTTTTGAGCGCAAAATCAATTTAGATAATATTTTACAAACTAAGAAAGAATTATGAAGAAGTTTTTATTGATGCTCGCTGCTGTAGCTCTGACTTCCAGCGCGATGCTTGCTCAAACCAATGTTAACAATGCTACTGTTGAGGAGCCCGACCGTGTGCAGCTCAAAGCCACCATGTCGAGGAATCCCACAGGAACTGATCTTGCCACTGGCATGGACAAGCCCCAGCAGCAGGTGAAGCACGAATGCAAGGACCACAAGGACGGTCAGCCCTGCACCAAGCCCGCCGACCAGCAGTGCCCCGACTGCAAGGCCAAGGCCGCTGAAGGCAAGAAGTGCGAAAAGGCCGAAGGCATGAAGTGTGAGAAGGGCGAAGGTCCCAAGCACGAGTGCAAGGAAGGTATGAAGGACTGCAAGAAGGCCGAGGGCATGAAGCATGAGTGCAAGGAAGGTCAGAAGTGCGAGAAGGCCGAGGGCATGAAGCATGAGTGCAAGGACGGCAAGAAGTGTGAGAAGGCCGAGGGCATGAAACACGAGTGCAAGGACGGCAAGAAGTGTGAGAAGGCCGAGGGCATGAAGCACGAATGCAAGGACGGCAAGAAGTGCGAGAAGGCTCAGGGTATGAAACTTGAGCGCAAACAGGACAACAAGCTCCAGAAGGCTGATAAGGTTGGCATGAAAAAGATTGAAGGCCAGAAATGCGAGAAGGCCGAAAGCAAGAAATGCGAGAAGGCCGAAGGCATGAAGCATGAGTGCAAGGACCACAAGGATGGTAAATGTGACAAGCCCGCCGACCAGCAGTGCCCCGATTGCAAGGCTAAAGCCGCTAAGAAAGACTAAATGATTTAGGCCCCCGTCAAGGCCATGACTTGGAGCGATCAATTCCTCCAGGTCAGCATCAACAAATCCCCGGTTCCTTATACCGAACCGGGGATTTTTCTTTTTGATGGGTCAGTGTCAATTCAAGCCTGAAAAACACCCCAAAAGCACTTGTTGTCGATTTAGATTTTTAGACGTCAGTGATAGTGTTAACCATCTAATAACTAGTTAGTTATTTTTTTGTATGAGTTTGATTTTTGTTTGGCGGTGTTTTGGGTGTGTGGCGATTATAATAATTTTGTGGAAACAACAAGTCACATTTATTATTATAAACAGTAACCAAAATGAAAAAATTGACTCTATTTTCTAATCTGGTTGTGGCTCTTCTGCTCGCCTGCGTGTGGAGCGGAAGTGCTAGCGCCCAGGATGTGCTGCAGCTCACTGCCGAGGCATCCCAGGTGACCCAGAATTTTGACGGCATGTGGGACAACGATGCCCAGGCCGCAACACTTGTCATGCCACAGGGTTGGCGTGTGGAACGCCAGATGGGTGCGCCCCGCACTGTGGGCAGCTATGCCAATGCAGCAACCGAGGTGATGTACACCGGTGGCACGAGCCTTGCCAGCAACGCCAAGAACGGCACCTGGAATTTCGCCTCGAGCAGCCAGCCCAGCGATTGCTCGGTGGGCGGCCTGTCGACCACTGTTGACGGCGGCACACGCTGCATCAACGTGATGACTTGCCTGCACAATGCCGGCAATGAAGCCATCACCAAGCTCACTTTGAATTATGACATCGAGAAGTACCGCGACGGTGACAATGCCGCTGGTTTTGCTGTGCAACTGTACGTCTCGACCGATGGTGTCACGTGGAACAATGCGGGTGAGGATTTCTACACCTTCTTTGCTCCCGATGCTGCCACTCAGGGCGCTGCAGTGGTTCCCATCAGCACCACCGCCATCGCCGGCAAGCAGCTCATGGTGGACCTAGCATCTGGTGCCGACCTGTACCTGGCTTGGAACATCAGCGTTGCCAGTGGCACCAGCCCCAACAAGGCGATGGGTTTGTCGATTGACAATGTGGTGATTGATGCAACCTTTGCCTCACAGGATCAGTCCTGCTACATCTATGTCGAGGATGTGACCAAGTGGAGCAATCTGTATTTAAGCATGGATGGCGCCGAGGCTCAGCTGCCCAGCAGCAGTGCTGTTGTCAATGGCGTGACCTACAAGGTGTGGTCACTTGACATGGACGGCAACGAGCACGCGCTCACCTTCACCGACGGCTACAGCAACAGCCTGAACACCAGTATCACCGCTGACCGCGATTACTACCTCTGCCTCACCAAGGACGAGATTGCCGAAATCTCTGACCCTCAGAATTACGAAGGCTATGTTGACCCCTCACGTCCTCCCTTTGTCGCCTCGGGCATCTATCTGCGTGGCGAGGTGAACAGCTGGGGCGCCGTGACCGACTGGGAATTCAGTGACGAGGGTAACGGCACCTATGCCCTCTATGACAAGACGCTCAGCGGCCAATTCAAGGTGGCCGACTCGGGCTGGACCAGTGCCTGCAACTATGGCAGCAACGGCACCAGCATCCAGATGGGTGTTCCCTACAGCCTTGTGCTGGGCACCAACGACAACATCTCGTGCGGTGGGCTCTCGTTTGTGTGCAAGCGCATCGTCCTCACCATCAACAATGGTGCAGCGACCCTGCTGCTCGAGAGCGACGATGACGACACGGGCCTGACCTCGGTTTATGTCATCGGCGACAACAACGGCTGGAACTACATGGATGCTAGCGGCGAGTTGACCTTGGACCATGACAAGGTGTTTACGGGCCAAGTGACCATGCTCGCTGTGGGTGACGGCTACAGCCACTGGCGCATCTACCAGCGCTTGGGCATGGGTGGCGTGTGGGGCGCCGAGAGCGACCTCACCGGTGACAACACCAGCGGCATCCTCATCAAGGGCGCTACCGGTCGCGTTTCGACTGCTCCGGGCACCTATGACATGACCTTTGACCTCGCAACCGGCGAGTACACCCTCACGTTGGCGGCATCAACCCCCACCACGATGACGTTGCAACCCGCCGATGTCGTGCTCGTGCCCGAGTTGCCCGAGCAGGTCAAAGTGCTCTCGCTCAACAACAGCCTCATTTATTACAATGATCAGGACGCTGTCTTCAACGGCATTGCTCAGGCCATGGGCAAGGACGCCAACTGGACCAAGCACACCCTGCTGGGCAAGTCGCTCAAGACCCACTGGGACGAGGGTGACGGCGTGGCCGAGGACGGTAACCCCGGTGCCAAGATGCTCGTGCGCAGCGAGGCTTGGAGCCACATCATCCTGCAGGAGCAGAGTTCGCTGCCCCGCACCGATGTTGAGACCTTCCGCGCCAACGTGAAGCGCTGGGTGGACTACATCCGCGAGTACTGCCCCAACCCCAACGCCATCATCATCGTGCCCGTGAACTGGGCCTATAGCGGCGATTGGGCAAACTACACCGCTTTCAATGCGACCTTCGTGAAGAACTATCAGGATGTCGCCCTCGACTTGGGCGTGACGTTGTGCCCCGTGGGCGTGGCCTATCAGGAGGTCTATGACCTGGAAGGCAGCGAGGGCACCCTCACTTGGTTCCTTGATGACCGCCATCCCACCCTCAAGGCCACCTACATGGCTGCCGCGATGGAATACGGCCTCATCTATGGCGAAGACCCGATGAACATCAATTGGGCACCCAACGGCCTCAGTGCTGCCGATGCAGCCGCCATGCGCGGTTATGCCAGCCGTGCCCTGAACGGCTTCACCAACTATGTGGACCACACTGCTGGTCAGGTACATTACAAGGTGACCGTGCGCGACCAGTTCGGCATGGAAATCGAGGCTCCAGAGCCTGTTGTGATGACCCTGAGCGACGGTGGCGACATCAACGAGAATCAGATTTTCACAAGCAACGGCACCAACGGCGAGTTCACCGTGACAGCCACGACGGGTGACTTCACCCAGACTGCTGCGCTCAAGGTGGCTGCTGCCTTGACCGAGGTGGTGACCTATCCCGCTATCGAGTTGAACGAGACCGTGTTGAGCGCCATCGAGAACTTTGACGTGATGGGTGATGAGGCTACCGCCACACTGCCCCAGGCTTGGCGCATCGACCGCATCCTCACCGCTCCCCGCACTGTGGGACGCTTTGATCAGGCCGACGACCAGACGATGTACAGCGGCGGCGTGAGCCTGGCCAGCAATGCAAAGAACGGCACATGGAACTTCGGCGACAATGCCGGTGACGACCGTGCCCTTGGTGGCATTTCGACCGGCGTGGCTGGTGGCACCCGCTGTGTCAACGTGTATGCCCACTTGCTCAACACGGGCAAGAAGGACATCGAGAATGTCAATGTCAACTACAGCATCGAGAAATACCGCAAGGGTAACAACAGCGCCGGCTTTGCCGTGCAAATGTATTACTCCATCGACGGTCGCAACTGGACCAGCGCCGGTAATGACTTCTACACCTATTTCGCTCCCGACAGCGAGACGGCTGGCTATGAGGTGGTCCCTGGCGAAAGCATCGCTGTGAGTGGCTTGCTCGGCACAAAGATCTCCCGCGGATGTGACCTCTATCTGGCCTGGAACATCAGTGTGGCCAGTGGCGATGCCGCTCAAGGGGCCATGGCATTGGCCATCGACAACTTCAGCATCGCAGGTGAATTGCCCAAGATTCCCGCATCACAGCATTACATCTTCGTCAACGATGAGACGGGCTGGGATGCCCTGGGACTGTATGCTTGGGGCGACAGCGAACTCTTCGGCGCATGGCCCGGCGAGGCCAGTGTGGGTGACTCTATCGTGGACGGCATCAACTACAAGGTCTTCCTGTTGGATACCGAGGGTGGTAACTATCACCTGATTTTCAACAACTGGAACAACGGCTTGCAGTTGCCCGACTATGACATCGTCGCCGACCGTGACTACTTCTTCACTATCACCGCCGACGGTGCTAGCGAAGACAATGCCACCGTCATCGAGAATGTTGTTGACAATGCTTCCAAGATGAGCATTAACGGTAAGATGGTGACCTATCCCGGCGCCATCACCGTCTATAACCTGAATGGACAGGTTGTTGCCATCGGCAAGGACAACGTGGGTCTCACCCACCTGTCGCGCGGCATCTACATCGTGCAAGGCCGCAACGCCAGCAATGCGACAACCCTCAAAGTCGCCATCGGTTCATAACCAGATTCCATTTTCATTCTTTTGACAAATGGCCGAGGATTGACCCAAAATCATCCTCGGCCATTCCATTACAATCAGCTGCAGTAAAATCAGGGCAACCAATGCTCTGTTTTTTTGAGGTAAAAAAGATTTACTCATTGGATTAGGGGCTGTTTTTTCCATAATAATGTCCTAAATTGCGTTAACTGTTTGTGTGGTTGTGCAAATTGTGCTAATTTCGCACGGTAAAACAAACCCGAGTAATGAAAATCGGTAATATAGACTTAGGGGAACGTCCGGTGATGCTGGCTCCGATGGAGGACGTCACCGACCAGTCGTTCAGGCTCATCTGCCGTGAACAGGGGGCCGATATGGTCTATACCGAGTTCGTCAGTGCCGACGCGTTGATTCGCAGCATCGAACGTTCGTTCCAGAAGATGGCCATCGCGCCGGGCGAGCATCCTGCAGCCATCCAAATCTATGGCCGCGATGTGGACTCGATGGTCGAGGCGGCACGCATCGCTGCTCAGGCTCACCCCGATTTCATCGACATCAACTGGGGCTGCCCCGTGAAGAAGATCGCGGGCAAGGGCAGTGGCGCCGGCATGTTGCGCAACATCCCCCTGATGCTTGAAATCACACGTGCCGTGGTCAAGGCCGTGGACTTGCCCGTGACGGTGAAGACGCGTTTGGGATGGGACCACAACAGCAAGATCATCGTGGAACTGGCCGAGCAACTGCAGGATTGCGGCATCGCGGCGCTCACCATCCATGGCCGCACCCGTTCCCAGATTTACACAGGCGAGGCCGACTGGACCCTCATCGGCGAGGTGAAAAACAATCCTCGCATGACGATTCCCGTCATCGGCAACGGTGACGTGACAACACCCCAGCGCCTGAAGGAGTGCTTTGACCGCTATGGCGTTGACGGTGTGATGGTGGGCCGTGCAAGCATCGGTGCTCCTTGGATTTTCCGTGAGATGAAGCAGTATTTGCTCACTGGCGAGGTGCCCGCTATCAGCAACGCCGAGAAGATGGCACTCATTCGCCGGCAGATTGCCGAGAGCATCGATCGCATCGACGAGTACCGCGGCATTCTGCACATCCGCCGCCATCTGGCCGCCACCCCGCTGTTCAAGGGAATCCGCAACTTCCGCCCCACGCGCATCGCCATGCTGCGTGCCGACACACGCGATGAACTTGAAGCCATCCTGGACCAAATCGAAAACGAGATATTGCCTCAATTAGAGATACAAAACGATGAAGCACATGAAGAGAGTATGGATTAGCATCATAGTGTTGACGATTGTGTCGCTCATGGCCGATGCGCAAGTCAAGCGCCACGAGGTCAAGTTGGGTGACTTCTCCCGTCTGGCCCTCATCGACAACGTGAATGTCAATTACCGCTGCAACGCCGACTCGGCAGGAATGGCGGTCTTTCACTGTACCCAAGAGGTGGCCAATCATCTGATATTCAACCTTTCGAAAAACGGCCGTCTGAGCATCCAGGTCGACAACATGTATGAGCAGTTGCCCAATCTGCCCGCCATCACCGTCTATTCCTCTTCGCTCGACGAGGCCGAGAACGGGGGCGACAGCACTTTGCGGGTGTCGGGCTTGCCGCCGTTGAAGGCTTTCAAGGTGCGCAACACCGATAACGGCAAAGTCATCGTGCGCGGTATCAGAGCATCACAGCTGGAGCTGCAGATCTTGAGCGGAAAAGGCAAAATCATCGCCGACGGCTCCTGTGACAACCTGTCGCTGAGGCTCATCGGCACAGGTGAGATACAAGCCGACCAAGTGGTCGCTACCGAAGTCTCTTGCCGCATCATGGGCACGGGTTCGATGGGCTGCCACGTCAACGGTGGCGAACTCAAGGTGAGCGGCAGCGGCACCGGCAAGGTCTATTACAAGGGCACGCCCAGCAAGGTCACCGTGCGCAAGCTCGGCACCATCAAGGCCATCCCCATGCAGTAAAGCACACTTTTATTTCAATCTGACTTAATTGCGTTTGTCGGGGTCCCGCGGTGGAGTGGGGCGCCACAGGTATAGTTTGTCGCTGGGGCGGATTTTCTCGGGCACAGCGATGGAGAAATGTTCTCCTTTCACGGTCTTTTCAACGGGTTTGAGGTCCACACGGATCTCTTCTATTGTCAGCGGTATGGCACCAGTGGTCGGACCGATGATCCATGCCTCATCGCCCACATGCAGTTCGCCTGCTTCCATCAGGAACTCGGCGACGCCCAATTTGCTGTAATAGCGGATGCCCTTGGCGACATAGACTTTGACGCGGGTGGCGCTGGAGCCGTACTTGGCCGACCATTCGCCCAGACGCTGTCCCATGTAGTAGCCGTCCCAAAAACCACGGTTGAACACCTTGGCGAGCCGTTCGGTCCATGCGTCGATGCGTTCCTCGGTGTAGGTGCCCTCGCAGATGGCCTTCAGCGCTTCGTCATAGCAGCCCACAACGGTGCGCACATACTCCGGTCCGCGTGCCCTGCCTTCAATCTTGAAAACGGTGACTCCGGCGTTCACCATCTTGTTGAGGAAGTGGATGGTCTTCAGGTCTTTGGGTGACATGATGTATTTGTTCTCGATGGCCAGTTCATCGCCGTTCTCACGGTCGGTGACGATGTAGCCTCGACGGCAGATCTGGCGACAGGCGCCGCGGTTGGCGCTGGTATTCTCTTGGTGCAGGCTCATGTAGCACTTGCCGCTCACTGCCATGCACAAGGCGCCATGGCAGAACATCTCCAGCCTCACCCGTTCACCGTGAGGGCCGCGAACGTCATTCTCCTCGATGAAACCGCTGATTTTCTTCACCTGCTCCAGGTTGAGTTCGCGGGCGAGCACCATGACGTCGGCCCACTGGCTGTAGTAGCGCACCGCCTCGCTGTTGCTCACGTTGACCTGGGTGGAGATGTGCACCTCCACACCGATTGAGCGGGCAAACAGGATGGTGGCCATGTCGCTGGCGATGATGGCACTCACGCGAGCATCGCGGGCTGCGGTGACGATCTGGCGCATGTAGTCCATGTCCTCGTCATAGACGATGGTGTTCACCGTCAGGTAGCTCTTCATGCCATGCTCGTGGCACCACTCGGCAATCGTGCGCAGGTCGTCGAGCGTGAAATTCACACTCGAGCGCGAACGCATGTTCAGACCCTCGATACCGAAGTAGATGGCATCGGCGCCACCCTGTTGGGCGGCATATAGCGATTCCCAGGAGCCCACAGGGGCCATGATTTCAAAATCCTTCCGCTTCATATCTTGTTTCAAATTTAACTACAAATTACACGAATTAAACTAATTGATATTCGCGTAATTCGTAGTTTTTAAAAAGTTTATCGTTCTTTCTTGCCGGTGAGGATGCCCTTGATGTCATAGAGTTTGTTCAGGGCCTCCATGGGCGTGAGGTTGTTGATGTCGATGGTGAGGATCTCGTCGCGTATTTGGCTCAACACGGGGTCATCGAGCTGGAAGATGGACAGCTGGTAGCCCGAGCGGCTGCTGGCCACATCACCCAGGTCCTTGGTCACGGCTCCCTCGCTGCGGTTGTTGGCCTCGAGTTGCTTGAGCACCTCGTTAGCGCGCTTGACGATGGTGGGCGGCATGCCCGCCAGTTTGGCGACATGGATACCGAAGCTGTGTTCGCTGCCACCCTTCACCAGTTGGCGCACAAACACCACCTTGCCGTTGATCTCTTTCACGCTCACGTTATAGTTCACGATGCGCTTGAAGGATTTCTCCATCTCGTTCAACTCGTGGTAGTGGGTGGCGAACAGGGTCTTGGGCCTCATGGCGTGCTCGTGGATGTGCTCGACGATGCTCCAGGCGATGGAGATGCCGTCATAGGTGCTCGTGCCCCTGCCCAACTCGTCGAACAGGATGAGGCTGCGCTGACTGATGTTGTTCAAGATGGCGGCGGCCTCGGTCATTTCGACCATGAAGGTGGACTCGCCCAGCGAGATATTGTCGCTGGCACCCACGCGCGTGAAAATCTTGTCCACCACGCCGATGCGTGCCTGCTGGGCAGGCACAAAACTGCCCATCTGTGCCATCAGGGTGATGAGTGCCGTCTGGCGCAGCAGCGCCGACTTACCCGCCATGTTGGGACCCGTGATAATCATGATCTGCTGGTCATCGTTGCTCAGGCGGATGCTGTTGGGCACATAGGTCTCGCCCGGCGGCAACTGGCACTCGATGACGGGGTGACGTCCCATGGCGATGTCGATGTCCAGACTGTCGTCGAGCACGGGACGGTTATAGCGGTTTTCCATCGCCACGCGCGTCAAGGCGTTCATGCAGTCCAGACGGGCGATGATGGCGCTGTCGTTCTGGATGGCGGGGATGTATTCGGTCACGGCGGTGACCAGTTCATTGAACAGGCGGCCCTCGATAATGAGGATTTTCTCTTCAGCGCCCAGGATTTTCTCCTCATATTCCTTGAGTTCCTGCGTCACATAGCGCTCGGCATTGACCAGCGTCTGCTTGCGAATCCACTCCTCGGGCACTTTGTCCTTGTGGGTGTTGCGCACCTCGATGTAGTAGCCGAACACGTTGTTGTAGGCGATCTTCAGGCTCGGGATGCCCGTCTGGTCGCTCAGCGACCGCTGCATGGCCACCAGATAGTCCTTGCCGCTGCTCGAGATGTCGCGCAACTCGTCGAGCTGAGCGTCAACGCCTCGGCAGATGATGTTACCGCGGTTGGTCTGGTTGGGCGCGTCGGGGTTGATCTCGCGTTCGATGCGGTCGCGAATCAGCGTGCAGGGATTCAGCTGCTCACCCAGGGCTTGCAACACCTCGCATGACGATTGCTGGCAGTATTGTTTGATGGGCTCGATGGCCTGTAACGCGCTCTTGAGCTGCACCAGCTCGCGTGGGGTGATACGTCCCACAGCAGCCTTACTGGTCAGGCGCTCCAGGTCCCCGATGAGTTCCAGGCGCTGCTTGATGAGGTCACGTCCGTCGGGGTCGCGCATGAAGTGTTCCACCACGTCCAGGCGACGGTTGATGGCTTTCACGTCCTGCAGCGGGAACAGCACCCAACGGCGCATCATGCGGCCACCCATCGGCGAGATGGTGCGGTCGATGACGTCGAGCAGCGACTTGCCGTCGTCGCTCATGGGTGCAGGATGGCGCCGCTGGCGATGATGGCGTTGTCCATGCTCGTGATGCCGAACCCCTTCAGGTTCTGTGTCTCGAAATGCTTCAACAGGCGGTCGTTGGCCGACTCGATGGTGAACACCCAGTCCTCCATCTCAAACGTCAGGTATCTTGACGAGAACGTTGCGGCAAAGCGTTGACGGTTGCTGCGCTCGATGAGCACCTCCTTGGGCGAGAAGTTCACCAGCAGCTTGTCGACATACTCCTCGTTGCCCTCGGCGGTGAGGAACTCGCCCGTGCTGATGTCAAGGAATGACACACCCAGCGATTTCTTGCCGAAGTGCACTGCTGCCAGCCAGTTGTTCTCCTTGCGGTCGAGCATCGTGCCGCCCACGACCACGCCGGGCGTCACCAGTTCGGTGATGCCGCGCTTCACGAGTTTCTTGGTCAATTTGGGGTCCTCCAGCTGGTCGCAGATGGCAACGCGCTTGCCGGCACGCACCAGTTTGGGCAGATAGGTGTCCAGCGCATGATGGGGGAAGCCCGCCATCTCGGTCGCTGCAGCAGCGCCGTTGCTGCGACGCGTCAGCGTGATGCCCAGGATCTCGCTCGCCGTGATCGCGTCTTGCAAGTAGGTCTCATAAAAGTCTCCCACACGGAACAGCAAAATCGCGTCGGGATGCTTAGCCTTCATCTCGACAAACTGTTTCATCATCGGTGTATTCAACGGATCCTTCCCCATCTCAATCAGATTTTGATTCAAACTACAAAGATACTACTTTTTTTGAAACAACTAGGTCGCAGCCACCAGGTTTTACCCATCA
>CACZVR010000038.1 GCA_902784675.1 uncultured Bacteroidales bacterium | reverse complement strand
TGCTTGCGGGCGAGGCGCTTCTGGTAAGCATACACGATGCAAGCCATGCCCAGATAAGCGGCAGCCTGAATCCAGAGGATGCGGATCTCGGGCAGGATCTGGCTGACGGAGGCACCCATGGAGTTGACACGGATGAAAGCACGTACACCAAAGGTGCTGGGGAAGAGCCAGGATACACCCTGCCATGCACCAGGGATGCTGGACTGCGGCCATGACACGCCGGTGAGGAACAGCAACGGAATCGAGACAAAGACCATCAGCAACATGACGTTCTCACGGTAACGCACCAGGCAAGAAACGGTCATGCCGAAGAAGATGCATGCCATCGTATAGGGCAGCAACATTGCCAGCAACGTCTTGCCGTCGGCCAGCTGCGGGAATGAGAACATGCGGGGAACAGCCATCGACAGGTAGGCGGCTGCCACGGCACCGATCATGCCATAACAGAGTGCCTTGCCCCAGACGACGCGGTAGGCGCCACGGTAGTGGGGATCATCGTCGGGGATGAGTTGGCCGTTGCGATTACGCTCACGGGCCGTACCCGCCGACATGCCGATGCCCAGCGCTAACGCCTGCTGCAGCAGGAGCATGAGCACTGCGGGCAGGACGCAGGATCCGTAGCCGCCCGATGGGTTGAACATCGCCACATCGTGAGCAATAAGAGGCTGCGCAGTGATGGAATTCTCGTGATCGGTGTAGTTGCCGGCCTTCTTGATCTTCAGGCCAGCGCTGAGGCGTCCCGCCTCGACCATGGCAGTCTGATAAACGGCCTTGTAGGCGAGCATGAGCGACATGTCGCAATAAACGCTGACGGTCGCCTGCTCTCCACGGTTGATGCAAGTGGCGAAGTCTGACGGGATGAGGTAGATGCCCTTGGCGAGCTGGCGGCTGACGAGTGCACGGGCTTCGTCGAGATCGGCGGCGTAATATTTCACATCGACGTCAGGGGTGGCGTCACAGTCGTTGATGAACTGGCGCGAGAGGGCCGAGTGTGACTGGTCAACGACCACTACCGGTGTCTCGTGCAGCGTCTCGTTGTTGTAGATCCAGGAGTAGAGCAACGGGTAGCCCAGCGGCACGATGACGAGGAACATGAGCACGCCCTCGTCCCTGATGACCTGTTTCATCTCCTGACGCCATACGTATAGCACGTCGGTGATATGTTCCTTGAGTTTACGGAATATAGACATAGTTGAGCATTGCGATTTTGACTTTACGGAGTACGAACCATGGCAGCAGCGTGAAGGCCACGAGTGCCACGAGATGGAACCAGACGTCAATGACGGGGAAGCCGTTGAGCACTGTTGCCTGATAGAGCATCCAGTAGTGGCGCAAAGGGAATAGCCAAGACATGGCCTGCAATGGGGGATCCATGCCTGCGACAGGGAACGCCGAGCCGCACATCGAGATGCCGAGCACCATCCACAGCGAACTGATACTCATCGACATGCGCAGCGAGGGCATAAGTCCGAAAGCGAAGATGCCAAAGCCAATCGAGGCAGCGACCTGCAAGAGGGTGAGTCGCACGATGCTCCACACGCCGCCCAAGTGCGGGAAGTGAAGCACGTTGAAGATATAATACTGGTAGGAGAATATCACAAGCAGGAACACTAGCGCATGGACGATGTACTTGCCGAGGATGGCCACGAGGATGTTGTTGCCAGCGCGGGCGAGCCATTCCTTGCCCGAGTCAAACTTCATCTCCATTCCGAGCGCGTAGGCCGACAGCAGCGCCATGAAAAGCATCAGGATGCCTGGCACAAAGACCGTGGTCAGGCTGTAGTTGTAACTGCCCTGAGGGTTGGCGATCATGTGTGCGTCAATCGTCACGGCCTGTAGTGCCGTGCGTATCTGTTCCTTAGTTGCGCCCTTAGCACTCAATGTCGCTTGGCCCACTGCCGCAGAGCCCAGCATGCTGATGGTTTTCAAGTCCTTGGATGCCATCGATCCCGCCGTCATACACGTCATGGTGTAGTAGTACGAGATATCGGGCTGTCGACCTGCCATGAGCTTGGCCGCCGTGCCCTCGGGGATGTACAGATAGGCAAAGACCTTGCCTTCTTGCATGGCGTTGCGGGCTTCGGTGACCGATGCAAAGCGATACACCACCCGCGAGTTCTGCATGGCATCGAGGTTGCGGATGAGACTGCGCGAGGTAGCGCTGTTGTCATGGTCCACCACGCCGATGGGCAGGTCCTGGGGCAGCCCGTCATCGAGCATCGTGGTGAAAAACACCACCAGCAGCACGGGGAACACCACCATGCAGAAGCCGTAGATACGGTTCTTGCGCACGATGATGTTGAGCTCGCGCAGCACGATGTCGAAGAATTGAGAAATATACTTCATAATGTTCGCAAGTTCTCAACTTGCTCACTGTTTAAAGGTTAAAGTTTAAAGGATAAGGAAAATCACTCCTAACTCCTAACTTCTCACTTATTCTTAAGGATTACCGACATGCCCGGACGGATGCCATCAATCGCCTGGGAAGGACGAGCCTTCACCTCGAAGGTCTTCTGGTCATACTGGCCGCTGGCCTTAGTGGACTTCCACACGGCAAACGAGCCCTTGTCCTTCATCGATGTGATCTTCATCTTGGCCTCGATGTCGAGAGCGGGTATCCTGACCGTGATCTCCTGACCCACCTTCATGCCCTTCAATTGGTCCTCGCGGATGTTGAACGTGGCCCACTGGTCGTCCATCATGGCGATGCTCATGATGGGAGTGCCGGTGCCAACGAGTTCACCCACCTTGGGATAGACGTCGGTGACTTCACCGGCCATCTGGGCCCTCTGAATGGTTTCGCGCACGTAGCCTTGCACCTCCTGCACGGCACCACGGGCCTGACCTGCGGTGGCCGCAGCTGCACGGCGCTCCTCGTCACGGGCACCGTTCACGGCCATCTGATAATTGCTCTGTGCAGTCTTGACCTGTGCCAGTGCCGATTTGTACATGGCCTCGGCCTCGTCAAACTTCTGGGCGCTGATGACTTCCTCCTCATGGAGTTTCTTCATGCGATTGTAGGACTTCTCGGCAATTTCAAGACCGGCCTTTGCCTGCTCCAGGATCTGGGCGGCAGCTTGAATCTGCTCCTTGCGGGCACCGTTCTGTGTCATCTGTGCGATGGCCGTTGCGGCGTCGGCAGCGCTCTGGGCCTGCACCATCTTGGCATTCACCTCGGGAGCCTCGATAATGGCGAGCGTGTCGCCTGCGTGTACAAAGTCACCTTCCTTGGCCAGGAGAGCAAGGATACGTCCCGGCACTTTACCCGACACACGGTATTCCTCGACTTCCATTTCGCCCTGGATTTCCTCGGGGTCGCGTTGCAGGGCCAGGTGACCGATGAGAGCGACAATGAGGACCACGGTGGCAAATCCGAGGACTGCTAACAAAATATTGGTATGTTGACTTTTAGCTGACATAATATAATATTGTTTGATTGTTTTTAATTTAGTGACGGGTTATTTCAGGATGCCTAATGCCTTGAGCAGGTCGGTGTTACTGAGCTGTAATTCGATTTCGGCATCAATTTTCTGGGTTTGTGCCATGAGCCAGGCCGACTGGGCCTCCATGACGGTCGTGGGCGTGATTACGCCCTCCTCAAAGCCGCGTTTGGCCATGCGCAGATTCTCCTCGGCACTAGCGATGTTGGACTTGGCGAGCGCCAGATTCTTGTTGGCCTCGCTGACGCGGAAACGGTTCTGGCTGACCTGCAACTCAATCTTCTCGCGTGCGTCCTCGAGTTCGAGGTTGGCAACCGTTGTCGCCTCTTGGGCCGCCTGAACCTTGTGCTTCACATCACCCCAATTCCAAATGGGGATGCGCACTTGCAGTCCCACATGCCAGAAACCACCAAAGCGATGCTGGATGCCGTTGAAGGCATTGGGGTTGGTCACAGCATATCCGCCGTTGAATAATACCTGAGGACGGTTCTCTGCCTTGAGCAGATTGACCTCTTGATGAGTCAGGTCAATGGCATTTTGGAGCAAGCGTAGCTCGGGGCGGTTGTCGATGTTAGTTGTCAAGGGTATAGCGGCCGGTGCAGCGATCTCGTCGGCTTTCTCATCGGCTAACTCGATGGGCTCGTCAATCGGCAGTCCGCACAGTTGGCACAGGAGCATCTTGGTCAACGACAGGCCGTCCATGACTTTGGCAAGAGCCATCTCGGCTTCATTGACGCGTACCTGTACACTCAGTTTGTCGCTGCGTGTTGTCAGGCCGGCTTCGGTCATCTTCTCGACATCGTGGTCAAGTTTCTTGACCAGGTTGAGGTAGGACTCGGCCAGATCCTGCTTGTGGCGCAGCGATACCACCTGCCAATAGACATTGTCGATGTCATAGAGTGTGGCCTGCCTGCGCGCCTCGAGCGTGTTGGCGGCCAGTTCCTCTTTGATGTCGGCAACGCGGTTCAATGTTTTGATGGCTCCACCCATGTAGAGGGGTTGTGTCAACGTGATGGCACCGGCAAAGGTATTGTGATTATTGGACTGGAGCGCCTCATTCAGCGATTGCCCCAAGTGGTCGATTGTTCCTTGGGTAGCACTGACGTAGGGGGCGGCCATTTCAGCCAACTCCTTGAGTTTGGCGGGGTCTAAAGGCAACTTGCTCACCTCATTCTCAATGGCCGAGATGAACACACCACCCAGATTGTTGAGCAGTGCTTTCTGCTCCTTGTTGAGAAGAGAAATCCCGCGGCTGGTGTACTCATATGCTCCGAGGGCACTCACCCGCGGCAGGTACTTCGTCCTTGCCGACTTGCGCTGATTCTCGGCAATACTCTGCTTAACCCGCGACACCTGCATCTGCTTGTTGTTGTCCAGAGCCATCGCGCGGCACTCCTCGAGGGTCAATACCCGCTGGGCATACGCTTGGGTTGGTGTTGATACTAAAAACAACACCAACAGGCATTCTAAAAATAGTGACTTGAGTCTCATACCTTCCATGATCAATGGTTCGGTTATCATTTTGGTAAATATGTCTAGTTGTCATCATTAGCTCGAGCATCAGCGAACCATTAAGAACATCCAGTAGTTATATGCTTGATAATATTGATTACTAGTACTTTTACAAACAACATTAGGTTTCCAGCCATTCCTCCACCACACTAAGAAAGCGGACCATTGCCAAAAAGCCACGGCAAAAGTAATTAAAAATCCGTAAACTCAGCAAATTAAAACACATAATTAACTGTTGATGTGCAGGTAAATGCACCTGAATCTATTAAGAATCCTCGCTTTTTGTCTTCAATCTAATCTATGAGTGATTGCCATCCTATAATATAATCGTCTAAAACCCTGTTATGCCACAAAATGTGGGGTACATTGTATCCCCCAATAATCCGCTGTTGATAAACTGGAATTACTGCACGGAAACGATATAATTCATCACCTATAAAGTGTCATGTCGTATCATAATAACTCATATCGTCCCACAACTATGGATGTCATTGCGGGGGTGGTATGATAATTGTAATTTTGCTTCATATATAAATTAATGTGATGCTAATTATGAAAGAAACCAAGTACAACTGTAGGACGTTTGTAAATCATCGTAATCAGGTGATTGTAAGAGTGCGGTGGAAATCTTTGATGACCGCGACAATCTCGTCGAGGTCATCGGTGATGGTGAGCAACAAGTTCTTGTACTTGCCGCTGTTCATGAGTTGTTCAAGCAACGGATAGACGGGTAATTCCTCGGTCCAGAACTGTTTCCCCATGAAGACCATGGGGCTGGCGAAGCCAAAGGAGAGGTAGTGGTTTTGCACCGCTTCCTGAAAAATCTCCTGTATGGTGCCGGCGCTGCCTGGCGTGTAGATGAGTCCGCCATAGGCCAACGTGAGGATACTGTCCTCGCGCACACTGTTCTCAAAGAACTTGGCGATGTGTGTGGCAAACGGTGTTGAGGGCTCGTGGCCGTAGAGCCAGGTGGGGATGCCCAGGCTCACAAAACGCTCTTGCGGGTATTTCTTGATGACGCTGAAGGCCGAACACAGCCAACCTTCATCACGAAAAGAGGGCGCTGCCAGCAGCATGTCGATGGCATCGTTGAGTTCTTGTGCGGTGCGCCCTGCCATCCATGCACCCAGGTGGGTCGCCTCCATGGCGCCCGGCCCTCCCCCACTCAGCATGACAAAGCCTTCCTCGGTGAGGCGTTTACTCAAATGGGCAATGTCGCTGAACATCTTGTCGGTCCTCAACAGCGCATGGCCGCCCATGATGCCCACGCAGCGTCGCGGATTATGCTCCTCGAAGAACTGGTTCAGGGCCGCATGGATGCCGTGATCGTGCAGGCTGCGCGCCAGCGACTCATAGGCACTGGCCTCTTGTTTGCCGGTGAAGTTGTAGTATTGATAGACCCTGCCGTCAAAGCAGTTGCCATAACTGTCCTCGTCATTCTGATTAAAGCCCTCATAGAGCTCGGCTGCGTTATAGAGCTGCTTGCGTGTCACGCAGTAAGGGGCCTTGTCCAGATAGGCCATGATGTCCTTGAGTTCGTTCAGTCCGTTGTCACTAATCATCATGCAAGAGGTTTTGGTGTCACAAGTGGCAAAGGTATCAAAAAAAAGACTGATTTCAAAACAAAGCCGTTTTTTTGTGAACTTGTGTCCAGCGACTGGAACGCGCTAATCGGTTGATTTTTGTGAATTACGCTTGTGCTTTCACACTTTTATTATATTTTTGCGACAGATAATAGATATATTCATTTTATAGTTACACAGTGATGAAAAAGATTTATACCACAATGTTGGCGGCAGTGTTGCTGCTTGCAAGCAGTTGCGGCACCGGTTTGCTGGGCGGACTGGGCGGTGACACGACAGGCAACGGTACAGGTGCAGGTCAAGGCGGCGGCTTGGGTGACATCCTGGGCGGCGTTTTGGGCAGCGTGCTGGGCGGTCTGGGTTCACAGAACACTGTTGACGGCCTGTTGGGCCTGGTCATCGGCAGTGTCAAGGTCAACGAGAGCGAGTTGTATGGCGCCTGGTGCTATACCCAGCCCGGTTGCGCTTTCACCAGCGAGAACCTGCTTGCTAAGGCTGGTGGTGCTGTGGCTGCCGAGACCTGTAAGGAGAAATTGTTGCCCGTTTACAACACTCTGGGCATCAGTGCTCAAAACACGCAATTCCAGTTCACGCAGGATCATCAGTTCCAGGCCTATGTCAAGGGCATTCCCTTGAGCGGCACCTACACCTATGACCCGCAGACTGCGACCATCAAGTTGAAAACGATGCTCTTCAGCTCCAACATGTATGTGACCCGCACGGCACAGGGGCTTGCCTTCACCTTTGAGAGCAAGAACCTGTTGAAGGTGTTGCAGGCTGTGGCTGCCGTTAGCGGCAACAGCACGTTGCAGACCGTGGGCGACTTGAGCAAACAGTTTGACGGTGTGCGCCTGGGCTTTGACATGGCCCCCATCAGGGGATAGGCCACGCTAGCCACATTGACTGAATGCGAGACAATCCTTGCCAACAATGGACTATCATGAACTGTTTCATGGCAGTCCTTTAATCTCACTACCGGTCATAGTAGGGATTATTGTTAATTTGTTGATGAATCATGATTATTTGTTGAAAATAGTTCAGATTAGTGCAATTTAATTGCGTTTTTGCGTTGATTTAGTGTATATATTTGCGCTCCGTTATGGAAAGCATCATCAGGACATATAGCCCGATTTCGCTCGATGAGATGAGCGGCATCAAGCTGATGAACCGCACCGACACCAAGTTTGTCACGACGGTTGATCGGCTCAAACTGTTGCTGATGCTTGCCAAGGACGATTACCGCATTCAAGACATTGACGGCGTGCGCAATGCACACTACTACACGGCCTATTTTGACACGCCCGACAACAACATGTACATCGTTCACCAGAACGGGCATGCGGGCCGTCAGAAACTGCGCATCCGCAGCTATGTCGATTCAGGGCTAAACTTCCTGGAGGTGAAAACCAAGAACAACCATGGACGCACCAAGAAGAAACGTGTTGACATGGTGGGTTTTGACCCCCGTCATCCCGATCACGGCATCCGTTTCCTGCGCCAGGACGGGCAGTATGTGGCCTATGATGCGTTCCTGCGCAAGCATTTGCGCTATGACCCGACCATCTTGACCGAGCATTTGGAGAACAATTTCCATCGTGTCACGCTGGTGAACAAGGCCAAGACCGAACGCTTGACCATCGATACCGACCTGCGGTTCCACAACCTGAGCACTGACAACAAGGTTGACTTGACCGGTCTGGCCATCATCGAGTTGAAGCGTGACGGCCTGCAACCCTCGCCCATCCTGGGGATGTTGCGTGAATTGCGCATCAAGCCAAGCGGTTTCAGCAAGTATTGCATGGGTTCGGCGCTGACCGATCAGTCGTTGAAGCGCAACAACTTCAAGGAGCGTTTGCGCCTGGTCGAGCGTCTGCTGTCGAGAATGCCATCAACATGATTAACAACATCACATTAACTACACAAAGTATTATGAACTATTTACAGGATTTATCAGCCCTTGAGGACGGCGCCGATGTCGTTCAAGAGGTCACCAAAGCCACCGCCGGTTTCAGGTGGTTTGACGCCGCTGGAGTCACCGAGATGTTGATACGCTTCGGTTTCTTCTTGGTGGTGCTTTTCATCATTGTCTATTTCTTGTACTATCGCAAGACACACCGCCGCGACTATTTCTTCACGCTCGTCTTGTTGAGCGTGAGCATCTTTTTCCTGATTTATCTGCTGGGCAGCGTCAAGGTGAAGATCGGCTTCGCGTTGGGTCTGTTCGCCATCTTCGGCGTGCTGCGATACCGCACCGAGACGATACCCGTGCGCGAGATGTCCTATATGTTCGGTGTCATCAGCCTCTCGGTCATCAATGCGCTTGCCGACTCGCTGAGTGTCATCGAGTTGCTGATTCCCAACCTGTCGATTGCCTTGCTCATCTGGTTGTTCGAGACTTTTGTGCTGCGGGCCAATCTGGCGAGCAAACTGATACTGTATGACCGCATCGAACTCATCACGCCCGAGCGTCGGGAGGAGTTGCTCGAGGACCTGCACAAGCGCACTGGCCTGAATATCCACAAGGTGAGCGTCGGTTCGATCGACTTCCTCAAGGACACCGCTGTGCTCAAGATCGAATATGAGAACGACGGTGGCGGCGGAAGCCACATCAATAACACGTTAAAAATTCCCAAGTACGAATGGCAAGAAGTAAAAGAGAACAATTAGCGGGACTATTGCTGCTGTTGTGTGCCCTACTGACTCCGACATTGTCGCTTGCCGATGATGCCGGATTAGTGGCTACTATAGAGGCGTCCCACAAGTTTTCCAAGAAACTGAACGCTGGCTTTGAGGCCGAATTTCGTTCCCGCAACAATTTCCGTACGGCCGACCGTGTGGGGCTGGGCGCAGACGTGAGCTACAAACTCTTGCCGTGGCTCAAGGCGAGTGCGGGCTACACCTTGCTCATCGATAACAATCGTGAAAAAATCACCTATCAAGACGACGGCGTGAGCTACAACAACTGGCGCCCCAGCTACTGGGGATTGCGCCATCGCTTTAATGTGTCGCTCACAGCGAGTTACAAGGTGAAGCGCGTGGAGCTCAGCCTGCGTGAGCGCTGGCAGTACACCTATCGCCCGTCGAAAACCATCGACAATTTTGACTTTGACGAGGCGATGTGGGAAGACCATCTGGTGCATGCCAAGGGGAAAAATGTGCTGCGTAGCCGTTTACAGGCCGAGTGGGACATCCCCAAGTGCAAGTTTGACCCGTTTGCCAGCGTGGAGTTCCACACGACGCGTGAGTTGGAGAAGACGCGCTTTATCGTGGGTGTGAGCCACAGTGTCAAGAAGAAACACGAATTCAAAGTCTATTACCGCTATCAGGTGACCGGTAGCAGCAGTGACGAGCCCAACATCCACATGCTGGGTCTGGGCTACAATTACAAGTTCTAAAAGATGAATAGCACTATGAAAAGATTACACTATATCGTGCTGGCGTCATTGGCGGCTATTGCCATGACCTCGTGTGTGAGCGATGACACCGACATGGACGACATCATTGCCGAATATCTGGAGGAACCTGCCACAATCGAGTTGGACTTCAGCGCTTTGACCGAGCCGACTGATGTCCCCGTCACCGACGAAGACGATCCTGCCTACAACGACTATGTGGAGAATACTTCCTGGAGCAAGGTCATCAATATCAACTTTAGCGGCGATGCAGTTTCCATCACTGGCACGGTGCCCGGAGTGACGGTTCAGGCCGATGGTGATCACGTCACGGTATTGAACATGTCGGGTCCGGTGAAGTTTGTTGTCAGCGGATTCACGTCCGACGGCTCTCTGAAGTTCTACGGCGACAAGCGTTTCCAGGTCTTGCTCAATGGTGCCGACATCACCAATCCCAATGGCGCTGCCATCAACAATCAGGGCAGCAAGACGATGTATGTCGTGCTCGCCGAGGGCACGGTCAACCACTTGCAAGACGGTGCCGACTATGTCATGGTGGACGAGGAGGACCAAAAGGCGGCCCTCTTCAGCGAGGGACAGATCATTTTGAGCGGCAAGGGCAAACTTGAGGTCTTAGCTGTGGGCCGCGGCGGCATCCGCAGCGATGACTACATCCGCATCCGTCCCGGTGTGCAGCTCTACATCGAGAGCAGTGCCCTGGACGGCCTGCGAGCCAACGACGGCATCATCATCGATGGTGGAGCCATCAATGTGGAGACCAAGGGCTTGGGAGCCAAGGGTGTGCGCAGCGAGGGTGCCATGCAGATCAACGGCGGGCGCCTGGTGGCCATCAGCCACGGTGACTGTCGCATCGGTGCCACCGAGGACGGTGATGCCGACACCACGGCATGTGCAGCACTGGTCTGCGACACGCTGTTGACCGTTAACGGCGGCGACATCCGACTCAAGGCCACGGGTGACGGCGGCAAGGGACTCAACGCCAAGCAGGACGTCAGCATCCTGGGCGGCTCGTTCCAGGCAGTAGCCACGGGCACCAAGGAGGACAAAAAGCCCAAGGGCGTGAAGGTGGACGGCAGCTTCGCCATCGGCGGTGGCTATTTCTACACCTACAGCCGTCGCAGTGATCCGCTCGAAGTGTCAGGGACCACCACTGTTGCAACCGGCTATCACACCTACAAGAAGACAGCCAAAGCACTGGTGATAGCCTATTAAATACAATTGATTTCAAATTAATCAGCGATGAAAAGAATACTATTGGCGCTTTTGGTCATGGGAATTGCTTTTGGTGCCCATGCCATGAAAGGCGACGTGAACGGTGACGGTGAGGTGAACATCAGCGACGTGAACAACGTGATCAGCATCATCTTGAGCGGTGGCACTGATGCCGCTGGCGATGTGAACGGTGACGGCGAGGTAAACATCAGCGACGTGAATGCGGTGATTGAGATTATCCTGCACGGCACGACCGAAGATGAGATTACTCCCAAGGATATTGACTTGGACTTCAGCGCATTGACCGAACCTGCCGAGGTCATCCAGGATGATGAGGATGCCGTGGATTACGGCGACTATGTCGAGAACACCTCCTGGTCCACCACGGTGAGGATAACCTTTGGCGGCGAGTCGGCAACGGTGACGGGCACCAACAGTTCCATCATCGCCACGGTCGAGGGTGCGCATGTCACTATTTCCAGTGCCAGCAAGCGTGTGCGCTACATTGTCACGGGCTCAACCGATAACGGCTCGCTCAAGTTCTACAGCGAGCGCAAGTTCCAGTTGCAACTCAATGGCGTGAACATCACCAATCCCAACGGTGCCGCCGTCAACAACCAGTGCGGCAAGTCGCTCTATGTGGTGCTCAACGAGGGTACCGAGAACACCCTGCGTGACGGCGAGACCTACACCATGGTGGGCGAGGAAGACCAGAAGGGAGCCCTCTTCAGCGAGGGGCAGATCCTTGTCAGCGGCAAGGGACGGCTTAACATCTACAGCGAGGGCCGCCATTGCATGGCCAGCGACGATTACATCATCGTGCGCCCCGGTTGCCAACTCTACCTCAACAGCACCAGTGGTCATGGCATCAAGGCCAAGGACTTTGTCCACATCAAGGGCGGTGTCATCAACATGGAGATTGCTGCCGATGGCGCCAAGGGTATCAACTGCGACAGCCTGGTTTATGTCACCGGCGGTCGCACGACCATCATCACCAGTGGTACCACACGAGTTGACGAAATGGGGGACAGCACCGGTTGCGCTGGCGTGAAGGCCGACTACAACATGACGATGACTGGCGGCACACTCAACATCAAGTGCACCGGCAACGATGCCAAGGGCATCAGCGTGACGAAGCCCTTCCTGTTCAAAGGTGGCGAGCTGAATGTCGTGGTCACCGGCGAGCAGACCTCGGTAGCGCCCAAGGGTGTGAAATGCGACACCGATTGCACCATTCAGGGCGGCTCGTTCTACAGCTGCGCACTGCATGGCAAGGCGCTTGACGTGGACGGCACACTCACCATCGCCGACGGCTATGCCACACTCAACAATTGCGATCCCCGCCTCACCGAAATCGTCTATTGAAAAGCGTGTGGGAACAAAAAATCGCAAAAAAAACCGCAAAAAGGTTGTAATTCAAAAAAAAGCAGTAATTTTGCACCGCATTTGTGGCGGGTAACCGTCCAGATGACATAGGATTGCCTTGTAGTGTAATGGTAACACAACGGTTTTTGGTGCCGCATTTCCTGGTTCGAGTCCGGGCAAGGCAACCACAAGAAAAGGAGCTGAACAATTGCGTTCAGCTCCTTTTTTGTGTCTTATCCCGAAAAATGTTAACAAATATTAAAATGGGGGGGTAGGTGTATATCCATAAAAAAATCGTATCTTTGTGAATCTTAACAAGTTGAACCATAAAACGCAATGCTTATGAAAAAGACAATACTAATCACATTACTTGCCCTGCTGGGCATGACCCAAGCAGTGGCACAGGAATACGAGTACGTCCCCTTCGTTCGCGAGGGGGTCAAGTGGGTGTGTGATCACCCATATACAGAATGGGGCTATACGAATCACCGTTATTTCAATCTTGAACTCACGGGGGACACAGTCATTGATAATAAGCAATATAAGGCGATGCACAAGTTCAGTGGTGATGCTATTGATGAGATGAATGACACGGTGCTAGTCTATCTGCGTGAAGAGAATAAGGTGGTATATGGTATTGTGCCCGACGGAAAGACATATACAGAGTTTCCTATTGGCATGAATCGTCGACCAGAAACAATTGAAATGGTCCAGAGTGGACAGGAGTTCATCCTGTATAATTTCAATAATCCAATTGATTTCATCAAGGACAACATTGATGATGATGTTTTTATTATTCCTGATATGATTGTAGTCAATGAGAATAAGGTCAATCGCTATATTTTTGATGGTAGATGTATTATTGAGGGCATTGGTTGCGATGGAATTTATGGAGGGTATCCATTATCGACTATAAACCGTATCTTGTATTACGTCATTGAAGAAGGAGATACCATATATACAGGAAAGAGATTGGAAAGAAATGACTGGCCAATTGATGACCAAGAATTGCCAATTCCACGTCAAGGGGTTCAATGGGTAAATGAACGTGTAATTGTTGAAAATGGTGATACGTCCCAATATTACTACAAATATGAGTTTAAAGGTTCTGATTCGCAAGGTTTCGCTCAATGCTATTATTATACTGGTGAGACCTTGAGCAGTAGCACTGACGCAAGAGTTGTCGCTCAATATCAATGCTGGGATTATGCCCTTGACACAAGCAACGGTATGATACGCCGTAATTCACCATTTAAGAAGGTTTTGCGAGAAGGCAGAGACATGGTATACTATTATTCCAGTCTAGGAGACGATTATTGGGAAATGTATCATTTTGACAATTATGTCACTGATATTGAATCTGGTTATACTCCAAATTGGTATATCTATCGTCAAAAAGTGAATTTCTTGACTCGCATGAATCTTGTTGAAGTGGCACCATTGGTGATTGAGGGAATAGAATGTCATCGGTATGCCTATATCGGCGAACAGGGCGATACGTTGGCATATATTGTCCAAGGCATCGGTTTCGACAGCTATGACATGGGGGACCTGCTCACACCATTCACGCGCAAGCCTAACCCCAATGCCGACTACCAGGAGTGGTGCGGATTGAGCCACGTCATCAAGAACGGCGAAATCATCTACAAGGGTATGCGCTACCGCGAAGATGACTTTGACGGCATTGACGAGGTGGTAGCCGACAAGACGCGCCGCCCGCTTGACCCGAACTACTACAACCTGATGGGCCAGCCCATGGGCAAAAACCTACCGACGACCCCCGGCATCTACATCCACCAAGGCAAAAAGATCGTGGTACGTTAGCGGGCCGTTAGCCCGCAGTGTATGGGTGTATAAGCGCCTGTCGGCGCGTGTAAAGGTGTATCAGTGGCATCTGCTGCCCGTATGGGAGGCAGATGCCATTAGTCTAATCCGCTAAATTCGCCGTTTAAAAACCGAACGCGGATGCCCAATTGTCTTAGTTGTCCCAGTTGTCTTCAAGAAAAGAAATGCGGATGCCAAATAACTCCTAACTCCTCAATCTTAACTCCTAACTGAAAGCAACGTTTGTTGCTTTTTTTTACTACCTTTGCAGTCCTAAAAACAAGACGAGCGATGGAAAAGGACGAGAGAATCAATGAGTCACCGTTTGCACGCACCCAGTTGATGCTGGGGGCGGCTGCGATGGAGCGGCTGTCGCAATGCCGCGTGGCGGTGTTCGGTATCGGTGGTGTGGGCGGCTATGTGGTCGAGGCGCTTGCCCGCAGCGGTGTGGGCGCGCTTGACCTGATTGATGACGACACGGTGAGTGTGACGAACATCAACCGCCAGATTTTCGCCCTGCACAGCACGATAGGCCGCGCCAAGGTGGATGTGGCTGCCGAGCGCGTGCATGACATCAATCCTGACTGCAAGGTGACGACTCATCGGCAGTTCTACTTGCCCGAGAATGCCGATGAGATTGACATGAGCTGCTTTGACTATGTTGTGGACAGCCTGGACACCATCACCGCCAAGATGGAAATTGCTCGTCGTTGCCTGCGCATGGGTGTGCCGCACATCTGCTCGATGGGCGCTGCCTACAAGATGGACCCGATGGCGTTTCGTGTGGCCGATTTTGACTCCACCCGCATCGACCCGCTGGCCCGCATGCTGCGCAAGCTGTTGCACCGCGAGGGCATCCATCACTTCAAGTGCGTCTATAGCGAGGAGGAGCCGCAGTTTAACCCCGACGTGCCCGTGTATGTCGATGGAAAAAAACAGCCGGGCAGTAACGCGTTTGTTCCTGCCGCGGCTGGTTTGTTGATCGCCCGCGAGGTAATCGTGGACTTGATTAGGCTATTTAGGCGTTAGGTGTTAGGCGTTAGGTGGCAGTGTAGCTCCTAAAGCCTAAAACCTAAAGCCTCAAAAAGCCTTATTTCCTCTTGGACTTCTTTCCGCTCGAGGATTTTCCGCTTGACTTGCTTGAACCGCTCTTGCTCGAAGACTTGTCGGCTTTACTGTTTCCAGATGATTTTCCGGACTTTCCTGACTTAGACGACTTGCTGCCTTTCTTGTCATTGGCGGCCTGACGAGCTTCTTCCTTAGTGGGAATCTTGATTTTTTCGCCGGCCTTGATTTTGTTGCCGTCATCCAAGTTGTTGGCGCGCTTGAGGTCGTTGACCGACACGCCCGTTTTCTCGGCAATCTTGGTGAGCGACTCACCCTTCTGCACGGTCACCTCGCTGGGTTGCTTGGGTTTGTGCTGTTTCTTGCTGCTCTTTGAGCTGTGAGCGCTTTCTTTACCCTTGCTGTTCTTGGCGCTGTGATGGTCCTTCTCGTTGTATTTTGCGTTGCGGCTGCGCCAGTTCGAGGTGTTGGTCTTGGACGCATGTTGACGTTTGGTCTGGTCTTCGGTCCGGGTTTCAGCCTTCTTGCTCTTTTGGGAGTCCATGTTGTCGACGTTGACGGTGTAGGACCCCTTGTAGGGGGACTTCTCGGCGGCTTTGCGCTCGATGTCCTTCACCTCGTCGAACTGTGCCTGCTCCCTGGCGGCATCGCTCATGGCCAGTTCTTCGTCGGCTTGTGAATTCTGGCTCTGTTCGGTGGGCTGCAAGTCCTCATTGTCGGCGCTGGCAACATTGCTGTAGGCCCTGACCTTGAGGTTATCGCCCCGACGCACGCGTTCGCTGCTCATGTTGTTCAGCGACATCAGTTCGCCGGGTGTCATGCCATATTTTGAGGCGATCGATGACAGCGTCTCGCCGCGTTCCACCTTGTGGATGATTGTCCTCGTCTGGTCGGTGTGACCTTCACCGTTGATGTATTCGTCGGCGGTCATCGTCTGTCCTCCCGGCTCCACCACTTCGCGATGGGCATACAGGTCATCGCGGTAGTTGTCGATGCTGTCCTCGCTCATGATGAAGCTGTAGATTTGCTGTGAAGGCAGCACGAGCGTGTAGGGATGGTTATCGCCCGGAATCACGTCGGCACGGTACTGCGGGTTGAAGGTGCGGATTTCCTCGATGGGGATGTTCAGCACCTCGGAGATCTGTGCGAAATGGATGCGACGGTTCACACTCACGGTGTCGGTGATGAGCGGCTTGCTGGCCAGCGACGGGCTGATGTTGTGCTGCTTGTAGTAGGTCATCGCATAGTTGGCGGCGATGAATGCGGGGACATAGCCACGCGTCTCCCTGGGCAGGTACTCATAGATGTCCCAGAAGTCACCTGTGCCGCCATTGCGGTGCAAGGCCTTGTTGACGTTGCCTGGGCCGCAGTTATAGGCGGCAATGGCCAGCGACCAGTCGTTATAGATCTGATACAGGTTCTTGAGGTACTTGGCTGCCATGGCGCTGGAGCGATAGGGGTCACGGCGCTCGTCCACGAGTGAGTTGACCTCCAGTCCCAGACCCTTGCCGGTGCCGATCATGAACTGCCACAGTCCGGCAGCACCCACGCGCGACACAGCGTTGGGGTCGAGGGCGCTCTCGACGATGGGCAAGTACTTGAGCTCGAGCGGCAGGCCTTCTTTCTCAAGGGCTTGCTCAAAGATGGGCATGTAGTAAAGGCTCATGCCCAGCATCTCCTCGACGAGGGTGCGGCTGCGGTAAACATAGCGCTCGATGTGCTTGCGCACGATTTGGTTATAGGGCATCTCGATGACCGAGGGGATGGCTGCCAGACGGCGGATGTAGGTTTCCTCATTCACCTCACCGTGCGACTTGTTCTCCACCTCGGCATCCAGGACCGTGTAGTTCTGCAAATACCAGTTGGTCATCAGTTGGTGGACATCGGCATCAAAACTCTCGGGGAAGACGATGTCATCGTCGGTGATGGAGTTCTTGAGCGATAGGATGTTGTTCTTGGTCTGCCGTTGAGCAGCCCAGGTGGTCGAAGCCATCGCTGTGGCTATGAGCAGTAAAATTAAGAGTCGCTGTCTTGTCATATCTGTTGTTGTTTTTTTAATTCTGAAGTGTTTTTAGAAGCTGATGGCGCATTGCACACCCAACGAGGGTAAGCGCCCGCCTGTCATGGGGCTGTCGATGGCGGCTGGCGTCACGTCGAGTGTCAGGTCGGGCGAGATGTCGAAGTGGGCAAGCGAGGCGTCCACATAGGCATCCACGATGTTGATGAGATAGATTCCCACCATCGAGATGACGCAGATTTCGCGGTAACGCCTGTAGTAGTCGCGCTTGTTCTTCATCGTCTTCTGCAGCCATGCGGCGCTCAGGTCGCTCTCTTCCACAGTGGGCGGGAAGAAGTCCATGTAGCTGCGGGTGTCAGGGTCATCGTCCATCACGGCGGTTGTAGATTTGCCCCAGTCCGGGACACAATGCCGACAGCCATAACGCCCGTTGCGGGTCGGGGTTGAAAACGTTGGCGGTGACCGTGGGCACTGTCCTGGTGGTATCGGTGAGGATTTCCACGTTGTCAATGCCCCTGATGGAGTCCAGCGATGCGAACGTGATGGTGTCGCCCGCTGCATTGACCACCCTCACGGGTCGCGAGTCACCGCTGGCGATGGTGTCGGTCACGATGACGGCACGACGGTCGCGATGGCTGATGCTGCCGGGTTGAGACTTGACCGTGACGGCACTGTCGGGTGTCAAAGCGGTCACCACGTCCTGGGCCACAGCGCCACCGCCCTGCCCCATCAGGCACAGCAACAGCACGGCTGCAAGCCTGAGCCAACTCTTGCGGTATGTCGTCGGTCCGGTCACCAGGTCACAATAGTTCAGGCATCCTTGAGTTGGTCAAAGATGCGGATGATTTTCTCTAATTCCTCCTCGTTGGAGAAGGGGAAGGTGATTTTTCCTTTGCCCGACTGGTCGCAAGCGAATTTCACCGGCACACCGAAGGCCTTGGTCAGGTGTTTCTGCAGGATGATGTGCTCCTTGTTATTCAGCGCTTTGCCAGGTTCGGCGGGTTGAACAGCCTCGTTAGCAGCTTGTTGCATCTGCTTGGCGCGTTGTTCCACTTGGCGCACCGACAGGTCTTTCTTGACGGTCTCGTTA
>CACZVR010000037.1 GCA_902784675.1 uncultured Bacteroidales bacterium | reverse complement strand
CGCATCACAGCGGGATAGGCTTCAAAACCGGCATCCCTGAGCATGTTGATCAAGATGAAGTTGATGCTGGCGTTGTTGCCCGTGCGTTCTTTGAGCACCTTGCTTGCGCCCTCGGCAAAGAGGGAGTATCTCTCATTCCACTTGACATGATCCTTGAGCAGGCGGTAGATGGCCATGATGCGTTCTTTGGGGTCGTTGATGTTGGCCAAGCCAGCCTCTTGCATCTCGGCCTTGAGCGGGTTTTTACCTAACCGTCCGCCGAACTCTTCGTCGTCAAGCAGCATTTTGTCCACATCGTTCCAGTCATCAGAGAAGTATTTGGTCATGATTCCCGGAATCTGGATAGCGCTCAACTCCATGGTCACACGTTGCGCATAGGACTGAGGCGCATAGAGCAGTTTCATGTTGCGCAATGCCGGCAGGTTGCGGCCAACGAACAGGTAATGCATCCCTGCACACTGCTCGATGCCGCTACCCGCGCCCCCTAACAGTTTCATGTTGATGCTCTCAATCTTGCGTTCCAACGGACAGGAACCGCGTCCATCGATGCTGAAGGTGAAGTACTCGGGCACAGTCACATCAAACGATGTGTACAAGACAGGGATATCACTCTGGGCCACCCAGTCATCAATATCGTAGTAGAAGTCGCTCTCGATGTCATATTCCAACTCGATGACGGAGCCCACGGTGACCTGCGGGACCGTGAATTTGGTCAATCGCATCGTCTTGCTCACATCCTCGTGGTTGATCATGTCGCTCTCCATTTTTGTCTTGACCAGTTTCCCGTCAACCATGTTATAGGCCGTCGCTTTGAGTTTCACCAGATTCTCGCATTGTCCTGAACGATGCCCGTTGTAAGCATAGGAGATGGCACCATTAGCCTTGTCTTTTCCTTCTTCTTTCAGCACCTTGATGCGTTTTTTGGTGGACCGCTTGAGTTTGAACGTGCCCTCCGATACCTCATAGCGCAGCTCGGTTTGGCTGCACAGCACCACTGCCTCGGCCTCAGGGTCGGGGGCATAGGTTGTCATGTTCAGCTCGGTGTCGGTGGGCTTTCCCCACTTCAGGTTGGGTTCCAGTGTCTGCGCCCATGTCACTGTTGCCAGGCACAACATCAGCCCCAGGAATGTCAGTCGTATGGTTTTCATATCAATCAGATTTTGATAATTACTGCAAAGGTACTAATAACTATTGAAATCGATACCACATCTTCACCACATTGTCAAGCAAGAATTCTCATACAGGCTTGCTGGCGCTTGTTAAGAGAGAATTAACGGTGGCGGCGCCACCGCTCACAGAACAGAGGTGAGGGTGTTGAGGAGGTCGGCGGTTGTGGTGGCGTTGATGGTGCGGGCGAGGTTTTTGCCGCGGGCGAAGGGGGTGTGGGTCATGTCGGCGAGTTGGCGGATGGTGGCGTCGTACAGGCCATCGAGGTTGGCGACGATGATGGGGCGGGGATCGTCGTTGCCGATGGTCATCACGGCGAGGGTGGACATCCACTCGTCGAGGGTGCCGATGCCGCCGGGCATGATGACGAATGCATCGCCGATCTCAATCATGTACTGCTTGCGGTCGCCCAAGTTGGCGGTATAGACCACCTCGTCACACACGGGGTCGATGCGGTGCCTGAACATCTCGGGAATGACACCCACGATGTGCCCACCTGCCTCGTGGACGGCTGCTGCAGTGATGTGCATGAGGCCCGCGTTGGAGCCGCCATAGACGAGGGTGTGACCATGCTGGCCAATCCAGGTGCCCAGGTCGCGGGCCAACTGCTGATATTTCTTTTCGAGCCCCTCTTGAGAACTGCAGTAAACGACTATCTTCATCTTATTTTTAGTTTTTAGTCCTTAGTTTTTAGTCCTTAGTCCTTAGTTGGCATCCGCTAACACCTAATGCCTGACACCTAACGCCTGACACCTAAAGGCTAACGCCTGAAATGATGTGTTTGACTTGCTTGAAGAGGTAGCTGTGGCGGGTGCCGTCGGGGTGCAGCAGGGTGAGGGTGCCGTCGGGGGCGATGTCGGCGACCGAGGCCATGAAGCGGTGGCCGTCGGCGTCCTCGTAGGGGTGCTGCTGGCCGTCGTTGCGATACAGGGCCGCCATGTATTGCCGGTGCAAGTCGCTGCGGGCGGTGCCATCGTTGAGTGAAGCCACCAGTTGCTCGATGCGTGAGCAGACCTTTTTGAGCAGTGTCATCAGGTCATGCTCATGGCCCGTGATGTTGATGAGCGACACGGGATTGGGTGCGTCGCTGAGGAAACGCTCCTGGTTGACGTTGATGCCGATTCCCACGATGCAGGTGGCGATGTCGCTGCCGTCGAGGGAGTTCTCGAGCAACATGCCGCAGATTTTCTTGTCCTGCCAATAGACGTCATTGGGCCACTTGACGGAAAAACCGTCGCCAGCCTGGGCAGACAGGGCCTCGACTGCCGCCAGTGCCGCCGCCTCGCTCAAGTAGAATTGGTCGCGGGCTTTGACGGGCGGCCGCTTGAGCAGCAGCGAGAAGGTGAGGTTCTTGCCGTCCTCGCTCTCCCAGGAATTGCCTTTTTGGCCACGTCCGGCGGTTTGGCTAGGGGTGTAAATGACTGTACCGCCCGGCAGCGTGGCTGCCAAGCGGGACAGGTAGGTGTTGGTGCTCGCCGTCTGGCTGACCTTGATGTAATGTGGCATTTTTAGGCTTTAGGTTTTAGGCTTTAGACCTTAGACTTTAGATTTTTTATTCATTAGGCAAGGTCGGGGAAGGTCATCTTGAGGGTGCGGCTCTCGTCGTCGTTGACGGTGATGTCGACGCGCACAGTGTCATCGGGCAACAGGCCGTCGATGCGCTCGGGCCACTCGATGAAGCACAGGGCACCGCTGTCGAAGTAGTCCTCGGCACCCAGGTCAACAGCTTCTTCCTCCTTCTCAAGACGGTAGCAGTCGAAGTGGTAAATCAGCTCGGCCGTGGTGTCGCTGCGGTACTCGTTGATGATGGCAAACGAGGGCGAGTTGGTCACGTCGCTCTCCACGCCCAGCTGCTTGCACAAGGCATTGATGAAGGTCGTCTTTCCGGCGCCCATCTCGCCATAGAAAGCATAGACTGTGAGGTCGCCCATCTCGGTCATGAACTTGTAGGCAGCTTCTTCCAACGCTTCGAGGTTGGGAATCGGTATTTCGATTGTTTTCATTATATTTAGACTTTAGATGTTAGACTTATAGTTATTTGGGAGAGAGCGTCACGATGGGCACGAGCATCTCTTCCATCGAGATGCCGCCGTGCTGGAACGTGTCGTTATAGTAGGAGACGTAGTAGTTGTAGTTGTTGGGATAGGCAAAGAAGTCACGGTTCATCGCGAAGATGTAGGTGCTTGAGATGTTGGGAGCGGGCAGACCCACACGCTTGGGCTGCTTAATCTCATAGACTTGCTTGCCGTTGTAAGTGAGGCTCTTGCCCACCTTGTAGCGCAGGTTGGTGTTGATGTTCTTGTCACCGATGACGTTGATGGGTCGGTCTACCTTGATGGTGCCGTGGTCGGTGGTGAGCACGATTTTGTATCCGTTCTCGGCCATGAGCTTGAAGATGTCGAGCACGTTGGAATTTTTGAACCACGACTCGGTGAGCGAGCGGTAGGCCTCGTCGCTGTTTGCCAGCTCGCGAATCATCTTGGACTCGGTGCGGGCGTGCGAGAGCATATCCACAAAGTTGAACACCAGCACGTTGAGCTCATAGTTCTTGAACATGCCGAAGTTCTGCATCAGTTTCTCGCCGGCAGCGCTGTCGTTCATCTTGCTATAGGAGAAATGCGCCTTGCGGCGATAGCGGTCGAGCAGAGTTTGGATGAGGGGCGCCTCGTTCAGGTTCTTGCCTTCCTCGCTTTCCTCGTCGACCCAGAGGTCGGGGAACATCTTTTCGATGTCCACTGGCATGAGGCCCGAGAAGATGGCATTGCGGGCATATTGAGTGGCCGTGGGCAGGATGGTGGTGTAGAGTTCCTCGCTCTCCACGTTGAAGTAATCGGTCAACAGGGGGCTGACGGTCCTCCACTGGTCCAGCCTGAAGTTGTCGATAACGACGAAGCAGACCTTTTCGCCCTTGTCGAGCAAAGGCAGCACCTTGGTCTTGAATATCTCGTTGCTGCGCAAGGGGTGCTCGGGCTTGGTCATCCAGTCCTCGTAGTTGCGCTTGACGAACTTAGCAAAGGCATTGTTGGCGTCCACCTTCTGCATCTGCAGCATCTCGTCCATCTTGGTGTCGGTGCTGGAGAGGGTGAGCTCCCAGCGGACGAGGGTGGAGTAGAGCTCATACCAGTCCTCGATGGTCTGGGCCGAGTTGATCATCTGTCCGATGCGCATGAATTCCTGCTGGTAGTCGCCCGTGACTTTCTCGGCGATGAGCGCATCGCTGTGCAGGTTTTTCTTGATGGAGGAGAGAATCTGCATGGGATTGACCGGCTTGATGAGGTAGTCGGCAATCTCGCCGCCGATGGCCTGGTTCATGAGGTTCTCCTCCTCGCTCTTGGTGATCATGATGACGGGGACGTTGGGCTGCATGATTTTGATGCGCTGCAGCGCTTCGAGTCCGCTGATGCCCGGCATGTTCTCGTCCAGGATGATGAGGTTGAAAATCTGGTTGCTCAAGGCGTCGATGGCGTCGCGACCGTTGGTGACCGTTTCCACTTCATAGCCCTTGTTTTCAAGGAACAGGATGTGCGGCTTCAACAGGTCGATTTCGTCGTCGGCCCACAATATTCTTTCTTTGCTCATACGGTTTGTTTAATCGTTATAGAGTTTTTAATCATGTCAGTCAGGTTTGTCGGTGTTCTTGCCCGACTTGCCCTTGGAGTTCTGCTTGCGCTCATCGGCCTTGCGTTTGCGTTCCTCCTCGCGCTCTTTCATCTTTTGTTTGCGTTCCTGCTCGCGAGCCTTGGCCTGTTCCTTGCGTTCTTTGGCCTTCTGCTTGCGTTCGCGTTCACGCTCTTTGGCTTTTTCCTTGCGTTCTTTTTCGCGTTCTTTGGCGAGTCGCTTGCGCTCTTTGATCTTATCTTTCTTGGCCTGTTCTTTGGCCTTCTTAGCGTCCTTCTTGGCCTGTTCGGCAGCCTTGTAGGCGGCCTTAGCCGAGTCTTCACGCCACCTGTAGTAGAAGTCGCGCTCTTTCTCTTTCTCCTTCTCGGCTTGCTCGATGGAGTCTTGCTCGGCAATCTCGGCTATGCGGGCGAGTTTGCGCTCGTGCTTCTGCTCTTTCTTGATGCTGTCCTCGATTTCCTTCTGGCGCTTGGCCTCGGCCTTTTCGCGAGCCTTGGCTTCGCGTTCAAGCTGCTTGAGGTGCTCTTCCTCGGCACGCTCTTGTGCTTTGCGCTCCTTGTCGGTCATCTCGGTGCGGCCCTTGCTGGAGACAGTGGGCTGGTTGCGATAGTCCTCGGCCTTGATTTGCTTGCGCTCGGCCTCTTGGCGAGCTTTTTCCTCGGCCTCGGCTTCGGCCTCAAGACGAGCCTGTTCGGCAGCCTCGGCCTCGAGTCGTGCCTTCTCTTCGGCCTCTTCGAGCGCCTTGGCCTCGGCATCGCGCTTGGCCAGTTCGGCAGCCTCGCGTTCAATCTGCTCGGCCTCGATGCGAGCCTTTTCTCTTTCGATGGCAGCCTGTTTGTCGGCTTCTTCCTGAGCCTTCTTTGCTGCCTCGTCAAGTTCTTTCTTCTCAAGGTCGCTGTGCTGCTTGTCGTTCTTCTCCTCGAGGTAGTTGAAGTAGTCCTCGAAGGTGCGGCCCTCGTTCAGCAGCAGGTTGAAGTTGTCCACGCTGATGATGACGTAATGCACCTGACGGGGAATGGTGATGCTCTGGTCTTGCTCGAAGACGGTGCGATAGTTTTTGGCCTCCTTGAAGTCATCCAGTCCCCTGACCACAAGCAGTCCCAGTGAGCCGAAGTTCATCTGCTCAATGTCATAGTCCTTGACCTGGAACGAGTTGAAGTTGTGGCGAGCCACCTCGTAGAGCAGCATGTTGCTGTTCATACTGTCGATGGGGTAGAGCAGGATGAACACCTGCGGCTTGTCGTTGTCCTCGGCAAACGGGGTGAAGGTGCGTTCCAGCGCCTGTGGTGTCGTGTCGTTGCTCAATCGAGTGGTCCACAACATGCCGCGGATGTTGCTGCCGCCACCCTCGAGTCGCCGTCCCTGGTTGAGCTGTCGGACAATGTCCGAGGCTACGGGCGTGATATCGGTCTCGGGATAACGCTGGAGCATATCCTTGATGGTTTCTTTGAATTTGTCGTGGTTCTTCTCGGTGAGGTAACTCAACGCATCGATCCACATGAACTTGGGCATGATCTTGGAGAGCGGATACTTGCGCATCATCTCGGCGTAAGATTCATGGACACCGTTGTGGTTGTTGGCCAAGTATTTGGCATAGGCTTCCTCATACATGCGCTCCTGGTCACGGTTCATGTTCTTGAGGTTCTCAAGATAGTTGGGATCCTTCATTGCCAAGCCGTATTTGGACTCGGGGAATAGCGTGAGGATGCTGTCACGATAGGGTTGCGCATCGTCGACCTGCCCATTGCGCATGAACATCATGTACATGCTGTAGTACACGTCCAGACGGTAGGTGTTGTCGGGATAGTGCTCCAGCAGCTGGTTGTACTCATAGGCTGCAGCGTTGTAGTCCTCCATCTTGTCCTTGAGGATGGTACCCATGTTATAGAGTCCCTCTTGGATAATCTCGTGGGCCTGCTGGATCTCCTCCTCGGTTTTAGGAATCTGCTTGAGGTAGTATTCCTCGAAGTGGGGGTCTTCGGCGCGTTTGAGGGCTTCAACATCAACCTTGACGGTATCACCGTTCTCGTCGATGATAACGCTGTCGGCGAGCGCCATGAGGGCGCTGTCGGCTTCCTCGTCGTCGAATGAGAATGTGGTCTTGTTGCGTCGGCGCCAGTTGTCCTCGAGTTTGCGGCTGCCCCACAGTTTCTGGAACTGGGTCTTACCGGCGTTCTTGGTTGCGGTGTTATAGAAATACCATGAATTGTCGGTGTTCATGGTGTAGGTCGAGGGGGCGTTGCCCTTGTCCTGGATGGCGTCACCCTTGGCATTCTGCTGTGCCATGTATTCCTCGCGGGCGGCAGCCTCGGCCTCCTCTTTCTCTTTCTTCTTGAGTTCCTCGATGATCTTGGCAATGACGGCTTTCTGTTCCTCGGGGGTCATGGCTGCCAGTTCCAGCAAGGAGTCCTGCAGAATGACGTTCTGGGAATAGACAGCCAGCTCATCGAGCACGTCGCTGCGCTTCTTGAGCATCTTGTAATTAGGGTAGTCCTCGTTGATGAGCGGGATGGCCTCGGCATAGCAAGGCTGTGCCATGTCATACTGGCGTCGTGCGAAGTAGATGCCGCCCAGGGTGAGCTGACTGATGGCCTTGTCGACGCCGTTGCGGGTACTCTTCTCGGCAGCGAGCTTGTAGTTCTCGATGGCGTTGATGGTGTCACCGTGAGAGAGGTATAGGTTGCCGATGGCGTAATAAATCTGGTCCAGATACTCCTTGTTGCGGTCATAACGGGTCATGCGCTTGAGCGCCTTGACCTCGCTGGCGATGTTGGCACCCTCATAGACGGCGCTCTGCTTGATGCGAGCGTTGAACTTGGTGCGGTAGGTCGAGCCGCTGCTGCTGCCCGCCTGCTTGTAAGCGAGATAGGCATTGTGCTTGTCGCCGATGTCCTCATAGAGCTGTCCCAGGAGGAAGCTCATGCGCACCTTCTCGTTGCCCTTGAATCCCTTGCCCTTGACTGCCTTGGCCAGATAAGGGATGGCCGACTCGGGGTCCTGCGCCTTGATGTAATAGTCGGCAAAAGCAGCGTTGGCAAGTGATATGACGCTCTTGTTGGTAATTTCATCCATGTGGATGTGTGAGAGCACGTTGTCGGCCTCGGCGGTCCACCCTAAAGCGCAATAGCACAGGGCCTCACGCACTTGGCACTCCTGCACCAGGTCTTTTTTCCATGTGAAATGGCGAGCGATGTAGCGGAAGGTTGCTGCAGCGTCCAGGAAGTCACCCTTCATGTACTGTGACTTGGCAAGCAGGTACCACGCGTTGTGCAAGTGCGGGTTGTACTCGTCTCGAGCGAGCCACTCCTGGTATTTGGGATCGCGACCCTTGCCGCTCTTGCGTTTGGGCTTTTTCTTGATGGAGTGCAGGGTGATGGCCTTTTCCATCTTCTCGATGGTGCGGTCAAAACTGCCGCCGGGTTGCGGAGCCTTGGGGTTGGAGCGGGCTTCGGCAGGATGCATGTAGAGGTGCTGCGAGTAGTCATCCTCGTAGGAGTCGAGCATCGTTTTTAACTGCTCGTCATAGTTCTCCTTGCCGTGGAAATAGACGTTATATTTGGTCGTGAATGACTGCCAGAAACGCGAACGCGCGGTGTTGGTCTTGTTGCTGCACGCGGCGAGCATGACCACCATCGCTAATATCATGAACGGTATGAAACGTTGTGTCCTGTTCAATTCTTTATTTCTAGTCCCTAGTCCTTAGATACTGGTTTCTAGTTTTGGTCTGTAATCAATAAACGCAGGTCAGGCTGATTTATTGCCTATGAGGCATGATGTTCGGCTGCAAGTTGCAGGAATTCCTGTTTGATGGCTGCCGGCATCACCAGTCCCCTGTGCTTGATGCTTTGTCCCCAGCCAATCAAGTCGGCGGGCAACAGGGTGTAGAGCACATCGCGCCACTGCTCCTCTTCCTCGGGGGTGTAGCCGTCAGCGTCCCGTCCGACGAAACGGTCCAGTTCCTCGTCGTCATAGTAGGTGATTTCCTGCTTGCACTCGCCCGCAAGGATCTGCTCGCTGGGGCAGATGGAACGTAGGCCGCAGGCCTCGTCGGCACAGCCCTGAGGCGTTGTCTCTTCGGGATTTCCGCTCTCGTCGGTCATTTCGACATCGCGATGCCGATAAAACAGCTTGTCGATGAGCCAAACGATGGCTCCACCCACCACGAGTATCGTTAACAGTAAAATTGCCAGTTTCATCACAAACAATTGATAATGTTGTTGCAAAGGTAGTGCTTTTTTCTCACTCCAACGATTCCCGTTCAACGAAACCTGCCGAATAAAACTGAAATCAACTTTTGTATTCAGATGTCATTGCAGAAGAAGCCGAGGGGACGCCTTACACCTCGGCTACATTGTATTTCGGGCTACTTTTGGGAATGTTTCGGTTAAATAGAGTTAAATAATGTGAAAAGCTGTGTTGTTTTGAGGGCGATGTCACATTAAATATTGCGTGAATGGCGGAAAATGAGTACTTTTGCGCCAGCATTCGTGAGAGGGGGCAATCGGCTTCCTCTTGTTTATTATAATTTGGCCAATAGGTTTTAGGCTTTAGGCATTAGGGTGCCGACCGGAGACTGAGACTGAGAGGCTAGCGATTAGAGAACGAAACGGAGATATGATCGATAAAACGGCACTGGAACAAGTGATTAATGAGGCCCTTGAGGGCACGGGGATGTTTCTTGTCACCCTCAAGGTGAGCAAGGACAATGTGATTGACGTTGCGCTCGACAGCGACGAGGACATCACCATCGATGACTGTGTTGCGGTGAATGATGCCGTGCTGGCTGCATTTGACCGTGACGAGGGCGAGGACTATGAGTTGACAGTGGGCTCCTATGGCATCACGTCACCCTTGCTGCTGCCCCGCCAGTACCGCAAGAACATTGGCTATGAGGTGGAGGTGTTGACCGCCGACGGGCGCAAGCTCAAGGGCGTCATCGCCGATGCCGACGATGAGGGTTTCACGCTGACGATGACGGTGAAGCGTAAACTCGAAGGGAAAAAGCGCCCCGAGCTGGTCGAGGAGCAGGAGCGTTTTGTTTACAGCGACATTAAACAAACAAAAAATATCATCAAAATTTAGGTTCTGGCTTTAGGTTTCAGGCGTTAGTCATTAGATTGCTGAAACCAGGAGACGAGAACCTAAGAGAATTAAAATTATGGCTAAAAGAGAAGAAGCGGTGAACATGACCGCACAGTTTGCCGAGTTCAAGGAACTCAAAGACATTGACAAGACGACTCTGATCAGCGTGCTTGAGGAGTCCTTCCGCAGTGTGCTCTCCAAGATATACGGCAATGACGACAACTTTGACGTGATTGTCAACCCTGACAAGGGTGACTGTGAGATCTACCAGAAACTCATGGTGGTGAACGACGGTGAAGTGGAAAACCCCAATATGGAGATTTCGCTTAGCGATGCGCAAGCCGACGACGACCCCGACTGTGAGGTGGGCGAGGAACACTTCCGCAAGATTGACTTCGCCAAGTTCGGTAGACGAGCCATTTTGAATTTGCGGCAGACCCTAGCCAGCAAGATCCTTGATTTGCAGAAGGATGCGATCTACAACAAGTTCAAGGCCCTTGAAGGACAACTGGTTGCCGGTGAGGTTTACCAGGTGTGGAAGCGTGAGGTGCTCTTGCTCGACGACGACAAGAACGAGCTGCTTCTTCCCAAAGAGGAGCAGATTCCCACCGATATCTACCGCAAGGGAGACATCGTGCGCGCCGTCATCGAGAAGGTGGACAACACCAACAACAACCCCAAGATCATCGTGTCGCGCACCAGCCAGAATTTCTTGCGCCGCCTGTTTGAGCAGGAGGTTCCCGAGATTCATGACGGCCTGATTGTCATCCGTGCCGTTGCCCGCATCCCTGGAGAGCGTGCCAAGATCGCTGTTGAAAGCTATGACGACCGCATCGACCCCGTGGGCGCATGTGTGGGTGTGAAAGGAGCCCGCATCCATGGCATCGTGCGTGAGTTGCGCAACGAGAATATCGACGTGATCAACTTCACGAGCAATCCGCAGCTGCTCATCCAGCGCGCTTTGAGCCCTGCCAAGATTTCATCTATCCGTCTGGACGATGAGAACAAGCATGCCGAGGTGTTCCTGCGTCCCGAGGAGGTGTCGCTGGCCATCGGTAAGGGCGGTCTGAACATCAAGTTGGCAAGCATCCTCACGGGTTACAGCATCGACGTTTACCGCGATGTGGAAACCGACAGCGAGGAAGACATCTACCTGGACGAGTTCAAGGACGAGGTGGACGCATGGGTGATCGATGCCCTCAAGGCTGTCGGCTATGACACCGCCAAGTCGGTGCTGCGCGCCTCTCGCCAGGAGCTGATCGACAAAGCCGACCTGGAGGAAGACTCCGTGGACTATGTGATCGACGTGCTCAGGCGTGAGTTTGAGGAGTAAGCCCTCAAACGTGTGTGAAACTATTTTTTAGAATTATTCACTTCTCAATCAAGAAACAACATAGAAGCCGAAAGCATATTGCTGAAAGCCAACCGATAAAAAACAAGATATGCCGATAAAAATCAGTAAAGTCATCGCAGATCTGAACGTGGGAAGGCAAACCATCGAGGAATTCCTGCACAAGAAGGGCATCGAAATCGATAAGAGCATCAACGCTCGCATCCAGGATGATGTCTATGAGATGCTTGTCAAGGAATTCAAGCCCGACATGGACCTGAAGTCCAAGTCGGACAAGATGTCCAATGAACGCCAAAAGGAGAAAGCCAAGCAGAACGCTGCTAAGGAGTCTCGCGAAATCAAGACCGTCGTGCCCGGACAGAAGCCGAAGGTGTTGGGTAAAATTGATTTGGACGCCGCTGGCAAGCCTAAACCTGTAACCCCAGCAGAGCCTAAACCCGTTACCCCCAAGGTCAAGGAAGAGGAGGCAAAGCCGGCTGAGAAACCTGTGGAAGACAAGCCCGTGGAGGAGAAACCCGCCACGCCGTCGCCCAAGGAAGAAGTGGCATCTGCCACACCCGCCGAGCCCCAAGCCCCCGTTGCACCCGAGCCCAAGGAAAAGGAGCCGGAGCCTGCTCCCGCCCCTGCCGAAGAGCCTGAAGTTGCAGAAGCCGAGGCCAAGGAGGAAACGAATGTCTTCAAGCCTGTTGCTGAGACCGTGAACGGTCCCCAGCTCAAGGTTGTGGGCCACATCGAGTTGAGCTCTCTGAACCAGCAGACCCGTCCTCGCAAGAAGACCAAGGAGGAGAAGCGCAATGAGCGCATCGCCAAGGCTCAGGGCGAGGCTGGCGGTCGTCGCAAGCGCAAACGCATCGGCAAGGAGAAGGTGGACATTGAAGCCGCCGGCAATCAACCGGCACAGGCATCGAGCAAGAACCGAGGCAACAAGGATGACCAGGCCAGCAAGCGTGGCAAGGACAAGAAAGCGGCCCGCAAGCCGTTGCGTCCCGAGGTGAGCGAGGAAGATGTTCAGCGCCAGATGAAGGAGACGCTGGCCCGCCTCACCGCCAAGAGCAACAAGAAAGCCGCCGCCACACGTCGTCGCGAACGTCGTGAAGAACACCGTGAGGAAGCTCGTGAGGAGGCTGCATTGGCAGCAGCACAGAGCAAGATTCTGAAACTCACCGAGTTTGTTACTGCCAATGACTTGGCGAGCATGATGAACGTGCCCATCAACAAGGTTATCGCCACGTGCATGAACCTGGGTGTGATGGTGAGCATCAATCAGCGCTTGGACGCCGAGACCATCAATATCGTTGCCGATGAGTTCGGCTTCAAGACTGAATATACCAGTGCCGAGGTTGTTGAGGCCATCAGCGAGGAGGAGGATGATCCCGCCGATCTCGTTCAGCGTCCTCCCGTAGTGACCGTCATGGGTCACGTTGACCATGGTAAGACCTCGTTGCTGGACTATATCCGCAATTCTAACGTGATCGCCGGCGAGGCTGGTGGTATCACGCAGCACATCGGTGCCTATAACGTGAAGTTGCCCAACGGGCGTCGCATCACGTTCCTCGACACCCCTGGTCACGAGGCGTTCACCGCTATGCGTGCCCGTGGTGCCAAGGTCACCGACATCGTCATCGTGATTGTGGCAGCCGATGATAACGTCATGCCGCAGACTGTCGAGGCGCTCAACCACGCATCGGCAGCAGGTGTGCCCATCATCTTTGCCATCAACAAGATTGATAAGCCCAGCGCCAACCCCGAGAAGATCAAGGAGGAGCTTGCCGGCATGAACTACCTGGTCGAGGACTGGGGTGGCAAGTATCAGAGCCAAGACATCTCGGCCAAGAAGGGTATCGGTGTGAATGAACTGATGGAGAAGGTGCTGCTCGAGGCCGACATGCTCGACCTCAAGGCCAACCCCAACCGCAAGGCGACCGGTTCGATCATTGAGTCGTCGCTGGATAAGGGCCGTGGCTACATCGCCACTGTGCTGGTGGACAACGGCACCCTGCGCGTTGGTGACATCGTGCTGGCAGGAACCCACTTCGGTAAGGTCAAGGCGATGTTCAACGAGCGCAACCAGCGCATCACCGAGAGTGGCCCGTCGACCCCCGCATTGATTTTGGGTCTTGACGGAGCACCCACCGCAGGTGACAAGTTCAATGTCATGGACACCGACCAGGAGGCTCGTCAGATCGCCAACAAGCGCGAGCAGCTGCAGCGTGAGCTTAACCGTCGCACGCAGCACCGTGTGAGCCTTGAGGACATCGGTCGTCGCCGTGCGCTGGGTGAGTTCCATGAACTCAACTGTATTGTCAAGGGTGATGTGGACGGCTCGATTGAGGCATTGAGCGACTCGCTCATCAAGCTCTCCACGCCCGAGGTGCAGGTTAATGTCATCCACAAGGCTGTAGGTGCCATCACCGAGAGTGATGTGACGCTGGCTGCAGCGAGCGATGCCTACATCATCGGTTTCCAGGTGCGTCCGTCGGCTTCGGCCAAGCGTGCCGCCGAGCAGGAGGGTGTCGACATCCGTCTGTACTCCATCATCTATGACGCCATCGAGGAGGTCAAGAGCGCTATGGAGGGTATGCTCTCGCCCGATATCAAGGAGGAAGTCACCGGCAGCGCCGAGGTGCGTCAAGTCTATCACATCAGCAAGGTCGGCACCATTGCCGGCGCCATGGTTGTGGAAGGCAAGATCAAGCGCGGCAGCAAGGTGCGTGTCATCCGTGACGGTATCGTCATCCACACGGGTGAGCTGGCCTCGTTGAAGCGCTTCAAGGATGATGCCAAGGAAGTGAGCAGCGGTTATGACTGCGGCTTGAGCGTCAAGTCTTACAACGACTTGCAGGAGATGGATATCATCGAAGCCTTCGAGGAAATCGAGGTTCAGAAGACCTTGTAATCGATTTGGATTATTATCTGAATATCGGATCTAACACAGGTAACCGGCGCGATAACCTCTATCGCGCCGTTGCCTTTCTTGTGGCAGGCACCAGCGGTGGCGCCGTGTCATCTATCGTGGAGAGCGAGCCTTGGGGGTTTGAGAGCGATAACCGTTTCCTCAATCTGGGTGTGAAACTGTCCAGTGATATAGAGCCGCAGCAGATGCTTGAACGCATCCATGACATTGAGCGCCGCTTGGGTAGCGCCGCTCACCGCGATGCCGATGGGGGCTACATCGACCGTCTGGTGGACATCGACATTGTCGCCATTGATGATATGGTCATTGATACTCCCACGTTGCAGGTTCCTCATCCCCACTTGCCCGACCGTGACTTCTTCTTGAAGCCTATGCTACAACTTGCCCCCGACTGGCGTCACCCCGTTACGGGTCTCACTGCTGCCCAGATGCTGGAAGAACTCTCCAGTCAAAACAGCGATTAAACCATATTGATGTTTCCGAGTCAAAGACAAGACACGATTTTTCACCAATAAAGATAATTGAAATAATGAAAAAGGTTTTTATGTGGGCGGTAATCGCCATCATTGCTTTTGCTTTTGATAACACCGCAGCCAGCGCCAAAGACATTCCCGCAGGAATGAGAATGGAAATCGCTTCAGCCGATGAGGACGACAATGAATGCTCTCTTTTCACCTATAAGGACGAGGACGGAAATTTCGGCTACTATTTGGGACTGGGCAGGGTGTTCCGCATTTTAGACATTCTTTTTGACGGCGACCTTAACAACTCCTTTGACCATATTGATGAGGTGTGCCTCTGTCTAGGTGCAACCCCCGAAGTGGCGTTAGCGTCTTTTGACACGCTCCTCTCGATGTTTGATAAAGACGCCAACACCGTTATAGAATTTCCTGCCCGCATGTCAACCGGTGCTGAGAAACTCGGTGCTGCGACAAGAATCCCTTGCGTCGTGAAAAAGAAATTCATTGGAGGCAAGTACCTGCAATTCCATTTCCCTAGCGGGAAACATACAGCAGAAGCCAACCTTTCCAAATCGACGATCAAGTTCCTCAAGAAAGGTCTAGAGCTGGACATGAAACGTCACAAAAGCAACTAACTCCAGAATAAAGGAAAATAGGAACGGTTCCTTTGATGCCACTATCACATCAAAGGAACCGTCTTTTTATGATTCTTTCAGTTACTTGCCGTAGCCGTTTTGTTTGCGATAGTTGTTGGGTGACAGTCCCAAATGCTTTTTCACATATTTGCCGAAGAACGAGAGGTTGTCGAAGCCCATTTCGGCAGCTACTTCCTTGATGCTCAAGTCACTGTAGAGCAGCAACTGCTTGATGCGGCTGATGACCGATGTGGCGATGAGTTCGCTGGCGGTGTAATCGCTGTGCTTGCGGCACACGCTGGTCAGGTATTTGGGGGAGACGCACAGCTCGTCGGCATAGGACTTGACGCTGCGGTTCATGTTGCTGTTCTCGGCAAGCAGGAGCATGAATTTGCGGAACACACGATCGCCCTGTCGCAGCATGTCTTCACTGCCGTCTTGATTCATGTGCTTGTTGATATTGGACAGCAGGTCATAGGCAAAGCAGCGGATGATGTCCCTCACGGTCTCGCGCCCGAAGTTCATCTCGGGGTGGTCCATTTTGAATGCTAGCAACTCATAGTATTTGAGCATCAGGTCCACCTCGTCCTGTCCGAGTTTGATGACAGGATTGGCCATGATGTGCATGATGGACTGCAGCAGGCTCTTGTTAAAGAAACCGAATCCCACGTCGGTGCTCATGGCGCAGATCAGGCAGCTGAAGCGCTCGGTGTGCTTCACGTTGTCCACCACCATCTTGCGGTCGACAAACAGCGAGCTGTTCTTGTCCAGCTGATAGTTAACGCCGTTCAAGTTCAGCAAGAGGCGACCCTCGGTCACCATCACATAGGCGATGAAATTGACCTTGAATTGTTTCATCAGTCCAGGGATGGACGTGATGTTGTCGGCAAAATAGATCTCACCGTCATTATACTTGAGGTTGTGATAGACCTCGGGCACATCGTTCAGGTCGATTTGTGCAATCTTGTTTTGTCCCATAGCACTTTCCATTCAGATGCGCTAAAGTAGCGATTTTATGTGCCACATGCAAGAAAAACGGCAAAAAAGAACACTTTTTTTAAAAAATAGCCCATAATGACTAAGTTCCTCCTCTTTACCGTTAACGAAACGAATCAGTATAGAGCAGTACTCGTCAGTAGCCTATGATGTTCTGAAAATAGGGCTGCCAGGCGCTTGACGCCTGATATGCAGCAACAGCGTCAGTAGGGACATGCAGCGTGCGCTCGGTGTAGTCACCTGACGGCAACTTGAAAGCATCAAGCGCTGTGTTGACCTGTGCAGGATTAGCAATCAGGCAAACTACATCCTTGAGGCCAGTGCAGTTGTTGAATGCTTTTCTCTCGATGGCAGTGACGCTTTCGGGGATGGTGATGGAACTGAGAAGAACGCAGCCGTCAAAGGCGGTGTTGCCGATTACAGTGACTGTGGCTGGAACAACGGTGTTCTGGCAACCGGCAATCAATGTTCCCGTGGATGTCTCGATGATGGCGTTGCAGGCTTCACGTGAATCGTAAACTGGGTTCCCCTTGGCTACTGTCATGCTTGTGAGCGAGGGGCACTCGCGGAATGCGGAATTGCCGATTTTAGTGACTGATTTAGGAATGTTGACTGTGGTGAGTGATAAACAGCCGCGAAACGCCGCTGCCCCGATGGATGTCACGGCATTAGATATGTTGATGTCCTTGAGCATGACGCAACCAAAGAATTCATTATCACCAATAGAAGTGACGGACTTTGGGAGCCTGATGCTTTCCAACGATTTGCAGCCTCCGAAGGCTGCTCGGCCGATGTGGACTACCGAGTTAGGGATGTCGAGGGTGGTGAGCGCCGAACAGTTGGCAAAAGCCAGATCACCGATGGATGTTACCGAGTTGGGAATGTTGATACTGGAGAGGGATGTGCATTCCGCGAACGCATATTCGACAATGGACATGACCGAGTTGGGGATGTTGAGTTTGGTAAGCATGAAACTGCCGCTGAAGGCGTTGTTGCCGATGGCTGTGACCGTCTCTGGTATGACCGTTTTCATGCAGCCCGCGATTAAAGTGCCGGTAGCGGTCTCAATGATGGCGTTGCAACTGTCCCGTGAGTCATAATTGGGATTGCCCTCTGCCACTTCCATGCTGTAGATTGCGGGGCACTTCTCAAATGCATAATCACCGATTGACGTTACAGAGGCTGGGATATTTACACGGTTGAGCATAGCACAGTCAAAGAATGCTGAAGCGCCGATGCTGGTAACCCCCTCAGGAATGACGACATTACGCAAGGATGAACATTCCCTGAAAGCAAAATTTCCCAATGAGGTCACCCCCGCAGGGATGTCTACGCCGTCGAGCATGTAGCATCCCGAAAACGCATAGTCGTCAATCGCAGTGACCGTGGCTGGGATGATGGTGTTTTTGCATCCTGCAATCAACCTGTTTTCGTCGGTCTCGATGATGGCGTTGCACTCGTCGCGGGAATCATAACGCCGATTGTCTGGTGAAACAGTTATACTTGTGAGCGAGGGGCAAAACTCAAAGGCAGAGGTCGCGATGCCCCTGACACTGCCCGGGATATGGATACTCTTGAGTGATGAGCAGTCATAGAATGCCTGATAGCCGATTGTCAAGACGGAATTGGGAATGTTCACGCCAACGAGTGAAGTGCAACCATAGAAAGACTCATATCCAATTTCGGTGACACTGTTGGGGATGTCGATACTGGTAAGGCTCGTGCATGCGTAAAAAGCCCAATCCCCGATGGCGGTCACAGTGCTCGGTATGACGGTGCTTCGACATCCAGCAATCAGTTTACCGGTGGCCGTATAGATGATAGCATTGCAGCTGTCCCGTGAATCATAGACGGGATTGTCGCCAGCCACGTCAATAACACTGAGCGATGCACAATTGCTGAATGCCGACGGACCGATTTCCCTTACTGTACCAGGAATGCTGACACTGTTGATCGATGAGCAACCCGTGAACGCGAAAGAACTGATTGACGAAACCGAGTCGGGGATAACCAAATTCACAATCTCCATTCCGTTCAAGTACAGATGATGAGCACGATAGCATGGATTGGACGTCCGTGAGAAGAAGTCAATGTTGCACCAGGCGCTTAAGTCGCTGATTCCCACACTATCGAGCGCTGTGCAGCCAGCAAATGCGAGTTCGCCGATTGCGTTAACTGAAGCGGGTATAGA
>CACZVR010000036.1 GCA_902784675.1 uncultured Bacteroidales bacterium | reverse complement strand
TGCGTCATGAGCCGTTTCTTGCGGGACATTGCCCCCGAATATTTGCTGATGGGCAGCACCAATTCAACACCCATGCCGTCACGCAAACGCACACGGTGGGACGATTGGGACGAGGAGCCTGTTCCAGAGAGACCCAGGCACCGTACCGAGACTCAGCCACGGCCCACACGACAAATGCCCACGCAGTCGCCCCGGACCGCCGTTCCATCCAGACCAGCCTCCCCCACTCCGCCCCCAGCAGCATCAAATGGCAGTTTCACAATCCACACGGTAGAGGAATTGTCATTGGGTTGCGAAATTTTGCATCAACGGTTCGGGCACGGCACGGTCATGAGTATTGACACTAACGGCAGTGACCCCAAGATTGATGTCACCTTTAATGACGGGCAAACAAGGAAACTACTTTTGAAATTCGCCAAATTTGAAATATTGTAATCACTATGGAATACAAGACACCGTACTATATCGTGTATGAGGAGAAGTTGCGCAGGAATATCGAGTTGATTACCGGCGTGGCCGAGAGGACAGGAGTGGATATCATCATGGCGTTCAAGGCCAACGCGTTGTGGCGCACGTTTGACGTGTTCAGGGAGTACGGCATCGAGTCCACGGCAAGCTCGGTGAACGAGATGCTGCTGGCCATCGACGAGTTGAAATGCCGCACTCACACCTATTGTCCCGCCTATACCGACGAGACCATCGATGCCTATATCGCAGGCAGTTCGCACATCACCTTCAACTCGGTGGAGCAATACCTGAGATTTGCCGACAAAGTGAAACAGCACAATGCCGACTGGCCCGGAGAGCAGGTGAGTTGCGGCTTGCGCGTGAACCCCATGTGCTCGGTGATTGAGACCGATATCTACAACCCCTGCTGCCCTGGTTCGCGCTTCGGGGTGCTGGCAAGCGACCTGGATGAGTTGCCCGAGGGTATTGAGGGATTCCACTTCCACGCCCTGTGCGAGAGCACGAGTTTTGACCTGGAGAAAGTGCTGCTGGCATTGAAGCAGCAATTCGGGAAATACCTGCCTCGCCTGAAATGGCTCAACATGGGCGGCGGGCACCTGATGACACGCGAGGGTTACAACATCAAGCATTTGGAGCAGGTGCTGGGTGCCTTCCAGGGTGCCTATCCTAATTTGCAGATTATTTTGGAACCCGGCAGCGCATGGTGCTGGCAGACGGGAGACCTGGAAGCCAGTGTGGTGGATGTGGTGAGCAACAGCGGTATCACGACGGCGATTGTCGATGTGTCGTTCGCCTGTCACATGCCCGACTGTCTGGAGATGCCCTATCAGCCCAAAATCACCCAGGCTCTCAACGAAGTGGACACGTCAAAGCCAACCTACCGCATGGGTGGCAACTCTTGCTTGAGCGGTGACTATGTGGGCGACTGGAGTTTCGAGAAGCCCTTGCAGAGTGGTGATCGCATCACCTTCGAGGACATGAATCACTACACGACGGTCAAGACCAACATGTTCAACGGCATACAACACCCGTCCATCCTGTTCAAAAGGCTGGACGGAACCATCGAGGTACTGAGGGAGTTTGATTATATCGACTACAAGACTCGGATGAGTTAATCCAGATACTCCAGATCACTTTCCTGAATAAACGACACCGTAGCCGACGAAGTGGTCATAGCGCTCGCCTATGGGACGGTCATAGACCTTGACGAGGTACTCGTTGACGGTCTCATAGTGGTCGCCCTCGATTCTAGCCGTCTGACCGACAGTGGTGCCGTCAGGGACCCAAAGGTACATGTAGTTGTAAGCGCCCTGTTTGAGCAACAAGTCGGCAGTGTAACAGCCTTCGGACGCGTCATATTTCATCATGGCCTGAGATGCAGGGTATCCGTTGACCATTTCTCCATACAGCCAGATGTTGCCGCCATTGAGTTTTCCTCCTGTATCAAGGGTGAAATGGGTAATCATGTAGTCGGCCTGCACCGCACTCTCGCCGAAAGCCTCGGCATTGCGGACGGTGAAACGTCCAAACTGGGTTTTGTCATAGAGGTACTGCACCTCGTTGCGCGGCTCATCAACACCGAGCACAGCGTGATACATGGGATCGAAGTAACGTATTGACTGAACACCCATATTGAGGTTGTGGGCTGCGACCGTCTCAAAGCGGCGGAACTCATTGCCCGCTGCAAAGATGAGGTCGCGGTTGTGGTCATAGGTCACATGGTCCACAGCGACCATCAAGGGCCTTGTGACCGTCACAGCGTTATCCTCACGGGAATTTTGGGTGACGACACAGGTGAACTCGCTGTAGGGGTCCTTGATCTGGTTGGGTTTGTAGCGCACGTCGAAGGACAACTGCTGGAAGCGGTTGTTGTATTCCACATCGGTGCGCGAGGTGACCTGGGGCACAACACTCACCCTGCCCTCACAGACCGAGAAGCGCGTCTGGAACAATACGGTCGAGGGGTCGTCCTGCTCATAGACACTGAGCAGATAGTTGCCGCTGACCAAGAACTCCATGTCCTCGTTGGGGAGCATGAACTGGTAGTTATAGTAATGGACATAAGTCGCCTCGCTGGGGGCATAGTCCAGAATGTCACCATAGTTGAAGCCGCTCACATACTCGCTCTCGACCAACTGCGATGGCTGCCAGTCGGCATTGCAGTGAGTGACGCTGTAGCGCAGATAGTGAACATCATAATCCAGATAGTCAAAGTTCACGACCAACCTGTCGTTGCCATCCATCATGAGCACAGGAGGGATATACATATTGCTCTCGAGGCACACTTTGAGCGACCGAACATTGGTATCAAAGATGTGGACACGGGTATCCACCTTGTTCTGTGACAAGGCCATGAGGGCAACAAGGCAGCAGCAAAGCAGCGATATGGTTCGATTCTTTGTCATCATGAGTTCACGTTTTTTTCAATTAGATAGAATAACGGCACTTGAGTTTAACGGCACCGGCTTCAGCGCAGCAGCAGATAAACCGTATAGCCGACGTAAGCAGCCAAGAAGATAAAGCCCTCGACACGGTCGAACTTGTTCTTTTTGAACGTGTAAATCACCAGATAAAGCATGATGGCAGACACCAGCATCACCACATAGTCCACCGCATTGATGTCGACGAATTTCAATGGTTTTACAGTCGATGCCGTGCCCAGGATGAACATCAGGTTGAACAAATTGCTGCCGATGACATTACCCAATGCTAACTGGGGGTTCTTTTTGGAAGCCGCGATGATGGCGGTGACCAGTTCGGGCAACGAGGTGCCCACTGCCACGATGGTGATGGCAATGACCGCCTCGCTCATGCCCCATGCACGGGCCAGGTTCTTGGCGCTATCCAGGAAGAGATTGCCGCCATAGATGAGCGCCACCAGCGAGATGACTGCGATGGGCCACAACAGCCACGGACTCTTCCCGGTCAATGACGAAGATGCCTCCTCGTCGGCTTCCTGTATCGCTGCTTGGGGGTTCTTGCCCTTTTGGACAACCACCCAACCCATATATCCGATAAAGATGATGAGCAAGAATAAGCCGTCAAGACGGATGAGGGAGTTCTCATGGATGCCAGGAATCATCGCATCGTTGGCAATCGCCATCACGAGGAGGGTCATGGCAATCAAGAACGGTATGTCGCGACGGCGCTGCAAACGCTCGATGGCAAACGGAAATATCGCGGCCGTCACACCCAAAATCAGGAAGATGTTGGCGATATTGGAACCGATGACGTTACCCATGGCAATGTCACCGCTATTGCTGAGTGCCGAAGACACCGAAACGAACAATTCGGGCGCACTGGTACCGATGCCCACGATGGTCAGGCCAATGATGAAATTCGAAATCTTGGCCCGCTGAGCGATAGCCACCGATGAATCCACCAGATAGTTAGCCGCCAACAAGAGCAGCCCAAGCCCGACGATTAGCAGGAGATAATCCACAACTGTATGCTTAAAATTAAAGACCGAGAGCCTCTCTCATCGCCATCATGGCATCATTCAAGCCCTGTGGGTTGCGACCACCAGCCTGAGCGAAATGAGGCTGACCGCCACCGCCACCCTGGATGCACTTGGCAGCACCACGCACGATGTCACCAGCTTTCTTGCCGCTCTTGACGAGATCCTCGCTGAGCATGACGGTGAGCATGGGTTTGCCCTCAAACTCGGTCGCTGCCAGGAAAGCTGTCGCTGCCGAGCAATCGGCCTTGATGGCAAGAGCCACACCCTTGACAACGTCGGGCAGACGATTACCCGTCAAGGTAATGACGTTGATGCCTTTCTCCTGTTTGGCCTCATTCTCGAGCTGCTTAGCAAGGAGAGCGATGCGCTGTTTCATAAAGTCATCGACTTGTTTCTTGAGTTCGGTATTCTCGCTGAGTGACTTCTTGAGTGCCGTGATTGCATCAGGAGCATTATTGAGCAATACTTTGACTTGTGCCATGGTGTCCTGGAACTGGTCGAGCATTTCCTCGACATTGGCACCGGTTACAGCCTCGATGCGGCGGATACCGGCAGCGATGCTGCTCTCGCTGACGATGCGCACCATGCCGATATTACCCGTATTGGGCACATGAGTACCACCACAAAGCTCAACCGAGTCACCATACTTGATGACGCGCACACGATCGCCATATTTCTCGCCAAAGAGGGCCATGGCACCCATCTGACGGGCCTCGTCGATGGGCATCTCGCGGTGTTCCTCACGCGGGATAGCGGTGCGAATCATGTAATTGGTGAGGTGTTCCACCTGGCGGATTTCCTCGGGAGTCACTTTGCGGAAGTGCGAGAAGTCGAAGCGCAACGTATGCGGGTCCACATAGGAGCCCTTCTGCTCCACATGGGTGCCCAACACCTGACGCAGAGCTGCGTGCAGCAGGTGAGTCGCCGTGTGGTTGCACTCGGTGGCACGGCGTGCCTTGAGGTCAATAGCGGCATGGAACGTGGCATTCACGTCACTGGGCAGTTTAGCCGTGATGTGAACAGGCAGGTTGTTCTCGCGCTTGGTATCGGTCACCTCGATGATCTCATCGCCCAACTTGAGCGTGCCGCGGTCGCCCACCTGACCACCCATCTCGGCATAGAAAGGCGTGCGGTCCAGCACAATCTGGTAGAAGGATTTGTTCTTCTGAGTCACCTTGCGGTAACGCAGGATGTTCACATCGCACTCGGTGAGGTCATAACCCACAAACTCGGTCACACCTTCCTTGAGTTCCACCCAGTCGGTTGCCTCGACAGCGGCAGCGTTGCGTGCACGCTGTTTCTGCTTCTGCATCTCGACGTTGAATTCCTCCTCGTTGACCGTCATGCCGTTCTCACGCAGGATGAGCTCGGTGAGATCCAAGGGGAAGCCGAAAGTGTCATACAGCGTGAAGGCCTCTTTGCCGTCAACGACTGTCTTGCCGGCCGACTTGGTGTCGGCGATGACCTTCTCGATGAGTTTCATGCCCGTTTCCAAGGTGCGCAGGAAGGCATCTTCCTCCTCCTTGGTGACGTGCTTGATGAGGTCGGCCTGTGCCTTGATTTCAGGATAAGCCTCACCCATTCCCTCGATGAGGGTATCGATGAGACGGTACATGAAGGCCTCGCGGAATCCCAAGAACGTGTAGCCGTAGCGCACTGCACGGCGCAGGATGCGACGGATGACGTAGCCCGCCTTGGCATTGCTGGGCAACTGACCGTCGGCCACCGAGAACGCGATGGTGCGCACGTGGTCGGCAATGACACGCATGGCGATGTCCACATCCTTGTTGTCACCATATTTCTTGCCGCACATCTCTCCGAGTTTGCCAATGAGAGGCTGGAAGACGTCGGTATCATAATTGGACTTCTTGCCTTGCAGCACCATACAAAGTCGCTCCAGGCCCATGCCGGTGTCAATCACCTTGTTGGGCAGCGGTTCGAGCGAGCCGTCGGCCTTGCGGTTATACTGCATGAACACAAGGTTCCAAATCTCAATCACCAGGGGGTTGTCCTTGTTCACGAGTTCGGCGCCGGGAATAGCGGCCTTTTCTTCCTCGCTTCGCAAGTCGATGTGAATCTCGCTGCAAGGGCCACAAGGACCCGTGTCACCCATCTCCCAAAAGTTGTCATGGGCATTGCCGTTGATGATATGGTCCTTGGGCAGATGAGCCTCCCAGAAACTTGCAGCCTCGTTGTCACGGCTCAAGCCATTGCGCTCGTCGCCCTCGAAAACTGTCGCATACAACAGTTTCGGGTCAATCTTGAACACATTCACCAGCAAGTCCCAGCCCCAGTCAATAGCCTCGTGCTTGAAATAGTCACCAAAAGACCAGTTACCCAACATCTCGAACATGGTGTGGTGGTAGGTATCGTGGCCCACCTCTTCAAGGTCGTTGTGCTTGCCGCTCACGCGCAGGCACTTCTGTGAATCGGCCACACGGCGCCACTGGGCTTCCTTGTTGCCAAGAATGATGTCTTTGAACTGATTCATACCAGCGTTAGTGAACATGAGGGTCGGGTCATCCTTGATTACCATAGGGGCCGAAGGCACAATGTGGTGTCCATGCTCCTCAAAGTAACGCTTGAAGGTCTCTCGGATTTCTTTTGCAGTCAGCATAATTTTTTATCTTAATTTGTTATTAGTGTTCGTTTTTTGTTGCAAAGTTTAAACGTTTTGTTTACCTTTGCAGTGTTGTAATCAACTTGCAAAGTTAGTTATTTCCATTAATCTGTGCAAGACCATGCAGGAACTGAATAAAAAATTCTACAAAATCGGTGACGTTTCGGAGATCCTGGGCATCCCCGAATCAACCCTGCGCTACTGGGAGACGCAGTTCACGATCATCAAGCCGCGACGCAACAAGAAGAACATCCGCTACTACACCCCTCATGACATCGAAATCATCAGCAAGGTGTATTATCTGGTGAAGGAAAAAGGCCTGAAACTGGACGCAGCCCAGGCACAGATACGCCACAACCGCGATGGCGTTGACAAGCGCTATGACGCCATCGAGCAACTCAAGGCAATCAGGGAACAGCTGGTGGCTTTCCAAAAGAGCCTTGACGACCTGTTTCCCGAAGTGAAACCAGACTGAACAAACTGAAGAGAACAAGACATCCGGACACTCGGTCAGGATAGTCAAAAAAAATAGCCTGGCAACGCGCTTCTCGCATGTTGCCAGGCCTTGTTAATAATAAAATTAAACGTAATTTCCGGGTAGGATTTTTTTAGAAGCGCATGCCCAAAGTGAGCGAGATGCGATTGTTGTTGTCCTTGACGTCGGCGCTGACGTTGGGCTCGTAGCCAAAGCGATCATTGATGGGTGAGAACGCATTGTAAACGCTTTCACGAATCTGATGAACATAGGCCAGGTCGGTATAGAATGACTTGTAGTGATAGCCCACACCACAGGTGATGTGCTGCACTGTGTTGTCATACTGGTAGGTGGGGTTGGTACCCACGGTGGTGATGTTGTATTCATACTCATCCACACCCTTCTCGACCTGAGTTGTCTTGATGCTGTAGCCAGCACGCAGGCTCCAATTGGGGTCGACACGGTATTCGCCACCCAGACGGATGATGTGCGATGGCTTGAAATAGGTCTTCACACGGTCGGTCACATCGGGATAGTCGCCACCTCGGTCGTCACCGATGCGCATCGTCTGATTAGCCACATACTCGTAATCCAAACTGATGATACCACTCTTGCCGATCACACCGGCGACACTACCCATGAAACGCCAAGGGGTCTTAATGGTGTACTCACTGGAGTAGTCATACCCGTTGTTGCTGCCCTTTTCAGCGCTGTAGAGCATATTGCCATCTTGGAAAGCCTTGAGTGAAGCAGCCACATAGTAGGTGTCACGCATGTCATAGTAGGTGGGCGTGTGGAAAGCAGCACCTAAACGCAATGTCTGGGTAGGTTTCCAGATGAGACCTAACTTGAAGTTGACACCGGTACCCTCGCTGTGCAGATAGTTGTACAGGCCCCAATCAGCATGGGTATTCTGATTGATGATAGGACTATCGAACAGACTCTCGTCATCGGCCAAGACATAGGCATTATCCAGATTCTCCTCATAGGCCTGGAAACTGTGGAAGTCAAGGTCCATGATGCCGAAGTCAAAACCGAAGTACAGCTTGTTGGAGATGTTACCACCGAAAGCGATGTTGTACTCGTCGGCATGTCCATGCTCGTCCACTTCGTAGTAGGCATTACCCTTGGTTCCTTGTCCATACAAGCCCTGCATGAGCAAACTGCCATCGCCACGGTCGTTGATGATGCCCACATATCCGTCGCCCTTGGTGGGCATGTCAAATGTGGTGATTGCAGCCCATGGTGCATAGGGATAGTCAAAATAGGGATTGAAGTCATCGGTCCAATAGAGGTCATCGGGCGTAAAATCCGCCATGTTGACAAACTCATCGGCAATGAAGTTACTCATTGAAGTCGGAATGTCGAGCACGCCACCGATATAATGACGGCTGAACGACTTGTTGCGGTTATAGGAGAAACCGAAGTTGAGATTGGGCACAGTCTCACTGTTGAGACGAATGGCACCGACATAACCCACATTGTTCACATTGAACTTGGTCTGATTCATCTTGTCCACACCCGACTTGGTGCTGTTGAAGTCCAGACCCAAGGTGATTCCCAGGTCAGAGTTGCGATAGACACCGATACCGGCAGGGTTCTGCGTCATGGTCGATAAGTCGCCTCCGAGGGCTCCGAAGGCCCCTGCCATTGACTGGAATCGCGAGGTGCCCCGGAGTTCGGTTTGTGACATCTGCAGGACATCAAAAGCATCCTGAGCGTTGATCAGTAAAGGAAGTCCGCACAACAGGAGGGCAAAAACTTTCTTCTTCATTTTTCAAGATATTTAATGATCTTCAGTTAGCGAATGATTAAACTGTGTGAGAGAAGGTGCCTTATCGACGACGTCCACCGCCACCCGATGATCCACCATGGCTACCGCCGCCTGATGATCCGCGGCCGCCGCCACCGCTGTAGGAGCCGCCTGACGAACCGCCGGATGAACGGCTGCCACCGCTATAGGAACCGCCGGAACGGCTGCCACCACTGTAAGAGCCACCTGACGAACGGCTGCCGCTACTGTAGCCACCCGACGAACGACTGCCACCATAGGAAGACGGTCTTGAAACGCTGCCGCTGTTGCGGGTTGATACACCACTGCCGCGCGAACCCATGTTGCCGCCGCGAGTGCCAGCATATCCTCCACGAGTGCCAGCTCCAGTCGAACGGCTGCCAACGGTGCCGTTGCCGCTGCGTGAAGAGATGCCATTGCGGCCGCCACTGGTTCCTTGTCCCACGCGTGAGCGTCCATTGCGGTTGGTCGCGAGTCCGGCCCTTGAGCCGATGCTCGTGCCGCTCATGTGGCGACGGTCATAACCCGAACTACGATGTCCCCAATCGGCATAATGATGGCCATAGTTGCCACTCCAACCCCAGTTGTGGTGCCAGCCCCAACCGTGATTCCAGCCCCAATAGGAAGAATACCAGGGACGATAGCCCCAATAATTCCAGTTCCACAGTCTGGGACCATACCAGCTATAGTGCCAGGGGTTGTACCATGAATACCAGGGATCATACCAACCCGTATACCAAGGCTCATACCAGCCCGTGTACCAGGGATAATAGGACGATGCCCAGCCATAGGAAGCATAGCCATAGTCACTGCCGACAATCAAATTGATGGTGGGAGACTCATCATAATAGAGCTCCACCAAGTCATCATCGTCACTGAGAATGACAATGTCCGGGTTGTAGAAACGCTCGATGCGACGAGTGTTAGCGAACGACTCCTCATAGAGGGTGTCCGTATCAAAGATTGTATCACCGTCAAGAGTAATTGCATACTCGGGATCATAAGCACCCCGACGGTTGTACTCATCCACATCGCGCTCAAGGCTATAGTTGCTTTGAGCTGCAACTTTGTACCTATCAGGTATCTCGCCATAGACAGCAACAGTCTTGGCGGGTTTGTTGACCTTCACGGTCTTGACCTCCTTGGGAGCTGATGAGGCATCATAGTAGATGTCATCATAGTCCTGGGCTAGTGCAAGCGGAGCTGCAAGAAGCGCCATCAGGCCCAACATTGGAAAAAAACGATACTTCATAGCTTTCATTACGTTTAAAATTGTTATTAACTGTTTTGTCTTTTAGACTTTTTAGTTTTTGAAAAGTTTAAGTAGTCAACCCAAATTCTTTATAAAAACGGTGCAAGTTATAACGCAAAAAAATAGCGATTGCGAATATTTTAGCAAAAAAATGCTAAAAGCAGGCAATTTTAACGATTTTGCGCACGGCATGTGTAGCAAAAACCGTGCCAGTCCGGGTAAGGCGTTAGGTTTTAGGCAATAGGCGTTAGGTTTCAGGTATGAGGAAAAATGATTAATTTTGCGGTTGAGTATGGGAAGAGAAAAAGTTTTCAAGTTTAAACAGTTTGCGGTATTGAACAACCGCACGGCGATGAAGGTGGGCACCGATGGTGTGCTGCTGGGTGCCTGGTGCCCTGTTGAGGGCGCCAGACGTGTGCTTGACGTGGGTACCGGCTGCGGTGTCATAGCCCTGATGGTGGCACAACGCAACAATGATGCAGTAATTGATGCCATCGACATCGACCATGACGCTATCGATGAGGCAACCCTCAATTTTGCTAACTCGCCATGGAGCGAACGACTGACAGCCATAGAGGGAGATTTCAATAACTTGAACATGGCAGTGGGCTATGACCTGATCGTGTCCAATCCACCCTACTTCACCGACAGCCTGCTTCCACCTGACGAAGCCCGCTCGCTGGCTCGCCACAGCAGGTCCCTCTCCTATCGGCAACTCATCGATGGTGCCGCTCGACTGATGAGCGATGAGGGCACGCTGGCACTGATTTCGCCCTGTGACGCGGAGGGCGAAATCATTGAGGCAAGTGCTTTTGCCTCGCTACCCGTTCGCAGGCTCACACGAGTCATTCCTGTCGAGGACGCGCCCGCCAAGCGCACACTGTGGCTGCTGTCGCGACGGGAGGTTCCCTACCTTGAGGACACCCTGACCATCGCACACCACGACGACACCTTCACCAGCGAATATGTCGCCCTAACGGGCGCCTTCTACCTGAAGATGTAACAACATGCCATGAAGAAAATGAACCGAGCCTTTGGCCCGGTCCACATGATGATAGCACGCTGTGCACAATCAACCCGAGAACTGTGAATCACTCGGAAAGAACGAGACGGAAACCAATGTAATATGAGGTAGTATTCGGACTATTGTATGATCTACTAGCCACCCGACACCAAGCAACGCGGTCGGTATAGCTGCCACCACGGAACACACGGTAATAACCCGATTCGGGACCTGTGGGATCGGTCTGAGGTTCACTGCTATAGGGTCCATAATAATTCTGGCACCATTCACGCACGTTACCAGACATATCAAACAGCTGCAGCTCGTTATCTTTCTTCATGGCCACATTATGAGAAATATTGCCTGCAGGATTACCACCATACCATGCGACCTCATCAATGTTGTCACTACCAGCATACAAGTAACTGTGAGTCAATTTTCCACCTCGAGCAGCGTACTCCCATTCGGCCTCGGTGGGCAGTCGGAATGAACTGTGGGTAAGCTCATTCAATTTAGCGATGAACTCCTGACAATCATTCCACGAAACATGTGTAACCGGACGACAGAAACCACTTGAAAAATGACCTGGCGTTGTACCCATGACTTCCAGCCACAACTGTCGAGTCACCTCAATCTGTGACATATAGAAACTCGAGACAGTGACCTCATGGGCAGGGTATTCATCTTCATCTGCATCCGCAATCTGCTCCTCGGTAGCACCCATCGTGAAGGTTCCCCCCTCGATTGGAATCAACGAAAATCCCACGCCATTGAGATAGAAACTCTTGGAGCCATAGGGAAGATGTGCATCATCAGTGGGCCATTGATTCGTCAAGAGGTAATTAACAAGAACTGTGAGGTCATCCATGTCAACTCTACCGTCCTTGTTCACATCGCCTCGACCATACTCTGCTCCATCGGTAAACGATACCAGGGAAACCACCACCAAACACAAGAATAAAACCAGTAAGGAAAATTTCTTTTTCATCATCTTTCAATTTAAGGGTTAATAATCATTGCGACAATGATAACAAAAAAGACAGGAAAAGCCAAACCGAAGCAACGATTCACATCCCACACCATGTCTTCACATCAAATCCGTCCCTTGTTTCCTAAAAAAACAAAAGTCCCGAGACTGCTGTCAATCGGGACCTATATGTTCTGTGTCTAGTGATGCTTCGTCAGCAGTTCGGCACAAAGTCTAATTGTTTTATTATTAAGAAAAAGTCAGTTTTATTCGTTTGAAGCGGTTAAAAACTTCATCGAAGTCAATATAAAGACTAATCGAAATATAAAAAGTTTAATCACATACCCCTTTTTAACATTTGTTAGTATTTCCAGTCTGTATTCTTGCTTCTTATCCCCATAAATGGGGATATATTTTTAGATAAAAACATCAAAAAAAGGGATTGTAGTGTTTGTAGCACTGCAGTAATTTTGCAAAATGGAATAATCTATCAAAACGACATGAATAAAAACAACGATAAAACAAACAACAATGTCACCCGCCTGCTTGACAATGAACCTGTTGGCGCTACCGTCCAGGTGGTGCGCGTGATGGGTGACGGCGCATTCAGACAGCGTTTGCTGGAGATGGGCTTCGTGCGCGGCGCCAAAGTCACCGTGCTGAAGAACGCTCCCCTGCTTGATCCTGTGGAGTATATGATCATGGGCTCGCACATCTCGCTGCGTCACAGCGAAGCCACGCAGGTTGAAGTGACTGACGAGGGAGCTGACTTTTGCGACATGGAAGACGCGTTCCACGGCATTGTCGAGACCACTGTGGGCGGTGTTGATCCGATGGCCGACGACGTGTTGCGCGTCGTGCTTGTGGGTAACCCCAACTGCGGCAAGACCTCATTATTCAATCAGGTGACCGGTGCCAAGGAGAAAGTGGGCAACTATGGCGGCGTGACCGTTGACAGCAAGGAAGGCTGGTTCACCATCGATGGCCGCAAGGTGCAGCTGGTGGATTTGCCCGGCACCTACTCACTGACGGAATACTCTCCCGAGGAGATGTATGTGCGCACCTACATCCGTGACAATCACCCTGACGCCATTCTCAACATTGTTGACGCCGGCAATCTGGAGCGCAACCTTTACCTCACCACCCAGGTGATGGACATGAACATCCCCATCGTCATTGCCTTGAACATGTGGGATGAGCTCGAGAAAAGCGGCGACAAGCTGGACATCGAGATGATGAGCCGACTGCTGGGCGCTCGCATGGTGCCCATGACCGCATTTAACGGACGCGGCGTGAAGGACGTGCTGAAGGCTACCATCGAAGCTATTGACGAGAGCGAACAGGAGACTCATCACCACAATGTGAACTACGGCACCCTCATCGAGGACTGCCTCAAGGAGTTGGGCGTGATGTGTCACACGCTGGATCGTTACACCGTGCTGAAACTCATCGAAAATGACCAGCATGCCATGAAATTGCTGGAGGGTCAAGAAAATGCCGAACAAGTCAAAGAGAAAGCGGCCGAGATGCGTCAACGCATCGAACGCGACTACAATGACGACATTGTGAGCGTGATCACCGACCTGAAATACGGTTTTGTGCGCGGCGCCCTTGCCGAGACGCTCACCACCAATCCCGAGCGTGCTGTCGGCGAGACAAAACCCGGTTACTCGCTGGACCGTCTGCTCACCAACCGCTGGTTGGCGCTTCCCATCCTGTTGCTGCTGATGTGGCTGATGTTTGAAGCCACGTTCACGCTTGGTGCCTATCCGCAGGAGTGGATTGAGAACGGCATCGGCTGGTTTGGCGAGTGGATTGGCAAAGCAATGCCCGACGGCATCTTGCGTGACCTGATTGTCGATGGCATCATCGGCGGTGTGGGCGGTGTGCTCGTGTTCCTGCCGCAAATTCTGATCTTGTTCTTCTTCATCTCGCTGCTCGAGGACAGCGGCTATATGGCCCGTGCTGCGTTTATCGTTGATCGCATCATGCACCGCGTGGGATTGCACGGCAAGTCCTTCATCCCCTACCTGATCGGCTTTGGGTGCGGCGTTCCCGCCATCATGGCCACCCGCACGCTGGAGAACCGTCGCGACCGTCTGGTGACAATTCTTACCGTACCCTTCATGTCGTGCTCGGCCCGTCTGCCGGCCTATCTGTTGCTGGTGGCCGCATTCTTCACCGCCAAGCAGGGATTGATTCTGATGAGCATATATCTGGTGGGCATCTTTGTGGCCGCTATCACTGCCATCATTTTGAGCAAGACACTGCTCAAACATGACAAAACGCAGTTTGTGATGGAGTTGCCACCCTATCGTCGCCCAACGGCGCGCAATGCCACCATCCACATGTGGAGCAAGGGAAAACAATACCTGCAGAAGATGGCTACCATCATTCTCGCGGCTTCAATCATCGTGTGGGCGCTGGGTTATTTCCCTAGGCATGAGGGACAGACGCCACAGGAACAGATCGAGAATTCCTACATGGGCAAGATGGGCAAAGCCATTGAACCCGTTGTCGAGCCGCTGGGCTTCAACTGGCAGATGGGCGTGAGCGTTCTCACAGGTGCTGCCGCAAAAGAAATTGTCGTCTCGACGATGGGCGTGCTCTACACCGGTGAGGCCGATGCCGACGAGGAAAGCGCATCACTCAAGGAGAAGCTGCAAAACGCGACCAAGGCGAATGGTGAACATATCTTTGACCCGATTGTGGCCTACTCTTTCATGCTGTTCATCCTGCTCTACTTCCCTTGCATCGCGGCACTTGTCGCCATCAAGCGCGAAGCAGGCACTAAATGGATGATCTTTGAGATATTCTACACCACTGGTGTGGCGTGGCTAGTATCCTTCATTTTTTATCAAGTGGCGAGAGCGTTATTATAAGTTAGGAGTTAGAAGTTAGGAGTTTATGTCAACATCTGCATTGATACAAACCATAGTGGTGCTGGGCATCGTGGCCGTGGCACTGGTGTATGTCTTGCGACGCGTGATCAAGATGACGCGCGGCAAAGGCGGCGATTGTGGCTGCGGCTGCGGCAACAACTGCAAATGCAAAAAAGAAAAAAGTCACTGATCAGTGACTTGAAAACGCTGGTGGTGACTTGTGGGTTAGCCGAAGAGATGGCGGAAAGCGTCCTCGACTCGGGCGACCTCAACGACCTTGATGGTCCAGGCGTCACGTTTCACACCCTTGAGGTTATTCTTGGGGATGATAATGGTGTCGAAGCCCAGTTTCTGCGCCTCGGTCACGCGTTGCTCACAGCGGGTGACCTGACGAATTTCTCCCGACAGTCCCACCTCGCCCGCAAAGCAGACGTTGGCGTTAATCGCCATATCGACATTGGATGACAAGATGGCGCTGATGACCGCCAAATCCAAGGCAGGATCATTGACCTTGATGCCCCCCACGATGTTCAGGAAGACATCCTTCTGCGCCAACTTGAAGCCAAGGCGTTTCTCAAGCACAGCGAGCAACATGTTCATGCGCCGCTGGTCAAAGCCTGTCACCGAGCGCTGCGCAGTGCCATAAGCCGCTGTACTGACCAGGGCCTGCACCTCGATGAGGAAAGGTCTCATACCGTCGATAGTGACACCGATGGCAGTGCCTGATAGTTCACCGTCACGGTCGCTGAGCAGCAACTCGCTGGGATTCGTCACCTCGCGCAGTCCGTCTTCCTTCATCTCATAGATGCCGATCTCACTGGTGTTGCCAAAGCGGTTTTTGATCGGTCGCAGGATGCGGTACAGATAGTTACGGTCACCCTCGAACTGAATCACCGCGTCAACAATGTGCTCCAGCACCTTGGGACCGGCGATGCTTCCCTCCTTGTTAATGTGTCCGATGAGGATGACAGGGGTGTAAGTCTCCTTGGCATAGCGCTGGAAAGCGGCAGCACACTCACGCACCTGGGTCACGCTTCCCGGGGCACTTTCTAGCTGTTCGCTTGCAATGGTCTGAATCGAATCCACAATAATCAACCCTGGCTGAAAAGCGCGGATGCTGTTGAAAATATTGTCCAGCGATGTCTCACACAACAGGTAACACTCGCAATCCATGTGTCCACCAGCAATGCGGTCGGCACGCATGCGCAACTGCTGCGGGCTTTCCTCGCCCGAGACATACAGGACACGGCGCGAACGGATGCGCAACACGTTCTGCAAGACCAACGTTGACTTGCCGATTCCCGGTTCGCCACCCAGCAAGACAATGCTTCCTGGAACGAGACCGCCACCCAGGACACGGTTCAACTCACCACTGGGCAAATTGATGCGCGGCTGATCCTCGGCACGAATCTCGGAAATTCTGACAGGTTCCTGCAATCGGCGGGGACTCTCCCCTGCCCCAGCATAACGAGCTGGCGATGACTTGGGTGCCTTGGGTTCCTCGATAAAGGTGTTCCATTCGCCACAGGCGGGACACTTGCCCAGCCACTTGGGGGACTCATTGCCGCAATTCTTGCAGAAGAAGGTGGTCTTGTTGGCAGCCATGATTATTATCGGTTGAAATTGAATGGATTAACGGCGGAAGAACTCGCTGATGGTGATAGCTGCGGCAACACCCACGTTGAGGGATTCGCTGCCGGCAGTTTTGGCTTTGGAAATGAGCAAGCGGTGATTGACGTGCTTGGCTACTTTGGCACTGATGCCCTGCCCCTCGTTACCGAAGATGACAAAACCCGTTTTGCCCAAGTCGCTTGTATAGATGTCCTTGCCATCCAAAAAAGTGCCGTATACAGGCAAGTCGGGGAACTGCTCAAACAGATCCACCAAGTCACCATAATGCACCTTGACACGGGCAATGGCGCCCATGGTAGCCTGCACCACCTTGTGGTTATACACATCCACTGTGGTGCGGCTTGCAAAGATATCATGAATGCCGAACCAATCGGCAAGGCGGATAATCGTGCCCAGGTTACCAGGGTCTTGAATATTGTCAAGGACGATATTCAGACCGCGAGCCACACGGTCATTGTCAATACTGTCCTCGGGTTTCTCATAGACGGCGATCACGTCGCTGGGCGTGTCGAACTGGGAGATGCGCGCCATCTGTTGACCGTTGGCGAACACGATTTTGTCATAGTGCTCGGCCGTGCCACACTGTTCATACCATGAACGCTTGGCAATGAGCCAACGGCAGTTGAAATGCTGCCAGGTGTCGCGCACGCACTTGGTGCCCTCGGCAACAAACAGCCCTTCGTCATCACGATATTTCTTGGCAGCAAGGCTACGGACAACCTTGAGGATGCCGTTGTTCATGTCCATCATAAGGCAGCCTCCTGTTTGGTTACCAACTCGTTGAAACGCAACAGAATTGAGCAGAACTCCTCACTGAGCAACGAAATGACAGGCTGAACAATCTCGTTGGGCACTTCATCAACAGCCGACGAGATTGAGCCCGCAATAGCGGCTATCGTGTCGGCATCGCCTGCCAGAGCCACTGACAGACGCACCACATCCTCATAATCCTTTCCCTCGATAAAGCAAGTGATGGCCTCGGGGACGGTGCGCTGGCAAGTCTCGTCAAAGGTGAACGTGGGACGAATCTCCTCGAGCGTGCGCGACAAGTCATAGTTGAACGTGTTGGCCACATAATCGCGGATTTCCTGCTTGGTCTTGCCCTGACGAGCAAGGAAGATGGCAGCTGCAGTGGCCTGAGCGCCCTTGATGCCCTCGGGGTGATTGTGAGTGACTTCGGCCGAAATCTTTGCCAATTCCAAGGCCTCGTCGAGCGATTGCGCATAGTAACCCACCGGGCTCACGCGCATGGCCGACCCGTTGCCAAAGGAGTTGTAAGGCTGAGGATCGCTGTCATGAATCCAACGGGCAAAACGTCCGCCGTAGCCCCTGTCAGGGTAGTTCCAGCAAAAGTCCAACATGATGCGAACCAATTTCTCGGGTGTGTGCTGGGGATCCTCCAGCAACCACAGTGCATTGGCCATGGTGAGCACGGTGTCGTCGGTGAAAGTGCTCTTGGGCGTGAACAAATCAAAATTGTGGTCCCTCGTGGGGTTAAACTCATAAGCCGACCCAATGACGTCGCCGGCGATGGCTCCTATAATTCCTTTCATCTTTTTCTAAGTTTTGACATTACAAATTTACAACTATTTCTCCAATCGTGGCGCACATGGGGTCACAATTATTTTCAAGAGGCCCACGGAATGAGGTACTGGTTTCCCTGACGTGGAGCGGTGGTCGCAGGACTCATCGCCAGAACCGCATTACGCATCGAGGCGATTGTCGTCACATTGCGCCAACCCTGTGTGCAGTTGCGAATGGTGAGCACGGCCATTCCCGCATACAGTCCGGCAAGGTCGAGCAGAGCACGCTTCACAGTTTCCAGACTTGAAAAACCAGTCGCATTGATGCTGGCAAGGCGGCGGCCCTTGCACTCAAGTGACGCACAAATCATGTCATCACGATTCACGATATTGGTCAAGTTCTTTTCCATTGTCATTTCCTCCTATTTTTGTTTGACAATGCAAAAGTAGACCATCGTAGTGCCAAAATCGGGCACTATTCATTAAAAAGAATTTAAAAAACAAGGGAAGCACTGTCTTTCCCTAGAATTACTTGACAGAATTGAGAGCGATTAACTAAGTTGGTTTACACTATTTTTATCGTTCACCTAAACCAGGTTGACAGTTTGGCGG